>NZ_QGGF01000450.1 GCF_003857015.1 Micromonospora globispora | reverse complement strand
CCCACCCCGCCGGCCGCCGAGCCCACCTCGGTCGCGCCGAGCACCGAGCCGCCGGTCAGCACGCCGCTGGCGAAGAGCACCCCGAGCAGTACGCCGAACAGCGCGACCGCCAGCGCGGTCCGCATCAGCGGGTCCCGGGGCAGGCCGGGACGGACCGTACGGCGGGCGCCGTACACGGTGCCGGGCGGATCGGTACGCATCTCGGGGTCGGACATGGGGGCATCCTGGCCCACGGTGACCGTCGATGGCCAGCCGCCCTGGTGCCGGGTGACTCAGTCGACGACCCGGACGTCCTTCCAGAACGCCACCCGGTCGCGCACCATCTCCGCGTCCGGCTTCGGTTCCGGGTAGTACCAGACGGCGTCGGCGCTGGTCCTGCCGTCGTGCTCCAGGCTGTAGTACGACGCGGTGCCCTTCCACGGGCAGAACGTGTGCGTGGCGGAGTCGCGGATCAGGTCCTCCCGCAGCGCGGAGCGTGGGAAGTAGTGGTTGCCCTCGACCACCACGGTGTCGTCGCTCTCGGCCACGACCAGGTCGTTCCAGACTGCTTTCGGCATGTCCCCACGCTATGCCGCCCGCGCCGCACCGACCAGCGGTCAGCGGGCGGGCTCGGGGTCGGTGACGTCGGCGACCGTGGCGCCCAGCGTGCCGATCGCGGCGTCCGCGTCGACCGCGACGGCCACGCCGTGCTCGCCGGCGCCGAGGGTGATCTCCCGGCCGCGCAGCCGCTCGTCGGCGACCACCGGCCAGGCGGTGGTGGAGCCGAACGGGGTGATGGTGCCGCGTTCGTAGCCGGTGGCCGCGCGGGCGGCCTCGGCGTCCGGCATGGACAGCCGGCTCACCCCGAGCAGGTTGCGCAGCTTGGGCCAGGAGATGACCCGGTCGCCGGGGGTGAGCACGAAGAGGTGGTCGTCCTCGCCCCGGCGCACCACGATCGTCTCGACCACGTCGGGGACCGCGACGCCGCGGGCGGTGGCCGCCTCGGCGAGGCTGCGGACCGGGCCGTGCCGGATCACCCGGTACGGCAGGCCGGCGGCGTCCAGGGCGGCGATCGCGGGGGAGGACATGCCCGCCACGGTAACCCGATGGCTCCCGAGCGGACCCGAAATGGCCACCGTGGACATCCCACGAATCGATGGATCGAGGCGTAAGGTGATCTCATGCACGCTGTCCGTGATCATGAGCGGGCGGTGGACGCGCTGCGGCGGTCGTACACCGCGGTGCCCGCCGGCGAGCCCGTACGGCTGGCCAAGCGCACGTCCAACCTGTTCCGGCCGAGGTCCGCACCGCGCACCCCCGGGCTGGACGTCAGCGGCCTCACCCATGTGCTCAACGTCGACCCGGCCGCTCGAACGGCCGACGTGCAGGGCATGTGCACCTACGAGGACCTGGTCGACGCCACCCTGCCGCACGGGCTGATGCCGCTGGTGGTGCCGCAGTTGCGCACCATCACCCTGGGCGGCGCGGTGACCGGGCTGGGCATCGAGTCCACCTCGTTCCGCAACGGCCTGCCGCACGAGTCGGTGCTGGAGATGGACGTGCTCACCGGGGCCGGGGAGATCCTCACCATCCGTCCCGAGGGCGAGCGCGCCGACCTCTTCCGCGCCTTCCCCAACTCGCTGGGCAGCCTCGGGTACGCCACCCGGCTGCGGATCGAGCTGCAGCCGGTCCGCCGGTACGTGGCCCTGCGCAACATCCGGTTCACCCGGCTCGAGGAGCTGACCGACGCGATCGGCGAGGTGATCGCGAAGGGGGAGTGGGGCGGCGACCCGGTCGACGCGATGGACGGGGTGATGTTCAGCCCCGGCGAGGCGTACCTGGTGCTGGGTACGTTCACCGACGAGGTGGAGCGGGCCCCCAGCGACTACACCGGGCAGGACATCTACTACCGGTCGCTGCGCCGACGTACCCGGGACGTGCTCACCACGTACGACTATCTCTGGCGCTGGGACACCGACTGGTTCTGGTGCTCGGCGGCGTTCGGGGTGCAGCATCCGGTGGTTCGCCGGCTCTGGCCGGCGCGGTACCGGCGCAGCGACTTCTACCACCGGCTGGTCCGACTGGAGCACCGGCACCAGGTGGCCGCCCGGGTCGACCGCTGGCGGGGCCTGCCGGCCCGGGAGCGGGTGGTGCAGGACGTCGAGATCCCGCTCGACCGCACCGCGGACTTCCTGCGCTGGTTCGCCGGCACGGTCGGGATGACTCCGGTCTGGCTCTGCCCGCTGCGGCTGCGCGAGCCGGCCGGGCCCGGATCGGCCGGGTCCTGGCCGCTGTATCCCCTCCAGCCGGGCGAGAGCTATGTGAACATCGGCTTCTGGGGGAGCGTGCCGATCGCCGACGGTGCCGCCGACGGCGACGTCAATCGGGTGATCGAGCGCGCGGTGTCGGAGGCGGGCGGCCACAAGTCGCTCTACTCCGACGCGTACTACGACCGGGAGGCGTTCGACCGGCTCTACGGCGGGGAGAGCTGGCGCGCCGTGAAGGACCGCTACGACCCGGACCACCGGCTCACGGGACTGTACGAGAAGGCGGTAGCGAGACAATGAGCCTGACCGACCGAGAACAGGGGGCGACGAGCGCCCCGGCCGACCCGCCGGCGGGAGGCCGGCGCGCGAGCCTGACCGTGGCGGATGTGATCCGCGCGGTCACCACCGGCGACCTGCCGGTGCGCATCACCGGGTACGACGGCAGCGCCGTCGGCCCGGCCGACGCCGGAATCACCCTGTCGATCCGCTCCGAACGAGGACTGTCGTACCTGCTCACCGCCCCCGGTGACCTCGGCATGGCCCGGGCGTACGTGAGCGGTGACCTCGGGCTGGAGGGCGTGCACCCGGGCGACCCGTACGAGGCGCTGGGGGTGCTCAAGGACGAGGTCCCGATGCGGATCCCGTCGGTGGGTGAGGCGCTGACCCTGGTGCGGGGGCTCGGCTGGGAGCGGCTGATGCCGCCGTCGCCTCCGCCGCAGGAGGCCGCGCCACGCTGGAAGCGGGTGATGAACGGGCTGCGGCACTCCCGCACCCGGGACAGCAACGCGATCTCGCACCACTACGACGTCTCGAACGCCTTCTACGAGAAGGTGCTCGGCCCGTCGATGACGTACACCTGCGCGGTCTTCCACAGCCCCCGCGACACGCTCGAGGAGGCCCAGAGGGCCAAGTACGACCTGGTCGCGGGCAAGCTGGCGCTCAAGCCCGGGATGCGGCTGCTCGACGTGGGCTGCGGCTGGGGCGGCATGGTCCGGCACGCCGCCCGGGAGTACGGCGTCAAGGCGCTCGGCGTGACCCTGTCCCGGGCGCAGGCGGAGTGGGCGCAGGCGGCGATCGAGCGGGAAGGGCTGGGCGAGCTGGCCGAGGTGCGGCACCTGGACTACCGGGACGCCCCGCGGGAGCGGTTCGACGCGATCTCCTCGATCGGCCTGACCGAGCACATCGGGGTGCGCAACTACCCGGCGTACTTCGGTGCGCTGCGGGACCGGCTGAAGCCGGGTGGCCGACTGATGAACCACTGCATCACCCGGGCGGACAACCGGGCTCCGCACCGCTCCGGCGCCTTCATCGACCGGTACGTCTTCCCGGACGGTGAGCTGGCCGGGCCGGGGCGGCTGATCAGCGAGATCCACGACGCCGGCCTGGAGGTGCACCACGAGGAGAACCTCCGGCAGCACTACGCGCTGACCCTGGCCGGCTGGTGTCGCAACCTGGTCGAGCACTGGGACTTCTGCGTGAACGAGGTCGGCCCGGGCACCGCCCGCGTGTGGGGCCTCTACATGGCCGGCTCGCGGATGGCGTTCGAGCGCAACGGCATCCAGCTGCACCAGGTGGTGGCCACCCACAACGGCCCGGACGGGGTCAACGGTTACCCGCTGCGTCCCGACTGGACGCCCTGATCTGACCGATCGAAAGGCCGCGCCGCGACGGCGCGGCCTTTCCTCGACCCCATTGACAAAGAAGTTTTGTACGTACAAACTGATTTTGCCATGAGAGACGTCCTGTACCTGGAAGAGCGCGAGCAGGCCGAGACCCTGCTCAAGCCGCAACGCATCGAGGTGCTGCGGCAGCTGGCCGAGCCGCGCACCTGCACCGAGGTCGCCGGCCGGCTGGAGCAGACGCCGCAGCGGGTCTACTACCACGTCAAGCAGCTCGTCGCGGCCGGGCTCGTCGAGCAGGTGGCCGAGCGCCGGGTGCGGGGCATCACCGAGGGCATCTACCAGGCCGCCGCCCGGTCGTACTGGCTCTCGCCGCGCCTGGTCGGGCGGATCGGCGGGCTGCGCCGGGCGCAGGACGAGCTGAGCCTCGGCCACCTGCTCGACCTGATGGAGGAGGTCCAGGCCGACGTCGCGGCGCTCGACCGCAGCGCGCCCGAGCTGCCGTCGATCGGCGTCTCCGGCGAGATCCGGGTGCCCGCCGAGCGGCGCCAGGAGTTCCTGCACGACCTGCAGTCGACGCTGCAGGACCTGTTCGCCCGCTACGGCGGCGCCGAGGGTGACGCCTTCAAGCTCGCCGTGGCCTGCTACCCGAAAGGCGAGAACCATGAGTGACCTGCTGACCCTGCGCGTCCGGTTGGCCGCACCGGCCGAGGCCGTCCGCCGCGCCCTGACCGACCCGGCCGAGCTGCGCGCCTGGCTCGCCGAGCACGCCGAGGTCGAGCTGCCCCACCGGTACGCGTTCTGGGGCCGCTTCACCCCCGAGGGCGACGCGCCGCACCAGCGGCTGCTCCACGTCGACGAGCACATACTGCGCTTCGCCTGGCTGCTCGGCGGGGTGGAGACCACCACCGAGTTCGAGTGGACGCCCGAGGGTGAGAGCACGATCCTGGCGCTGCGGCAGAGCCATTTCGTCTTCGCCGAGGCGCTCGACGGCAGCACCGTCCGGGGAGTCCTGCACACCTTCTGGAGCCTGGCCCTGGCCAACCTCAACGCGTACCTGGAGGGGCGGCCGCTGCTGCCGCGGACCGACTTCACCTCCGCGGACCTGCGCGGCGAGGTGCTGATCGACGCCCCGACCGAGCGCGTCTGGCAGTCGTTGACCGACTCCGAGCAGGCCAGCGCCTGGTTCGGCTACCCGATCGGGATCGAACCCTGGGTCGGCGGCCGGTACGCCATGGGCGGCTTCGAGTCCGGGGAGGCGGCGAAGGTGATCGACCTGGAGCCCGGGCGGAAGATGTCCGTCGACTGGGGACCGGTCGGCGTCAGCACCTGGGAGCTGGCCGAGTCCGAGGGGAAGACCCGGCTGACGTTCGTGCAGAGCGGCTTCGACGAGGGCAACCCGCCGTACGCGGCCTGGAGCGGATCGGTGGCCGGCCTGTCCGAGCTGCGCCGCTACCACGAGATGGCCGACTGGCAGCCGATCTGGCTCTCCGTGGAGATGCCCGCCAACGCCTGACGCCGTCGAGGCTCCCGCCGGTCCCGGACTGTGTCGCCCTCAGGGTGGCACGTGCCCGGCGGGAGCCTACGGACCTGATGTCGTCAATGGGTGCCGGCGAGCGCTCAACCGGCCAGCTCCGCCGCCCGGCGCAGCAGCGCGCGCCGCTCCGGCTCGGAGCGCACCGCCTCGGCGGCGGGCCTGGCACTGATCGCCGAGGCCCGCCGCCGGGCCGTACGC
>NZ_QGGF01000335.1 GCF_003857015.1 Micromonospora globispora | reverse complement strand
CCTGCACGGACACGTCGAGTGCGCTGGTGGGTTCGTCCGCGATGAGCAGCATGGGCTTGGAGAGCAGGGCCCGGGCGATGCTGACCCGCTGGCGTTGACCGCCGGAGAGCTCGTGGGGATACCGGCGCGCCACTTCCGCCCGCAGGCCCACCCTGCCGAGCTCGGTGGCGACGCGGGCCTCCCGGTCGCGCCGGGAGATCCGCCTACCGGACAGCCGCAACGGCTCGGCCACGATCTCGCCAACCAGCATGCGCGGGTCCAGCGACCCGGCCGGGTCCTGGAAGACGATCGACACGTCGCTCCGGTGCCGGCGTAGCTGTCGCCGGGTCAGGTGCGTGACATCCGTCCCGGCGATCCTGACCACGCCCGCGGTGGGCTTTTCGAGCCGCACCACGCACCGGCCCACGGTCGACTTCCCCGAGCCGCTCTCCCCCACCAGCGCCGTGACCCGTCCCTTGGGGATCGTGAGGGACACCCCGTCCACGGCGCGTACCGGCCCGAAGTGCATCACCAGGTCCTCGAGTTCGAGGGCGTTCGGTTGCGGCGTCATGCGGTTGTCTCCTGGGGCTGCGTCCGCGGCGTCGGGCAGGGATGCCAACATGCCGCGAGGTGGTCCGTCACCGGGACCGCGGACCCTGTCCGCACCACCTCCAGGGGCGGGGCGGAGTCGAGGCACTGTTCATCGGCGGCCGGGCAGCGGTCCGCGAAGGTGCAGGCGTCGGGCTGAGTCGACAGGACCGGCACGAGACCGGGAATCTCCTGCAGTCGCTCGGTACCGGCATGTTTGCCGGGCGTCGGTGAAGCTGCCAGGAGCCCGGCCGTGTACCGGTGGTACGGATGCGCGAACAGGTCGGTGACCTGTGCCCGCTCCACCACCCGCCCGGCGTACATGACGACGACGCGGTCCGCGATGTCGGCGATCACACCGAGGTCGTGCGTGATGACGAGGATGGTCGTGCCCAGCCGGTCCCGCAGGTCCCGGAGCACCTGGAGGATGCCGGCCTGGACCGTGACGTCCAGGGCGGTGGTGGGTTCGTCGGCCACCAGCACCTTCGGGCCGCAGGCCACCGCCATCGCTATCATCACGCGCTGGCGCATGCCGCCGGAGAGCTGGTGCGGGTAGTTGTCGACGCGTTTCGCGGCGGACGGGATTCCGACGAGCGAGAGCAGCTCGACCGCACGGGCCCGGGCGGCCCGCCGGGACATCCGCTCGTGTACCTGGAGGACCTCGCCGATCTGCCGCCCGACGGTGAGCACCGGGTTCAACGACGTCATCGGCTCCTGAAAGATGTAGGCGATCTCCTTGCCGCGGACGCGGCGCAGCACCGACTCACGGGCGCCGACAAGTTCGGTTCCCTCCAGCCGCACGGAGCCGGAGATCCGAGCGCTGTCGGGCAGCAGGCCCGCGATGCTCATCGCGGTGACGCTCTTTCCGCAGCCCGACTCGCCCACCATCCCGACGATCTCTCCGGACGCGAGATCCAGGCTCACCCGGTCGACCGCCGAGACGGTTCCGCCCTCGGTGGTGAACGTGACCGAGAGGTCGCGTACTTCCAGGACGGGTGTGCCGACCGCGGAGGAGGCGGCGGCCGCCCGTTCGACCGTGGTCATCACCGGTCTCCCTTCGGGTCGAGGGCGTCACGAAGGGCGTCGCCGAAGACGTTGAACGCCAGCGCCAGACCCATGATCACGACACCGGGCAGGACCGCTGCCCACGGAGCGCGGGCGGCGAACTGCTGGGCGGTGGCCAGCATGGTTCCGAGGCTGGGCGCCGGGGGTTGGATGCCGAGGCCCAGGAACGAGAGCACCGCCTCGCCGAGGATCGCGGCCGGGATCGCGACCGTGGCCTGCACCAGGATCACCGATGTCGCGTTCGGCAGGATGTGCCGGGCGAGCACCCACAGGTCGCTCGCCCCGTCCACGACGGCCGCGGCGACGAAGTCCAGCGACTTCAGCCGCAGGGTGTCCGAGCGCACCACGCGGATCACCCCAGGGATCTGCGCGATCCCGATGGCCACGGCGGCGTTGGTGAGGCTGGCGCCCCGGATGGCGGCCAACCCCACTGCCATGATCAGGAACGGAAAGGCGAGCAGCAGGTCGGTGAAGCGCGAGAGCACGGCGTCCCAGGCCCGGAAATAGCCCGCGGCCAGTCCGAGCGGCACGCCGATGATCAAGGAGGTGGCCACCGCCAGGAGTGCCACCTGCAGGGAGGCCCGTGCGCCCAGCATGATGCGGGACAGGACGTCCCGGCCCAGGTCGTCGGTCCCCAGTACGTGGCCGGGGGTGCCCGGAGGCGAGAACGTGTGGGCGAAGTCGGTCTGCTGGACCGAGTAGGGGGCGATCCAGGGCGAGAGCAGGGCGACGACGGCAGCGAGCGCGAGCACGACGAAGCTCACGACGGCCAGCGGGTTCCTGCGCAGTCGTCTGAGGACCCGGGCGCGGCGGCTGATGCTGGCGGGGCTCGCCTCTGCCATCGGTACGGTGAGGACGGTCATGCCGGGTCCCCCGTCACACGGATACGTGGGTCGATAACCGAGTAGAGCAGGTCCACGAGGAAATTGATCACGATGTACGCCGTTGCGGTGAGCAGGACGACCGCCTGGATCACCGGATAGTCCCGCTGGAACACCGCGTCGATGGTCATCTTGCCGAAGCCCGGCAGCCCGAAGATCTGCTCGGTGACGACCGCACCGGAGATCAGGCCGCCGAGCTGGAGGCCCACGATGGTCACCACCACGATGAGGCTGTTCCGCAGCGCATGCCGGGTGATGACGGCTCGGGGCCGCAGACCCTTCGCCTTCGCCGTACGGACGTGGTCCGAGGAGAGCGCGTCCAACATCGCCGAACGCGTCTGTCGCATGATGATGGCGGCGAGGCCGGTGCCGAGAATGACGGCCGGCAGGACGATGTGGTGCAGGTTGCCCACCGGGTCCTGCAGCAGAGGCACGAATCCGGAGGCCGGAAAGAGTCCCGCTGCCACGGAGAGGTAGAGGATCGCCAGCAGTCCGAGCCAGAAGTGCGGCACCGAGAGGCCCACCAGTGCCAGTCCGTTGGCGAGCCACTCCGCGGGGCGCCCGCGGCGGACGGCCGCGAGCACCCCGGCGCCGACACCCAGCGCAGTGGCGAGGAGGATCGCCAGGACGGACAGTTCGACCGTGACGGGCAGGGCGGTCGTGAGCATCGACGAGACCGGGATCCCGGTTCGGATCGAGACCCCGAAGTCGCCCTGCACGATGCGCTCCACGTACTGCGCGAACTGGAGGGGCAACGGCTGATCCAGGCCGTAGTGGTGACGGATGGCCTCCAGTGCCTCCGGGGACCGGTCCTCGCCCGCGAGGGCGAGGGCCGGGTCCCCGGGAAGTGCCCGCACACCGAGGAACACCACGACCGTCGACAACAGCAGGGTCAGCGCTGAGTGCCAGGCGCGTGTGACTAGATACCGAGCCACGGGTGACCTACTTGGTGAACCCGGCGAAGGCCGCGCGGATCACGCCGTCCGGGAAGACCTGCAGGCCCTGGATCTTCTTGGAGACTGCGGTCAGGTTCCGCTGCCGGTAGAGGTAGATCAGCGCGTCGTCCTGCTGGAGGATCGTCACCGCCTGCCCGTACAGCTTCTTGCGCTCTTCGATGTCGTTCGTCTGACGAGCCTGGGTCAGTGCGGCGTCGAGCTGCGGGTTGCTGTAGCCGGCCACGTTCTGGCTTCCGCCGGTGCCGACGAAGTTCATCATGTTGGCGTCCGGGTCGATCCGCCCGCTCCAGCCCAGCTGCAGCAGCTCGAAGTTACCGCGGTCCTGCTCGTCGAGGAGGGAGGAGTACTCCACCGGGTTGATCTTGAGGTCGAATCCGCCGTCCTTGACCATGGCCTGAAGCGCCTGCGCGAGGCGCAGCGAGTCGGGCGTGTTCGAGATGAGCATCGACACCGGGTACGGCGTCTGAACGCCGGCCTCGGACAGCAACTGCTTGGCCTTGGCGGGATCGTGCTGGGGGCACGCCTGCGCTTCATCCGACGAGAACGGGCTCGCGGGCGAGATCGGTGAGCAGGCGGGGGCGAAGAGCCCGTTGAAGACGGCCTGGACCAGTGCCTTCCGGTCGATCGCGTACTCGAAGGCCTGCCGGACCTTGGCGTTTTGCGCGATCGGCCGGTTGATGGGCTTCGGCGTGCTGCCGACGCCGTCGACGTTACCGATGTTGAACGTGAGCCCCTGGTATCCCAGAGACTGGGACTGCAGGACGCTGAGCGAGGCGTCTCCGCGCAACGCACCGTAGTCCTGCGTGGAGATGCTGTCGGCGACCTGAGCGTCGCCGGAGCGCAGGTTGGCGGCACGGATGCTCGCGTCGCTGAGGATGTGCCACGAGATGGCGTCGAGGTTGACCTTGGCGGCGTCGTAGAAGTTCGGGTCCCGCACGACGTCGATGGAGTTCTGCGGTACCCGCTTGGCGAACTTGAAGGGCCCGACGCAGACCGGCGCGGTGGCGAAGTTGTCGCCCAGCTTCTGCAGCGCCTTCGGGCTCATGATCATGCCGGCCCGGTCCGCCAATGCTCCGACCAGGGGGGCGAACGGCTGCTTCAGGTGGACGACGACGGTGTGCGCGTCGGGCGTGTCGACAGTGTCGATCGGGCCGAGCTCGCTCTTGCGCGCGGACCTGGCGTTGGTCAGGTGCCGTTGCAGCGTGGCCTTGACCGCGGCGGAGTCGAACTCGGTTCCGTCCGCGAAGCGCGCGCCCTGGCGCAGCGGGATCGTGACCGTCTTGCCGTCGCTGCTGGTGGTGGGGAGCGCGGTCGCCAGCTGCGGCACGACCTGCGCCTGCTCGTTCACGTCGTAGAGCTTCTGGCAGATCGCCTGGAAGACGTAGCGCGAGTAGAGGCTGCGCGACAGGGTCGGGTCCAGCGCGTCGGGCTCCGCGGAGAGGGCGATGACCAGCTTGCCGCCCTTCTTCACCGCGGCCGGGTCCGCCGGCGTACCGAAGTTGTCCTGTCCTGCCGCCTGATTGTCGCCGGACTTGGTGCCGCCCTCGTTGTTCGACACCGGCGAGCAGGCCACGACGGTGCTGGCAACAGCCACCGCCGCCACAGCTGCCCGAAAGAGACGGAGCCTTCGCGGGCTCGTTTCGCTTAAGGAGAGGTTCTTCATGGGGGAGCTCCTCGAGTGGGCGATTCGGGGAGCGTATGTTGTATACGAGGGGTCCGCAAGACCTCCGTGAATGGCCATCGAGTGCCGGTACATCAGCACCCGCCCTGGTCTGTTTACCCTCGCACCTGATGGCCCGGACCGATCACGAGCGCAGCCGGCGGGAGCAGGGGCCGTCGTGGTCGGCGCGGAGCAGGCAGCGTCGGCCGCCGGGCAGCAGCCCGTCGCAGAAGACCCGATGGCGTACGTTCTGGTCGTCCTCGGCCGACACGGTGGTCTCCCCCGGGTCGGCCTGCGGCAATATCCCGGTCCACCGGGCCACCACGCGGGGCAGGCGCTGCGCGGCGGGCAGGTCGGCGGCGGTGACCGGCAGGTGGATGACCCAGCGCTCGGTCACTGGCGCTCGCCGTGGAGACAAGCTGGCCAATGCTCGCCGTTTGCGGTCGAGGGGATCCGGTCATGCCGAAGAGGCGTAACAGCGTGAGCGCGGCCGGCCGAATGTCACCCACCGTCGTGACATCGATGCCGATAGGCTTGCGGCCGTGTCTGATTCCAGGATTCGCCTTCGCTTCGCACCATCGCCGACGGGCATGTTCCACGTCGGCAACGCCCGTTCGCTGCTGCTGAACTGGGTGGTGGCCCGACAGTCGGGCGGGACGCTGGTGCTGCGGATCGAGGACACCGATGCTCAGCGCTCTCGCCCGGAGTGGACCGAAGGCATCGTGCGGGCGATGGCCTGGCTCGGCGTCGGCCCTGAGGAGTACGAAGGCCCGCTGTTCCAGTCGTCGTACGCGGCCGAGCACGCAAAGGCAGCCCAGCAGCTGTTCGACACGGGGAAGGCGTACTACTGCGACTGCACGCGTGACGGCGTTCGCGCACGCTCGGGCAGTCAGTACGCCGGCTACGACGGCTTCTGCAGTGATCGTTCACTGGACGCGGCGGAGGGTAGAGCACTGCGGTTCCGGACGCCTGATGTAGGCGTGACGGTCGTCAAGGATCTGGTACGTGGAGAGCCGACCTTCGAGAACCGGCTGATCGAGGACTTCGTCATCGCCCGTGGCGACGGCTCACCGGTGTTCCTGCTGGCGAACGTGGTCGACGACATCGCGATGGGAATCACGCACGTGATCCGGGCCGAGGAGCACCTGCCGAACGCGCCCAAGCAGCAGCTGCTGTGGCAGGCCCTCGGACACCAGCCACCGACGTGGGCGCACACCCCCATCCTGGTCAACGAGAAGCGGCAGAAGCTCTCCAAGCGGCGCGACAAGGTCGCGCTGGAGATGTACCGCGACGAGGGCTTCCTCGCCTCGGCGATGCGCAACTACCTGATGCTGCTCGGCTGGGCACCCTCTGGCGACCGCGAGATCGTGCCCTGGTCGGTGATCGAAGACGAGTTCCGCCTAGGTCAGGTGAACTCCGCACCGGCGTTCTTCGACCTCAAAAAGTTGACCGCCTTCAACGGCGAGTACATCCGCGCATTGAGCATCGAGGAATTCATCGCGGCATGCGCACCCTGGCTGACAGGACCGTTCGTGACCGCGGCGGAGAAGGCTGAGGCTGGATTCGGAGTCTCTGTCCCGCCCTGGCAGCCGGATGCCTACGACCCCGCGATGTTCGCCAGGCTCGCTCCGCTGGCACAGACGCGCATCAGCCTGCTGTCCGAAATCGTGCCGAACGTTGACTTCCTGTTTCTCGACACCGTCGCCATGGACGAGGCTTCGTGGGCGAAGGCGAGCAAGGACGCCCGTGTGCTACCCGATGTCATCGCCGCGTTCGAAGCCTTGCCAACGTGGGAGGCAGAGCCGCTGAAGGAGGCGCTGCTCGCGGTCGGAGAGGCGCACGGGCTGAAGCTGGGCAAGGCGCAGGCGCCGGTCCGGGTTGCTGTCACCGGTCGGTCGGTGGGCCTGCCGTTGTTCGAGTCGCTGGAGGTGCTGGGCCGGGAGCGGACCCTGGCACGGCTCCGGGCTGCGGCGGCACGAGCTGCCGTGTGAGGCTCAGGTAGGCCGCTATTTGGTCGACCAATGGTCTGCGCTGCTCGGCGCAGGTGCCCTCGGCGCGGAGCAAACAGCGCCGGCCGCCGGGCAGCAGCCGCTTGCAGAAGACCCGATGGCGTACGTTCTGGTCGTCCTCGGCCGACACCCTGGTCTCCCCCGGTCGGCCTGCGGCGGTCTGCCTCTACCATGCCGCCATGCCGACAAACCTGAGCCTGGAAGATCACCTTGACGCTCTTGTCCGCAGCGGCGCCGCCCTGCGCGAGGCCGCCGCCGGAGCCGGGTTCGATGCAAAGGTCCCGACATGTCCCGGCTGGGATGTCACCGAGCTCGTGACCCATCAGGGCATGGTGCACAGATGGGCGGCGGCGCACCTGCGCGGCGACACCGACCACGACACCTCAGCGTCACAGGCCGAGGGCAAGGTCTCCGGCGACGTGCTCCGCTGGTACTCGGACGGCCTAGCGGCCCTGGTCGACACGTTGCGCGCGACCGCGGACGACGCCCAGGCGATGGTGTTCCTCAAGGACGCTCCACCGCCGCGCCGATTCTGGGCGCGACGCCAAGCCCACGAGACGACCATCCACAGCGTCGACGCGATCTCGGCGGTCCACGGACGGTGGCCGAGAGCGTCGGACGTGGATATCGACCCACTGCTGGCCGCCGACGGGATCGATGAGCTACTGACCGGTTTCATCACCCGAGGGAAGGGCCGGCTCCACTCGGCCGAGCCGTACACCGTGATGGTGAGGACCGACGACACCGGTCATGCCTGGACGGTACGGATCAGCGAAGGGCCGATCGTCACCACCCCGGGCGAGGCCGAGCGGTCGGACGTGGTGTTCTCCGGCACCGCGGTGCAGGTCTACCTGAGCCTCTGGAACCGCACCAGCGAGATCGCAATCGAAGGCCGAGCCGACGTCGTCGACCAGTGGCGGTCACAGATCCAGATTCACTGGAGCTGACACTCAACTGTTCTGTGGGAAGCCGAGGTTCACGCCGCCGTGGGACGGATCAAGCCACCTGCTGGTGACCACCTTGGTCCTGGTGAAAAAGCGCACACCGTCCGGCCCGTACGCGTGCGAGTCACCGAACAGCGAGTCCTTCCAACCCCCGAACGAGTAGTACGAGACCGGAACCGGGATCGCCACGTTGACGCCGACCATGCCGATTTCGATCTCGTTCTGGTACCGCCGCGCGGCGCCGCCGTCATTGGTGAAGATGGCGGTGCCGTTGCCGTACCGGTTGGCGTTCACCAGTTCCACCGCCGCGTCGTAGCTGGGCACCCGCACCACCGAGAGCACCGGACCGAAGATCTCGTCCGTGTAGATGGACATGTCCTCGCCGACGTGGTCGAAGAGCGTCGGCCCCAGCCAGAAGCCGGCATCGTCACCGTCGATCGAATGACCACGTCCGTCGACCACCAGCGTCGCGCCCGCGGACCGGCCGGCGTCCAGATATGACAGCACCTTGTCGCGGTGCGCCCCGGTGACCAGCGGTCCCATCTCGCAGCCTGGGCGGCGACCGTCGCCGACGTGCAGCCCGGCGATCCGCTCGCTGATCTTGCCGACCAGCTCGTCACCGACCGGATCCACCGCCACGACGACGGAGATCGCCATGCAGCGTTCACCGGCCGAGCCGAAACCGGCCGAGACGGCGGCGTCCGCGGCGAGGTCGAGGTCGGCGTCGGGCAGCACGACCATGTGGTTCTTCGCGCCACCGAGCGCCTGCACCCGCTTACCGTGACGAGTGCCGGTCTCGTACACGTAACGGGCGATCGGAGTGGAGCCGACGAACGAGACCGCCTTGACCTCCGGATTCTCGAGGATCCGGTCGACCGCCTCCTTGTCGCCGTGCACGACGTTGAACACCCCGTCCGGTAGCCCGGCCTCGGCGAAGAGCTCGGCGAGGAAGTTCGACGCGGACGGGTCCTTTTCGCTCGGCTTCAGCACCACCGTGTTGCCGCATGCGATGGCGTTGGGCACGAACCACAGCGGCACCATCGCCGGGAAGTTGAACGGCGAGATCACCCCGACCACGCCGAGCGGCTGCTGGATGGAGTACACGTCCACCTTCGTCGAGGCGTTCTCGCTGAACCCGCCCTTGAGCAGCTGCGGGATGCCGCACGCGAACTCCACCGCCTCCAGCGCACGCTGAATCTCGCCCGCCGCGTCGGAGCGCACCTTCCCGTGCTCGGCGGTGATGATCTCGGCGAGGTCGGCCTTGCGGGCGTTGAGCAGTTCGCGGAACGCGAACATCACGTTCGCGCGTTGGGTGAGAGAGGCGTGGCGCCAGCGGGCGAAGGCCTCGTGGGCGGCATTGACCGCCTCGTCGACGTCCGAGGCGCGGGCCAAGTCGACCTGCCCGCTGACCTGACCGGTCGCCGGGTCGTACACGTCACCCGTGCGCTGGGAAACACCGGTCCAAGCCTTGCCGCCGATCCAGTGAGTGATCCTCATGCCGACACCGCCTCGATCGCCTCGGACAGAATGCCCAGCGCCTCCTCGGCCTCGTCCTCGGTGAGGGTCATCGGCGGCGCCAGCCGGATCACGTTGCCGTACAGGCCGCCCTTACCGACCAGCAGTCCGCGTCTGCGCGTTTCCTCCAACACGGCGGTTGCTGCCGCGGGGTTGGGTTCGCCGCCCGGGCCGACGAACTCGAGGGCGATCATCAGGCCCTTGCCGCGTACGTCCCCGACCACCGGGTGCGCCGCAGCGACCGAGCGCAGGCCGTGGATCAGCCGATTGCCCAGCTTCGCGGCGTTCGCCTGCAGGTCGTGATCCAGTAGGTAGTTGAGGGTGGCCAGGGCCCCGGCGGTGGAGATCGGGTTGCCACCGAAGGTGGAGATCGAGTTGGCCCGCAGGCAGTCCATCAGTTCCGCGCGCGCGACGACCCCACCGATCGCCAGGCCGTTGCCGAGTCCTTTGGCGAAGGTCATCGCGTCCGGCACGACGTCGTGCGCCTGGATGCCCCAGAAGTGCTCGCCGGTACGGCCCCAGCCGGTCTGGACCTCGTCGGAGATGAACAGGATGCCGTACTCGTCGAGCACCTTCTTGAACTCGCGGAACAGCCCGTCCGGCGGGGAGGCGAACCCGCCCACGCCCTGAATCGGCTCGACGATCATGCACGCCACGTCGCCGGCGGTCGCTATCTCGATCACCTCGCGCAGGTCGGTGACGCACGCCTTGACGTAGTCGGCGTCCGACAGGTCCTTGAAGGGGCTGCGGTACCGGTAGCCGCCGTGCACCCAGCTCACGTTGATCGGGCTGAGCTCGCTGGCCGACCAGCCGCGGATGCCGGTGATCGCGACGGTGGCGAAGGCGCGCCCGTGGTAGGAGTTGCGCAGCGCCAGCACCTGCCCGCTGCGGCGGTACTGCGTGGCGAGCATCAACGCCGTCTCGTTCGCCTCCGTGCCGGAGTTGGTGAAGAACACCTTCGCGTCCGGGATACCGGACAGCTGCGCGATCTTCTCGGCGAGCTCCACCTGCGACTCGATCAGGTACAGCGTGGAGGAGTGCAGCACGCCGGTGTCGATCTGCGAGCGGACCGCGTCGCTGATCTCGGCCACGTCGTAGCCGACCGAGTTGGTGAGGATGCCGCCGAAGAAGTCGAGGTACGTGCGGCCCTCGCGATCGGTCACCCGGCGACCGTGCGCGCTGGCGATCTCGATCGGCTCCTCGTAGTAGAGGGCCAGCCACTTCGGCAGCACGGACCGGTGTCGATGCAGCAACTCCCGATGCGCCATCGCGTCCTCCGTATCTCGTACCTGAGCCGAGTGTCCCGAGACTTCGGTGTTCGCCGCCACCGACAACCTGTACGGGTCCGCATCGATGGCACTACGTTGTGTGCAACCGTCGAGGGGAGGCCACATGTACCCCACGGTCGCCGAAGCCCTGGCGCTGCCCGTGATTCGGCGCGGCCGGCCACGGGTCGTCGCCGGGTCCGCCGGCCTGCAAGGACCCGTCCGATGGGTCCATGTGGCGGAGGTGGCCGACATCGCTCATCTGCTTCGCGGCGGCGAACTCGTGCTGACCACCGGCATCGCGCTGCCCGACGAGGAGGCGGCACTGGCGACGTACGTGGACGACCTGGCCGCGGTCGGCGCGGCGGGGCTGGTGGTGGAGCTGGTCCGGCGGTGGAGCGACCACGTGCCCGACGCGCTCTCGGCGGCTGCGGAACGACACCGGCTGCCATTGGTCACGCTGGCGCGGGAGACGCAGTTCGTGTCCGTCACGGAGGCGGTCGTGGCGTTGATCGTGGACGCGCAGCTCGCCGAGTTGCGCGCGGCCGAGCAGGTGCACGAGACGTTCACCGCGCTCACGGTCGCCGGCGCGGGGCCGGCCGAGGTGCTGCGCGAGGTCGCGAGGATCTCCGGGCTGCCGGTCGTCCTGGAGACGCTGGGGCACGACGTGCTCGCGTACGACGCGGCCGGGCAGGATCCGATCGAGTTGCTGAGCGACTGGGGGCAACGATCGCGGTCGGTGGCGGTATCCCAGCGAACCGCCTACGACGAGGAGGCCGGCTGGCTGATCACCGCGGTCGGCGCGCAGGGCGCCGACTGGGGACGGTTGGTGCTGCTCTCGCCGGGCCCTCCCCCGCACCGTCATGTGGTGGTCGCGGAGCGGGCCGCGTCGGCACTGGCGGTGCATCGGCTCCTGGCGCGGGATCGGGAGAGTCTGGAGCGGCAGACCCACCGGATGCTGCTCGCGCAACTGCTCGGTCAGGCGTTGCCACCTCCTGACCTGGCCGCCCGGGCGGCCGCGCTGGGCGTACCGCTGGAGCGGCGGCGGCTGGTCGGGGTGGCCATCCGGCCGGGGAGCATCACGCCGCGCGCGCCCGCACTGGCAACGCAAGAGGTGTTGCGGGACCTCGCGGAGGCCACCGCGGTGGCCGCGCGGCGGGTGAGTGTGCCGGCGTTGGTGGGCGTCGTGGACGACACGAGCGTGCGCGCGTTGCTGTCGTTGCCGGCGCAGGCGGGGATCGACGCGGTCCTGCGACGGTTGGCCAGAGAGGTGCACCGCTCGGCCGCAGGTGCCGTGGTGGTGGCGGTCGGGACGACGGTGTCGCAGGTGTCGGATGTGCGGCGCAGTCTGGGCGAGGCCGCGCACGTCGCCGGTGCCGCACTGCGCTCCCCGAGTACCCAGCTCTACCACCGGCTGGACGACGTGCGACTGCGCGGCCTGCTGCACCTGCTGCGCGAGGACGAACGGGTCCGGGCGTTCGCCCATCGCGAGCTCGGGCCCCTGTTGGCGCGGGATGACACCCAGGGCAGCCGGCTCGTGGAGCTGCTGCGCTGCTTCTGCGAGCAGGGCGGGAACAAGTCGGCGGCAGCCGGGGCGGCGCACCTGTCGCGCACCGCGTACTACCAGCAGCTTGCGCGGATCGAGCAGGTGCTCGGGGTGTCGCTGGAGGATCCGGAGTCGATGCTGTCGCTGTACGTGGCGCTGCTCGTACGCGAGCTCGACGAGGGGTGATCGCCTCGCCGGGTTGACACCTCAGGGCGGCGCAACCGACACAGTGTGCCTTGATCAAGGCAAGCGTGAACAGTTTGACACTGCCCGTGGCGGCGTGGTGGCACCCACGATTCCGAGAAGGAGATCGAGCTTATCCGCCCCACCCGCAGCACGCGCGCCGGTTGGCCGGCCACTGTTGCGGCAGCTAACAGCGAGGTGAGCGATGGCCGTTGAACCCCTCCCCCCCACCGAAACCACCGCGGTCGCGCCGGGCACCCAGATCACCCATCCGGACGGCCGAGTCGAGTTGCGAGACTTCTCCACGATCGCCGACAGCCGGTACTTCAACGAAGAGCTCGCCCCGGTGCCGATCGAGAAGCGCACCTGGAACACGTACAACTTCGCGGCGCTGTGGATCGGCATGGCGCACAACATCCCGACCTATCTGCTCGCCGCCGGCCTCATCCAGCTCGGCATGAACTGGGTGCAGGCGTTCCTCACGATCACGCTGGGCAATCTGCTCGTCCTGATCCCGATGCTGTTGAACAGCCACGCGGGCACGAAGTACGGCATCCCGTTCCCGGTCTTCGCCCGCGCGTTCTACGGAGTTCGCGGCGCCAACCTCGCGGCCCTGCTCCGCGCCTTCATCGCCTGCGGCTGGTTCGGCATCCAGACCTGGATCGGCGGCGAGGCGATCTACGCGATCGCCGGCAAGCTGCTGGGCTCCTGGTGGGTCGACGCGGCGCAGGTCATGGACCACCCGTGGACGCTGTGGGCGTCGTTCCTCCTCTTCTGGGTGATCGAGATGGCGATCATCTGGCGGGGCATGGATACCCTGCGGCGCTTCGAGAACTGGGCCGCGCCGTTCGTCATCGTGGTCGCCGTCGCCCTGCTGATCTGGGTGCTGGTCCAGGCGGGCGGGCTCGGCCCGATCCTGTCCGAGCCGTCGAAGCTGGGCTGGGGCGCCGACTTCTGGAAGCTGTTCGCGCCGTCACTGATGGGGATGATCGCCTTCTGGGCGACCCTCTCGCTGAACATCCCCGACTTCACCCGCTTCGGCGGCAGCCAGCGGCAGCAGGCGTACGGGCAGGTTCTGGGGCTGCCCACCACGATGTCGTTCTTCGCCATCCTGTCGATCCTGATCACCTCGGGTACGGCGATCATCTACGGCGAGGCCATCTGGGACCCCATCCAACTGGCCGCGAAGTTCGAGAACCCCCTGGTCGTCGCACTCGGCCTGTTCACGGTCGTGGTGGCCACGCTGTCGGTGAACGTCGCCGCGAACACGGTCAGCCCGGCGTACGACTTCTCCAACGCCGCGCCGCGACTGATCAGCTTCCGGACCGGCGGCCTGATAACCGGCGTGCTCGGCATCCTGATCCAGCCCTGGCGCCTGGTGCAGGACCCCAACATCTACATCTTCGTCTGGCTCGGCTTCTACGGCGGCCTGCTCGGCGCGGTCGCCGGCGTCCTCATCGCCGGATACTGGGTCCGCAACCGCACCCGGCTGCTGTTGCCCGCCCTCTACCGCCCCGAGGGCAGGTACTGGTTCTCCGGCGGCTGGAACTGGGCGGCGATCGTCGCCAGCCTCGTCGGCGCGGTCCTCGCGGTGGGTGGCGCCTACTCCGCACCCGGTAAGGGGCCGTTCCCGTCCGACGGGCTCATCCCGTTCCTCAAGCCGCTCTACGACTACAGCTGGGTGGTCGGGCTGATCGCCGGGTTCCTCGTCTACCTGGCGCTGTCGATGCCGGCCGCCAGCCACGCAAAGGGGGAAAACGTATGAGCAACATCGTCCGAGCCGGGCTGGTGCAGCAGAAGTGGACCGGCGACAAGGAGTCCATGATCGCGAACGCGGTCGACGCGATCCGCAGCGCCGCGTCGCAGGGCGCACAGGTCCTCTGCCTGCAGGAGTTGTTCTACGGCCCGTACTTCTGCCAAATCCAGGACGCGGACTACTACTCGTACACCGAGGCGATCCCGGACGGGCCGACGACGGCGCTGATGCGCGAGGTCGCCGAGCAGCACGGCGTGGTCCTGATCGTGCCGATGTACGAACAGGAGCAGCCGGGCGTCTACTACAACACCGCCGCGGTGATCGACGCCGACGGCACGTACCTCGGCAAGCACCGGAAAAACCACATTCCGCAGGTGAAGGGGTTCTGGGAGAAGTTCTACTTCCGGCCCGGAAACCTCGGTTACCCGGTCTTCGACACCGCCGTCGGCCGCATCGGCGTCTACATCTGCTACGAGCGGCACTTCCCCGAGGGCTGGCGCGCACTGGGGCTGGCCGGCGCGAAGATCGTGTTCAACCCCTCCGCGACGAGCCGCGGCCTGTCGGAGTACCTGTGGCGGCTGGAGCAGCCGGCCGCCGCGGTCGCCAACGAGTACTACATCGGCACGATCAACCGGGTCGGCGTGGAACCGTTGGGCGACAACGACTTCTACGGCCAGTCCTACTTCGTCGACCCGCGGGGGCAGTTGCTCGGCGACGCCGCGTCGGACACCGAGGAGGAGATCGTCGTCCGCGACCTGGACATGGACAAGCTGGCCGAGGTCCGCGACCTGTGGGCGTTCTACCGCGACCGCCGCCCCGACACGTACGAATCCCTGGTGACGCCGTGAGCATCGTCATCCGCAACGGAACGGTCGTCAACGCCACCGGCGCGTACCCGGCGGACGTGCTGGTGGAGGGCGAGCGGATCGCGGCGCTCGCCGCCCCCGACTCGGGTCTGGCCCAGCAGTGGGCGTCCGGCGCCGAGCGAGTGATCGACGCCGCCGGGAAGTACGTCGTGCCGGGCGGCATCGACGGCCACACCCACATGGAGATGCCGTTCGGCGGCACGTTCTCCGCGGACACGTTCGAGACCGGGACGATCGCGGCAGCCTGGGGCGGCACGACGACGATCATCGACTTCGCCGTCCAGGGCAAGGGAACCTCGCTGCTGTCCGCGCTGGACAAATGGCACAGCAAGGCCGACGGCAACTGCGCAATCGATTACGGGTTCCACATGATCGTGTCGGACGTCAACGACACGTCTCTGAAGGAGATGGAGTCCTGCATCGACGCGGGCGTCAACACGTTCAAGATGTTCATGGCCTATCCGGGTGTTTTCTACGCCACCGACGGGGAGATCCTGCGGGCGATGCAGAAGGCCCGGGACACCGGGTCGATGATCATGATGCACGCGGAGAACGGCATCGCCATCGACCAGCTCGTCCTCCAGGCACTCGCGAGCCAGCGCACCGACCCCGTGCAGCACGGCCTGACCCGGCCGCCCGAGCTGGAGGGCGAGGCCACCTCGCGGGCGATCACGCTGGCGAAGGTCACCGGCTCACCGCTGTACATCGTGCACCTGTCCGCCGCGCACGCCCTGGACGCGGTCACCCGGGCCCGTGACACCGGCCAGAACGTGTTCGCCGAGACCTGCCCGCAGTACCTGTTCCTGTCATTGGAGGATCTGGCCAGGCCCGACTTCGAGGGTGCGAAGTACGTGGCCTCTCCCCCGCTGCGCCCCAAGGAGCACCAGGCGGAACTGTGGCGGGGCCTGCGTACCAACGACCTGTCGGTGGTGTCGACCGACCACTGCCCGTTCTGCTTCAAGGACCAGAAGGAGCTGGGCCGGGGAGATTTCTCGAAGATCCCGAACGGGATGCCGGGCGTCGAGCACCGGATGGACCTGCTCTATCAGGGCGTCGTCAAGGGCGAGATCACCCTGCCGCGCTGGGTGGAGATCAGCTCGACCACGCCGGCCAGGATGTTCGGCCTCTACCCGCGTAAGGGCGTCATCGCCCCGGGCGCGGACGCCGACATCACGGTGTACGACCCGACGGCCCGGCAGACCATCTCCGCCAGCAGCCACCACATGAACGTGGACTATTCCGCGTACGAGGGCATGGAGCTGAACGGGAAGGTCTCCACCGTGCTGTCCCGTGGTCGGGTCGTGGTCGACGGCAACGCCTTCCACGGCGCGGCCGGGCACGGCAGGTTCCTGAAGCGCGACCTTTGTCAATACCTGGTCTGACAAGGAGGAGCCGTGGACTTCGGTGTCGTACTGCAGACCGACCCGCCCGCGCGCGACGTGGTGGCGGGCCTCACCGCCGCCGAGGACAACGGGTTCCGCTACGGATGGACGTTCGACTCCTGCGTGCTGTGGCAGGAGCCGTTCGTCATCTACTCGCAGGTCCTCGCCGCGACCAAGCACCTGATGGTGGGGCCGATGGTGACCAACCCGAGCACCCGCGACTGGTCGGTCACCGCGTCGCTCTTCGCCACGCTCAACGACATGTTCGGCAACCGCACGGTGTGCGGGATTGGCCGCGGCGACTCGGCCCGGCGGGTGATCGGCCAGCCGCCGGCGAGCCTGGCCACGCTGAAAGATGCCATGCACGTGATCAAGGAGCTGGCGGAGGGCCGCGAGGTCGAACACCACGGCACGCCGGTGCGCATCCCGTGGGTGCGGGACGGCAAGCTGGAGATCTGGATGGCCGCGTACGGCCCAAAGGCGCTGCGGCTGGTCGGCGAGCAGGCCGACGGCTTCATCCTGCAGACGGCCGATCCGGACATCGCCCGCTGGACGATCGGCTCGGTACGCGACGCGGCCAGCGCCGCAGGCCGAGACCCCGACTCGATCACGATCTGCGTGGCCGCGCCTGCCTACGTGGGCACGAACCTCGCGCACCAACGGAATCAGCTGCGCTGGTTCGGCGGCATGGTCGGCAACCACGTGGCCGACCTGGTCGCCCGCTACGGCGACTCCGGGATGGTGCCGAAGGCGCTCACCGACTACATCACGGGTCGCGAGGGCTACGACTATGCACACCACGGCCGCGCCGGCAACCGGTCCACGGACTTCGTCCCCGACGGGATCGTCGATCGGTTCTGCCTCGTCGGCCCCGAGTCGGCCCATGTCGACCGGCTGCAGGAGCTCAAGGAGATCGGGGTGGACAACTTCGCCCTCTACCTCATGCACGACGACAAGGAGAAGACCCTGACCGCGTACGGCAAGAACATCATCACGCAGGTCTGATCCGGACCACTCGACGTACGCCTTGTACGCTCCCTGAGGTGATCGGTGGAGCTCAGGCAAGCTGGCTGAGGCGGTCCACATGGCCGCCGGAGCGGTCTGGGAACGTTCCTTAAGGGGAATGTCCGACGCACGACACTAGTCGACGTGGCCTGCCTCGGACCCGGTACGGAGGTACAGGAAGTCCGTCACGCCGATCTTCCCGACGAGCTGGCGGACGACCGGCGGCATGTCCCGGCGGGTGGGGTCGTGCACGAGGCGGGGATCGGTAAGGGGCACCCGCCGGCCGCGGACCTCCAGCTCACAGCCGCCGGCCGCCAGCACGTTCCTCGCCCAGTCGGTGACTCCGTAGGTCAGCGCGGCGACGTAGCCGTCGGAGGTCCGGAAGATGTTGATCGGCGTCCGGTACTCGCGACCGGAGCGGCGGCCCCGGTGGATGACGACGCCGAAGCCCGGCAGCCACCCGGCCAGCGGACCGGTCACGCGGTTGGTGACGACCCGATTGAACCGCGCCAACCGTCTGGGTAACACCATGACCACATGGTGCCCCAAGCCCGACCGACGCGTCGGCCGACACACGGCGATCGCTGCATCGGGCTCACTTCCGGCCGGCGTTAGCCGCAGAACGATCTCCGCGTACCGTCGTGGCCGCACTCGTTGAGGAAGGTCGCGACCGAGAGGTGGACCGTTGACCGAGCACGCCGACCTCGTCATCACCGGCGCCGACGTCTACACCGTCGACGCCGCTCGCAGCTGGTCGGACGCGATCGCCGTACGCGGCGACCGGATCGTCGCGGTCGGCTCCGAGCCCGTGTCCGAGCTCATCGGCCCACGGACCCGGGTGATCGAGGCCGCCGGCGGCATGGTGCTGCCGGGGTTCCAGGACGCGCACATCCACGCACCCTTCGCCGGGCGCAACCGGCTCCGGGTCTGGCTCAACGACCTCGTGGGCCGGCCGGCGTACCTGGACCGGATCGCGCGCTACGCGGCCGACAACCCCGACCAGCCGTGGATCATCGGTGGCGGCTGGGCGATGGAGTCCTTCCCGGGCGGCACCCCGCGCAAGGAGGACCTGGACGCGATCGCGCCGGACCGCCCGGTCTTCCTGTTCAACCGGGACGTGCACGGAGCATGGGTCAACTCCAGGGCACTTGAGATCGCGGGCATCACCCGGGACACCCCGGACCCGGACGACGGCCGGATCGAGCGCGACCCGGACACCGGCGAGCCGACCGGCACGCTGCACGAGGGCGCGGCGTACAGCTTCAACGACCGGTACGTGCCGCTGCCAGGACGGGCCGAGTGGGAGGAGGCCATCCTCAACGCGCAGGAGTACCTGCACTCGTTGGGCATCACCGGATGGCAGGACGCCTGGGTGACGCCGGGAACCCTGGAGGCGTACCGGTCGCTCGCCGCGTCCGGGCGGCTCACGGCCCGGGTGGTCGGCGCGCTGTGGTGGGAGCGGCACCGCGGCCTGGACCAGATTCCCGAGTTCCTCACCCAGCGCGAGTCGGCGAGGGTCGGGAACTTCCACCCGACCACCGTCAAAATCATGACCGACGGGGTGCTGGAGAACTACACCGGAGCTCTGCTCGAGCCGTACTGCGACGGCTGCGGCGGCCACACCGACAACCGGGGCCTGACGTTCGTCGACGCCGAACTGCTCGCCGCCGCGGTGACCGAGCTGGACCGGCTCGACTTCCAGGTACACCTGCACGCGATCGGCGACCGCGCCGTCCGCAACGCCCTCGACGCCGTCGCCGCCGCCCGTACGGCGAATGGGCGTAGCGACAACCGGCACCACATCGCCCACCTGCAGCTCGTCCACCCCAAGGACGTGCCGCGCTTCCGCCAGTTGGGCGTGACCGCCAACTGCCAGGCCTACTGGGCGCAGATGGAGCCCCAGATGGAGGAGCTGACGCTGCCGTTCCTCGGCCAGGAACGGGCGGACCTGCAGTACCCCTTCGGTGACCTGCTGCGGTCCGGCGCCACCCTCGCCATGGGCAGCGACTGGGCGGTCACGACCGCGAACCCGCTCGAGCAGATCGAGGTCGCGGTGACCCGGATCGACCCGGAGAACCGCGGCAACGCACCGTTCCTCCCGGACCAGGCGCTGCCGCTGCCCGTCGCGCTTGCCGCGTTCACCGCCGGCTCGGCGTACGTCAACCATGACGCCGACGGCGGCACGATCGCGGTCGGCAAGCGGGCGGACCTGGCGGTGCTCGACCGCAACCTGTTCGCCGCCGGGGCGGGACTACCGGCCGACGCCCGCGTCACCCACACCATCGCCGGCGGCACCCTCGTCTACGAACGCCCCTGAGGGAGGCTCGTGGCCGGTCCGAGGCGGACCTCGATCTCCACCTCGACCTCGTCCCGCACCTTGAGCGCACCCAGGAAGGCCGAGTACGGCTTGATGCCGTACGCCGACTGGGTCACCACCGTCGTCGCGCGGTACCGGTCAGGCGCCACCGCGCGCACCTCGACGTCGATGGGGGCGGCGACCCCGTGCAGGGTGAGAGTTCCGCTGATGGTCGTGGAGTCGTGGCCGCTGACGACGCGGGTGGACGCGAAGGTGGCCGTCGGGTGGCGTGGCTGACCGACGGCAGGGCTCTTGCGCGGGCCGCCGCCCCAGCGCCGTAGCGCCTGGGTATCGTCATGCCGTGATCAATGGCGCACACGTGGTGATCTACAGCCGGGACGCCGAGGCGGACCGGGCCTTCTTCCGGGATGTGCTGGGTTATCCCCACGTCGACGCCGGCGGCGGATGGCTGATCTTCAAGCTGCCGCCGGCCGAGGTCGCCGTGCATCCCGCCGACTCCGCCTCGCACGAGCTGTTCCTGATGTGTGACGACGTCGCCACGACCGTCGCCGAGCTGACCGCCAAGGGCGTCGAGTTCACCCAGCCGGTCAGCGATGAGGGATGGGGACTGAGGACGGTGCTCCGCCTACCCGGCGGCGGGGAGCTGGGTCTGTACGAGCCGCGCCACGCCAAGGCGTACGAACTCTGACGGCCGACGCGGGGCCGGTGGGACCGACGGCGACAACGCCCGGAGGTACGACTACGGCCGTGAGCTCATCCACGCCGCGGCAGATGAACCGATCGCCGCGTCGGGGATGCCCGCAACGGCCGGCGAGTCGTGCGGCACGGCGGCTGCCACACGACGACGGGCCGCTCTTGCAGGGCGGACCGAGCCCCTCAGTGCCTGGCACGCCCCGGACGGCTGGGTGACCCGGCGGCGCCGCGGTCGCCGGCTGCGATGCAACCCACCGGCCGGGTGGTGCTCGTAGGTCTGGCGGCACTCAGGCGGCGGGCCAGCCCGGCGACGACGGCCACCATAGCGGCGACGGTGTAGGCGAGGGCGAGCCCCAGGGTGGGGTGGCCGTCGACGAGCGCGCCGCTGCCGTAGCCGAGCAGCGCCCCCCAGAGGGCCCAGATGGTGACCGCCAACGCGGTGAACCCCCGGAACCGGCTCAACGGATAACCGACCAGCCCGGCGGTGATCGCGGTCGCCGAGCGCCCACCCGGCAGGTAGCGGCCGAAGACAATCAGGGTGCGGCCGCGCCGCTGCATCACGCGATGTGCCAGCTCCGCCACGGCGCGGGTTCCCCGGCGCCGCTGCAGCCGGGCGGTCATCGCCGGCCCGAACCAGCGGCCCACGCCGTACGCCAGCCGATCTCCACCGTACGCACCGAGCGCCGCGGCGACCACGACGGCGACCAACGGCGGGCGTCCGCTGGCGGCTGACGCCACGGCGACCGCGATCAGGGTGCTCTCGCTCGGTGCCAGCGGGACGAGTGCATCCGCCGCTGCCAGAACCGCGACGACGAGCAGCACCCAGGGACTACCCGCGACCGTGGCCAACGTCGCGTCGACCGTGTCGAACACCTGGCCAGGCTCGGCCGGAAAAGCATCTCCCGTCGAACATCGGCCTGACGTCGTGGTGGCTACTGGGCGGCCAGTTCGTCGATGGGCTGGCCACCGGCGGGCATCACCTCAGGGTCGGGCTCCTCAGGTAACTCGCCACTGGCCGGCCAGATGCCTGAAGTTGGCCCGGCGACCACCCAGCCTTAAGCCGGTGGTAAGCGATCACCGCCTACTGTCCTGGCACCGCACACCCCCAGCGCGGCCGCAGAAGGAGAACTGGTGTCCAGCTACACCGCCCGGGAGGCCCCCGACCAAGTGTTGATCGTCACAGGCGGGGTCGGTGCCGGCCACGACGGGGCCGCGGCCGAGCTGCGCGCCCGACTGGAGCGGGCCGGCCTCCACGTGGAGGTACGCGACTTCCTCGACGCCGTGCCCCCGTTCTGCCGGCTGCTGCTGCGCAAGGGCTATACCGGCAGCGTCCGCTGGGCGCCGGCCCTGTTCGAGCGCGTCTTCCAGGACATCGAGCGCGGCACGTGGGTGCACGGGGTCGTGGAATGGATGTGCCGGGTCGCCCAGCGGCGGGTGGGCCGCTGGGCGGAAGGCTTCCCCGTCGTGGTGTCCACCTATCCACTCGCCAGCCAGACCCTCGGTGAACTGCGGAGAGGGGGGCGACTGCACGCCACGGTCGTCACGTACCTCACCGACCCGGCCGTTCACCGACTGTGGGTGCATCCTGACGTCGACCACCACGTGACGGTCACGGAGGCCACGGCGGCGATGGGTACGCGTGAGTTCGGCGTGCCGATGCGCGCCGTCGGCGGCCTGGTGTCCCCGACGTTCGAGCAGGAACAGACGGCGGCGCAACGGATCGCGACGCGGCGGGCGGTCGGCCTTCCGGTGGACGGGCGGGTGGCGCTGCTGGTGGCCGGCTCCGAGGGCATGGGCGACGTGGTTCCCACCGTCGACGCGATCGTGGCCTCCGGGGTCGCCGACGTGTTGGTCCTGTGCGGACGAAACGACCGGCTCCGCCGCCAGTTGTCCGGCCGGGACCGGGTCGTGGCGTTGGGCTGGCGGTCGGATGTGGCCGCGCTGATGGCGGCCTCGGATGTGCTGGTGCACAACGCGGGCGGGCTCTCGCTGACCGAGGCGCTGACCGCCGGCCTACCGGCCGTGACGTACCGACCGATCCCCGCGCACGGCCGTGCCAACGCCGCACTGCTCGCGCGCGCGGGGCTGGTGCCGTGGCCGCAGAACGGGGAGGAACTCTCGGCCGCCATTGTCACGCAGTGCGAGGCCGGCCGACAGGACCGACAGGTGGTGCTGCACCACCAGGACGCCGGCCAGCTGGTGCGCTCGCTGCTCAACCGGGTCGAAGCGGGATCGGTGCTGAGCTCCGGCGAACAGACATCGGAGCACCCGTCAGGTCGGACCTCGGTCACCGTCGGGGCCGGGCACTCTTCTCAGGCGTTCCCTGACACGGCAGCCGCCGTTTGAGACGCTGATGCCGGCTGCTCGCTTCCCGGCCTCGCACCTAGCTAGCGCCGTCACCAGGCCCGTGATTCCGCCCGGCTCATCCGTCGTGAGGTGTTGCCTTCGGGTGGAGATCTGCCTTTGCACGGGCGCGTTCGGCCTGGGTCTGGGCGATCCAGTCGGTGACCACCGCCGGGTCCGCCTCGGCGTCGCGGTAGCGGCTGGCTCAAACGCCTCGGCATGAGCGGCACGGCCAGAAGCTGCCGCACCCTCACCGCGATCGCCGGCATGATCACATCAGACAGCCAATGGCCCGCGGTCACGTTCCCCCGGCGTACGTCCCGGGATCGCTGCCTGGCGATCCCGGGACGGTACGTCAGACGCCGGCGGGCTCACGCTCCCTGTCTGGTGTGTTGCGCGGTAGCAACCTCACCAGCGACGGGCCGGCCGCGAGCAGGACGGCGAGGGCCAGCACGACGAGGGCGATGGGGTGTGAGAGGACGATCAGCAGGTCACCGTCACCGAGGGCGGAGGTCTGGGTGAGCGCCTTCTCGAAGAGGGGCCCGATGACCAGGCCGAGGACGAGGGGTGCCATCGGCAGGTCGTAGAGCTTCATGAAGTATCCGGCGACGCCCGCGACGAAGACGATCCAGACACTGAACATGTTGTTGTCGATCGAGTACGCCCCGACGAAGCTGGTGAACAAGATGATCGGGTAGAGGTACGCGTACGGGATCCGCAGCATCTGGGCGAAGATCGGGGCCATCGGCAGGTTGAGCACCAGGAGCATCACGTTGCCGATGAAGAAGGAGACCAGCAGCCCCCACACCAGCTTCGGCTGGCTCTGGAAGAGCAGCGGGCCGGGCTGCAGGCCGTAGATGGTGAACGCACCCAGCAGGACGGCCGTCGTACCGCCGCCGGGGATGCCGAGGGTGAGCGTCGGCACGAAGTTCGCGTTGGCCGCCGCGTTGTTGGCGCTCTCCGGCGAGGCCACACCTTCGATGGCTCCCTGACCGAGCTGGCTCCGGTTCCGGGAGACCCGCTTTTCGACGCCGTAGGCGATGAAGGAGGCGAGGGTTGAACCGGAGCCGGGCAGGCAGCCGAGGAGGAACCCCAGGACGCTGCCGCGCCCGATCGGGCCGATACTGCGCCGCAGTTCGCTGCGGGTGATGAGCAGTTCCCGGAAGCGGGTCCGGATCGGCGCGGCCGCGCCGACTCGGATCTGGTACATGACCTCGCCGACGGCAAACAGCCCGATCATGACTTCGACGAACGGCACCCCGCTGAGTAGGTTGACGTTGTCGAAGGTGAACCGTGCCGTTCCGGTTGCGGCGTCCATGCCGACGGTGGCCAGCAGCAGCCCGGCCGAGGCCATCGCGAGGCCGCGGATCCGGGACTCGCCGGAGAAGCTGACGATGGTCGCCAGGCCGAGGATCATGATCGACAGGTTCTCGACGGGGCCGAACTTCAGCGCGAAGTTCGCGAACGGCGGGGCGAGCACCATCAGCAGGATCAGGGAGAAGATGGCGGCCACGAAGGACCCGATGGCGGCGATGGACAGCGCCGCGCCGGCCCTCCCACGCCTTGCCATCTGGTAGCCGTCGAGGGTTGTCACGACGCTCGACGCCTCGCCGGGGGTGGAGAGGAGCACCGAGGTGATGGTCCCGCCGTACTGGGCCCCGTAGTAGATGCCGGCGAGCATGATGAGGGCGGTCACCGGCTCGAAGTCCAGGGTGAGCGGCAGGAGCACCGCCACGCCGGTGGTGGAGCCCAGCCCCGGCAGCAACCCGATCACGGTGCCCGCGAGGACGCCGACGAAGCACCAGAGCAGGTTCTGGGGCGTCAGCGCGGTCTGAAACCCGAGAATGAGGTTGTCGATCACCGCTCAGCCTTCCGTTCCGAGCCCGAGCAGCCCACCAGGCAGGGGGATCTCGAGGAACAGCCCGAACACGCCGTAGATCAGGCCGGTGGCGGCCGCCGCGATCACGGCTGATTTCAGCAGCGGCTGCCGTTCGATCCAGGTGGAGATCACGAATACCAGGGCACCGAACGCGGCGAGGAAACCCACCACCTGCACGAGCAGGATCGCACCGAGGGTCAGCCCGAAGACCTTCCAGAGGTTGTGGATCCGCTCCCGCCTGGTGCGCCCGCTGATGTCGACGTCGTCGTCCGTAGCGTCGTCCACCGGGTTGATGTCCTCGGCTAGGTGCGGCTCGACGCCGTCCGCAGGGCCGCCCGGAGGGTGGCTGCGCCTGCCGTGCACGCCTCGCAGGGCGAGCCAGCCGCAGAGGACCGCCGTCAGGCCGCCGGCGACGAGCGGCAGGAAGCCGGGACCGACGCGGCCGCCGTCGACGAACACGCCGTAGAAGGCGCCGGACACCGCGGCGGCGAGGCCGACCAGGGCGAGCATGGCGTACACGGTCGCCTCGCCGTTGCCGCGGATTCGGATCAGCGTGCTCACTTGCCCAGGGCCTTGCTGAGCATGTCGTTGTTCTCGTTCAGGTATGCGGTGAAGTCGTCACCGAACAGGGCGTTGGGCTGCAGGTAGTTGCTGGCGATGTACTGCTGCGCCTTGTCGGACTCGACGAACTTCTTACTCGCGTCGATCCAGAACGTCCTGGCGCCGTCGCTGATCCCGCCCGGAGCGATCAGGCCACGGAACTGGGCGTACGCGACGTCGACCCCCTGCTCCTTCGCCGTCGGGATGTCCTTCAGCTCGGGGTACTCGTACCGCTTCTCCGCGAACGCGCAGAGCGCCCTGAGCTTCCCGGCCTTGAGCTGCTCGACGACCTCACCGGGGTTGAGCGACGCGACCTGGATCTGGTTGCCCAGCAGCGCCGCGAGCAGTTCCTCGCCCGACTCGAACGGGACCCGGTCGAACTTCGCGCCGGTGGCCTGCTCGGTCAGCGTGAAGACCACGTTGTCCAGGCTGGTCGCACCGGAGACGCCCGCGACGACGCGCCCGGCCTTGCTGGCGTTCACGGCGTCCGCGCACGTCTTCCACGGCGAGCCGGTCGGTACGACGGCGAGGGTGAAGTCGTCACCGACCTTCATGATCGGGGTGAACTTGGTGTAGTCGAAGCCCACCTTGGTGTTGAGCGGCAGGGCCAGCAGCGCGGTCTCGCTGGGCAGCAGATAGTTGGGGTCACCGGTCTTGCTCAGGAAGTACGAGTAGCCGACGGCGCCCGAGCCGCCGTCGCGGTTCTCCGTGTTGATCTTCAGGCCGGGGACGGCTGCCTCCAGACCCGCCGCGATGGACCTGCCGGAGTTGTCGCTGCCGCCGCCCGCGCCGAACGGGACGACCATGGTGACGTTGCCCTTGGGCTTGAAGGTCGCCGCGTCGCCGCCGGCCGACGTCTGCCCGTTGGCGGTGCCGCAGGCTGTCAAGAGGAGGACCGACGCGGCCGCGACCGCGGTGAGCAGAACATTGTTGCGCTTCATGACGACCCTTTCGTTGGTGGTGGAGGTGGTGGTTGAGCCTGGTGTTCGTGGACGAATGGGGTGCCGCGGCGACGGTCCCAGCGCGGGGTCAGCGCGGAGCGGTTGCCGCCGCCACCTCACCGGCCTCCTGGGCCACGTCCGCCGCGATGCGTAGCAGGTGCAGGTATCCGTTGACGTCCCAGGCGCTGCGCCCGACGAACAACCCGGTGACGCCGGGGGTGTGCAGCAGGTCCCGCGCGTTCGCCGTGCTGACCGACCCCCCGTACAGCAGGGCGGTCAGCACGGCGCCGTACTCCGCGTCAAGGGCCTGGGTGACTTCTGCGATCTCGTCGATGGCGGGTTTCCGGCCCTTCTCTCCGATCGCCCAGACGGGTTCGTAGGCGAGCAGGACGCGGGATCCGCCGGGCATCCCGTCCAGGGCGGCGGCCACCTGCGAGAGCACGTGCTCACGCGCGCCTCCGGCCGCCCGCACCTCGGCGGGCTCGCCCACACAGACCAGCGCGGTCAGGCCGTGGCGAAGAACCGCCCGTACCTTCCAGTTGACGGTCCGGTCGGTCTCGCTGAAGTGCTCGCGCCGTTCCGAGTGCCCGATCTCGACGAGTGTCGCCCCCGCATCGGCGACCTGCGGCACGGACACCTCTCCGGTCCACGCGCCGGCGTCCTCCCAGTGGGCGTTCTGAGCGCCGACGACGATCGGGGAATCCGGCCCCAACGCGTCGCGGACCACGGAGATCGCGGTCGCCGGCGGAACGACGAACGGCTGCACACCGGGCCATCCGCCGGCTGCCGCCGCGATCCGGAGCCGACTGGCGAACGCGATGGCCTCGGCCTGCGTCTTGGTCATCTTCCAGCTGGTGCCGATCCACAGGACCACGGTCAGTCACCCTCGTACGAGCAGATGGCCGCAACCTTGGCCGCGGAGGCGGAGGCGGGGTCGAAGGAGTAGGTGAGCCACTCCCGGGCGAGGCGGCGGGCCAATTCGAGCCCGATGACGCGTTGGCCGAAGGTGAGTACCTGAGCATTGTTGGACAGGATCGCTCGTTCGACCGAGAACGAATCGTGCGCCGTGACGGCCCGGACTCCGGGCACCTTGTTCGCGGCGATGGCCACACCCAGTCCGGTGCCACACACGAGCAGGGCGCGGTCGGCTGCTCCCTCGGCGATCAGCCGCGCGGCGGCCACCGCTACGTGCGGATAGGCGGTGTCCTCGCCCGAGGCGACGCCCACGTCGACGACCTCGCGCACCCGAGGGTGGTGGGCCAGGTCGGCCTTGAGTGCCTCCTTGTAGCTGAAGCCGGCGCTATCGGCGCCGACGACGATCCGAAGAGTCATGACTGCTCCCGAGACTGGTCGGTGGGGAAGTGAATGCCAAGAGCGCTGACGATCAGGGCGAAGGACACCGCCCCCGCGTCGGGCGTGCCGATGCTGCGGTCCCCGTGGGTGCGCGCGCGGCCCAGACGCGCGGGGATGCCGGCGGTGGCCTCGGCCGCCTCCGTCGCCGCCTCCGCAGCGGCCGACCACGCGGCGGCGAAGGGTGTTCCCGCTGCGGTCCGGGCTTCGAGCACCTGCACGAACGGTATGGCGGCGTCGACCAGTGTCTTGTCGCCGGGCTTGGCGCCGCCATACCG
>NZ_QGGF01000063.1 GCF_003857015.1 Micromonospora globispora | reverse complement strand
GGACGAACACCTCCGGGCGTCTGCCCACCGGCCACCACCTCCCACCGTGAACGATGAGAGACAGCCTGCCCGACACATCCTCAGAACCGACGGATTACACGATCAACGTTCAAAGACGAGGCACTAGTTGGCCAGGGTCTTGGACGTCGGTCAGGCTCGAACGGGCCGCGCCAAGGAGAAGTCGTCGCCACGAGTGTTACCCAGCGAGGACGGGCAACTATGAGGCTAGCAGCGAGGGTGGCACGGGTGCGCCGAGGTGTTGCAGAAGCGCGGCGACCTTGCGGTCGAGTTCGATCCCAACGGAGGCGATATCTGGACTGCCGAACGTCGCAAGAGCCCTACTAGGTTGTTCGATCGAGAAGGTGGTGCCGCCGTCGCTGTCAACGGTAATGACGGTTTGCATAGGCACATACACCATCACCGTGGGGTTGTGCCGGAACATCTCTTCGGCAACGATGTGATTGCCCATTAAGTAACTAGAACACGGCGTCGGCACACCGGCAAGGCTCATCAGAGGCTTGACGTCGGAACTCCAGTATCTGAGGAAGCCGTGCGGAGCCGATGCGTTCGTCAGGCTGGTTACCGCCGACCAGTTAGCCTTGCGAGCCACCTGCAGGACCAAGCGCCAGCGTCGTAGGCGGGGCACTGCTTGCTCGTAGCGCTGCCGGAAGTCGTCGTACGGCGCGTCTACGGCGACGGTAAGGCGGTGCGCCTCGTAGCCATTGTCGGTCACCCGGTCTTGCCGCATCCCGTTAATAGCCATGCGGCCTCCATTTACATGGCAGTAGGTCGTGAAACGACTGGCCTATACCCTGGATCAAATGGGCGAAACCTCGATGGCTTCTGCTCTCCCCAAGTCTCAAGGTTTAGCAGCGATTAAGACAGCGAGATCGCGCCACGCCGTGCGGACCCAACCCGGTGCGGGCGCCAAAGAGCAAGAGCGTCTTCGCCGGACGGACAGGCTCCGGGATGGCCAAGATCCGCCGGTTCGGGCTTCGTGGTCCGGCGCCATCCCGTCGCCTACCAGAGGCGTACCCGGAACCTCCCCGCCCGGCAAGGGCTCGCTTCGCTCGGCCTCCGGCAGACCCTTGCCCGGGCGGGGAGAACCCGGGTACGGGCGGAGCCTAGGCGACGGGATGGCGGGGACGGTGATGTGGCTAGCGCCAAGATCGATGGGACCAAACCGGGACCATCCGAGGACGAACACCGGTGACAGGCGATGACAGGCGATGACAGACGTTCACAGTTGCCGCGCTGGTCAGACCGCCGATCCGCCCGATTCACCCCGATCGATCATCGGCCTGGATCTATGGGGTTCAAATCCCCTCAGCTCTGCCGGTATAGGCCGGGTTGGTTGTTCTTCACCGTGCACAGGTACGCCGAGGCTTTGCTGTCGACCAGCCAGCGGGCGTGCTCGCGTTGGGTGTGCAGAGCGTCGGCGGCGACCACGGCGCCGGTCAGGTCGAGCCCTTCGAGCAGCGGTCTGAAGCGGGTGATCTCGTTGGTCCTGCCGTCGACATCGATCTGTCCGACGACCACGCCGGTGTGCTGCTCCAGCACGGCGAGCAGGTGCCTCTGCCCGCCGGTACGGCCGCTGCCCCGCAGGGTCTTACCATCCACGCTGTAGGCCTGCCTACCTGGTGCGCCGCCCGTTGAGGCGGCGGAGGCGATGATCCACCGGCTGACCGCGGTGTCGAGGGCGTCGGCGTCGACGTCCACCAGGACCCGGCGAATCGTCGAGGTCACCGGCGGTCGATACACGCCGGTGAACGGATCACGGAACACCGATAGATCAGCCAGAACCCGCTGCGGGAGGTCAGCCGCCCACTCGCCGATCGCCGCCACCGACCGTGCCCCGGCCAGAACCGCGGCCACCGCCACCGCCAGCACGCTGGACAGGACGTGGCCTACACCGCGCGGATCCCGCCGGTCCGGCACCTGAGCCAACGCCGTGACCAGGCTGCAGACACGATCTTGCGGTACTACCGGCGTCGGAGTGCGGTCCGCGTGCGCGGCCAACACGTCGATCAGCGATGATGAACCCACGGGCGTGACCCTTCGATGCTCCAGCGTAGACACCTGGATGATCATCGGAAGGTCGCGCCCGCTCTCATATCGTCACGATCAGGAGCGCCTACCCAGATCAGGCGAAACGGTCATACACCTACCTTGCCTTCGCCCTGGCGGCGGCATCTCGTCCTCCAATCGACTGGCAGCAACCAGAACATCACGTCGCGAGGGTGGCTCGCGATGTGAAATCGGCGGGACCAGGCGCATGCGGTGCGGTAGAAACTGGCAGTGAGCCGAACGCGGCTGGAGGCATTCAGTGACGGGGTCTTCGCGGTGGCGATCACGCTGCTCGCGCTGGACCTGGCGGTGGCCGGACCGGGTCATGGTCCGCTGCTGCGTCAACTCGCGGACCACTGGCCCTCGTTCGTCGCCTACCTGATCAGCTTCTCCACGATCGGGATCATCTGGGTCAACCACCACGCCCTCATCGCGGACCTTGCCGTCGTCGACCGTGCCCTGCTCTACCTCAACCTTGTGCTACTGCTGTTCGTCGTCGTCATCCCGTTCGCCACGGCGACGATGGCGGAGTACCTCACGCTGGGCGGGCAGGACGCCCGGGTGGCGATGGCACTGTATGCGGCGGCCCTCGCGGGGCTGGGACTCAGCTTCGGCGGGATCTTCGAGTGGACCCTGCGCCCAGGGCGGCGCCAGCGGCCGGTGCCGGAGAGGGCCCGTTGGACGGCGCGGCTGCGATTCGGAATCGGGTCGATCCTCTATTTGGCCGCGATCCCCGTCGCCTTCCTCAGCCCGCCGGTGGCCCTGACCGTCATCGGCGCTGTCGCCGTCTACTACATCTTTGAGCGCACCCCAGCGCTCGGCCCTCGCGCAGACGACCAACGGGAATGAACCGCCTGCTCAAGGCGGTCATCCCCATGATCGACGGGCGATGCGAGCCCGACGAGGCTTGGCATAGGCGGGTCGAGGCGATCACCTGTCGCGGTGTCGGCCGGTTGACAGAGTGAGGTCATGGGAAGCTCCGGTCGAATTCAGGTGGCGCGGGGGGAGGCAGGGTTACCCGGCTGGAGCTGTTCCTGGACCTGATCTTCGTGTTCGCGTTCCTGAACGTCACCGGGGTGACCGCCGAGCAGCTCAACCCGGCCGGCCTTCCCCGCGGTCTGCTGCTGCTCGTGCTGCTCTGGGGTTGCTGGGCGCCGTATGCCTGGCTCGGCAACATCATCCGGCTCAATCGAGGCGTGATGCCGGTGTTCATCTTCGGCCTCAGCGCGACGCTTTTCGTGATGGTCCTGGCGGTCAGGGAGGCCTTCGTCGACCGTCCCGGCGGGCTGCCAGGGCCGGTGGTGTTCGCGGTGTGCTACATGGTCGCGCGCAGCGGCGCTCTCGTGTTCGCCACCGCCGCCGGCGTGGCGGAAGCGGGCACCCGGCGGCGGTTGTGGACTGCCTGGCCGGTTCTCGTGACCGGCACGTTAGCGCTGCTGGCTTCTACCCTCGTGCCGGGATACGTGCAGGGCGAGGTAGCCCGCGAGTGGACCCGGTTCGCGCTGGTGGCCTGCGCGATCGTCGCCGGGTACGGCGGTGCTTTCCTGCTGGGCACCGGAACGTGGAAGATCATATCCATCCCCTACTGGGCCCAACGGCACAGCTCGATCATTCTGATCGGTTTCGGTGAGGCCATCATCGCCGTCGGGCTCAGCCAAGGGACGGCAGTCGGGCAGCCGCTCACCCTTACGGTGCTGGCGGGCGCGCTGCTTGGCGTCATGCTTGCCGGGGCGCTGTGGTGGACCTACTTCGACCTTGCCCGGTTCGCCGCCGAACTGGCCCTGGAACGGATGTCGGAGGCCCGACGAGCCCTCCTGGGGCGGGACGCGTACACCTTCCTACACCTGCCGATGATGGCCGGGCTCGTACTGGCTGCGCTCGGCATCCACCAAACGCTCGCCGAGTTGCGGGGCCCGGCGCCCACGTCTGTCGGGATACGGCTGCTGGCGCTCTACGGCGGGGTGATCCTCTATCTTGTCGGCCTCATCCTGTTCGAGGTGCGGACGCTGCGGCTGCTCGGCCGGTCCCCGCTGCTCGGAATCCTCCTGGTGGGGTCCCTGGCGCCGATCGCGCTTCGGGTGCCCGCGCTGGCACAGCTGGCGCTGCTCACCGCAGCGGTTGGTGCCATGGCGTTGGCCGACGCCACTGTCTTCCGGCACCGCCACCGCAGGCTGCACCACGCGATCCAACCGGCCCTCAACCAGGGCGGCGTGACGCCGAAGGAGTTCTTCTTCGACCTGGTCTTCGTCTACGCGTTCCTGCAGGTCGCCGCCCTGATATCCGACGATCCGACCTGGCGGGGCTTGGTACGCGGGCTCCTGGTGCTCGCCGTGCTCTGGCTGGCCTGGTGGGCCTTCACCTGGCTGGCCGTCGCGGTCCGCTCGGAGCACCCCGTCGTCCGCATGGTGGTGGTGTTGGTCGTCGCGCTCACCGTGGTGATCACCCTGGCCAGCCCCCAGGCGTTCAGCGACGCCGTCGGCGGTCTGTCCGGGCCACTGGTCTTCGTGTCCTGTTACGCGCTGATCCGGCTGCTGCACCTCGTCGCGTTGTGGCTGATCAACCGGCACGACCCCAAGCAGCGGGCCGCGGTGGCGTACACCGCGGTGCCCACCTTGGTGGCGCTCGCCATACTCGCCGCTGCTGCCCTGATCCCGCAGCCGGTCGGTGACATTCGGCTGCTGACACCGGTGCGCGTCGGGCTCTGGATCGCCGCCATCGCCGTTGACCTGGTCGGCAACGCGCTGGCCTGGCCCCGCTACTGCCGTGACTGGTCCGCGGAGCATTGGGCCGACCGGTACAGTCTGATCATGATCATCGCGCTCGGCCAGGCGGTGATCTCGATGGGCACGGCCGTGGTGTACACACCCATCTCCGCCCGCATCATCGTCGCGGCCGCCCTCGGCACGGCCCTGCTGGCCGCACTCTGGTGGATCTATTTCGGCACGACGGCCAGCTACGGCGAGCGGGTCTTGGTGGCGAGCGGCAGGGTGCGGCGTCGGGCGCTCGCCCGGGACGCTTACGGGCTGCTGCATCTGCCGATGGTCGCCGGCATCGTGCTCGTCTCGTTCGGACTGGGTAAGACCATGTCGGTGCTGGGTAGCCATGGCCTGTTCGACGGCGCCCCGGTCTACCAACTCCCGCATCTCGCTCTCTTCGGCGGCGTGATCATCTACCTGCTCGTGGACCTGGCTTTCCGCTGGCGGCTGGCCCGCCGCGTCCACCGGCAACGGGTCGTGCAGACGCTGGTGGTTGTCGCGCTGGTGCCTGCCACCACCAGCCTTCCGGGGCTGACCGCGCTCGCCATACTCGCCGCAGTCTGCGTCGGGTTCATCGCCATCGAAGTGATGCGCGGAGAACGACCAGCACCGCCCGAACCCCAGCCCGTCCTACCCGACTGACCCGGCAGGCCAGGCAGCGCATCCGCTGCCGGCGATTGATCCACCCGATTAGGGCGTGTCCTGCCGATCTTGTAGTGGTTGATCGTTGACGATGTGCCGGTGGTGCGTCGTGGTGAATTAACCGATGAAGCATGGGCGGTGATCGCGCCGCTGCTGCCCGAGCCGGGGAGTTCTC
>NZ_QGGF01000065.1 GCF_003857015.1 Micromonospora globispora | reverse complement strand
GGGGGGGTGGCGGTCTGGCCGCTGCCGTCGGTTGCCTTGAGCACCTTGCGGAAGCGCAGCTCGGCGGCGCTGCCGACGTCGGTCAGGTCCCGGTTCTCACCGGGCAGGGAGATGACGATGTTGCGGTTGCCCTCGGTGACCACCTCGGCCTCGGCCACGCCGTACGCGTTGACCCGGCTCTCGATGATCTGGCGCGCCTCCTCGAGGTTGGCGGCCGTCGGGGGCTTGCCGTCCACGCTGTTGGTGGCCTCGAGCGTCAGCCGCGTGCCGCCGATCAGGTCCAGGCCGAGCCGCGGCTCCAGCCGGTCCTTCCAGCCACCGCTGGCGCCGCCCGAGAAGAACACCAAAAGATAGAGGACGACGAAGATGAGCCCGAGGACGGCGAGCTGCCGTCCGGGGCGCATCTGTCCCTGAGGTGGTGCCACGGCTGTCCTGTCTCCCTGTACGGTCCGCCGCTGATGCAGCGGCGACGAATGTCGGGCCGGGGGTGTCCGCCCGACTGCTCTGACGGATCTGCGCCGGCCCCGACACGCTCCCCTGGCCCGACGCGGCGGCGTCGGGCGGGGTCGGTGCGGGTCGGTGCCGGGCGCAGACCCAACTATCCACTTGTGAGAGTCGATCCGCTGCCCCGTCGGGGCGGCGTCACTCCTTGACGGGCTCGGCGTCCTCGCTGACCGGCTCGGTCACCTCGGGGCGCTCAGCCCGGGTGAGCACGCGGGCGATGGCCGGGCGGGCGTACCGCGTCTGCACGCCGGGGGCGACCTCGAGCAGGACGATGTCGTCCTCCACCCCGGTGACCGTGCCGTGGAGGCCACCGATGGTCACCACCTCGTCGCCCGGGCCCAGCGCGGACTGCATCTGCTCGGCCTCGCGGCGGCGCTTCTGCTGGGGGCGGATCATCATGAAGTACATGACGACGAAGAGCAGAGCGATCATGAGGATCGGCGTCAGACCGCCGGCTCCCCCGCCACTCGCTGCTGCGTAAGCCACGGTTGTCGACCTTCCCATTGGCCTCCCGACCGGCACGAGGGGCGCCGGAACGGAGGCGGATTCTCACGTCCTGTACAGACCGCGGCGAAGTCTAATCCCTGCACCTGAGAACGCCGAATGCGGCACAGATCACGTTCGGATCACGGCTGATCGGTCTGTGCGGAGAACAGATCGGGCACGGGAGGGGTGTCCGTGCCAAATGTACCATTCGGCGGGGTACGCGCCAGATGGTGCCAAGCGGCCTCGGTGGCCACCCGACCGCGGGGCGTACGCGCCAGCAGCCCGGCCCGGACCAGGAACGGCTCGCAGACCTCCTCGACGGTGTCCGGCTGCTCCCCCACCGCCACGGCGAGCGTCGAGAGCCCGACCGGACCGCCCCGAAACGAATCCACCAGCGCGGTCAGCACCGCCCGGTCCAGCCGGTCCAGGCCGAGCGCGTCGACGTCGTACACGGTCAGGGCGGCCCGGGCGGTCTCCAGGGTGACCACGCCGTCGGCCCGGACCTCGGCGAAGTCCCGCACCCGGCGCAGCAGCCGGTTGGCGATCCGGGGGGTGCCCCGGGACCGGCCGGCGATCTCGGCCGCGCCCTCGTCGGTGATCGGCACGCCGAGGATCCGCGCCGAACGGTGCAGCAACGTCTCCAGATCCGCCGGGGCGTAGAAGTCGAGGTGCGCGACGAAGCCGAACCGGTCGCGCATCGGGCCGGTCAGCAGGCCGGACCGGGTGGTCGCGCCGACCAGGGTGAACGGCTCGACGTCGAGCGGGATCGCGGTGGCACCCGGCCCCTTGCCGACCACCACGTCGACCCGGAAGTCCTCCATCGCGCTGTAGAGGAGTTCCTCGGCCGGCTTGGCGATCCGGTGGATCTCGTCGATGAAGAGCACGTCGCCCTCGGCGAGGCTGGTCAGGATCGCCGCCAGGTCGCCGGAGCGTTCGATGGCCGGGCCGCTGGTCACCCGGATGCCCGCGCCCAGCTCGGCGGCGACGATGTTGGCCAACGTGGTCTTACCCAAGCCAGGCGGCCCCGAGAGGAGGATGTGGTCCGGCGGGGAGCCGCGCCGCATCGCGCCCTTCAGCAGCAGGTCGAGCTGGTCCCGGACCCGGTGCTGGGCGATGAACTCGTCGAGGCGCTTCGGCCGGACGGTGGCCTCCGCGTCCAGCTCCGTGTCGCTGACGTACGCCGAGACCAGGTTGTCGCCGGTCATCGGGTCCGGCCCAGGAGGCGGATGGCCTGCTTGAGCAGGACCGGCACCGGCGGGGTCGCCCCGTCAACGGTCTCGGCGACCGTGGCCACCGCCTGCTCGGCCTGGGCGCTGGACCAGCCGAGCCCGACCAGGGCCTGGCGGACCTGCTCCGGCCAGGCGCCACCGGTCACCCCGGCCGCGCCGTCGACGCCGATCGGCACCGGGCCGATCCGGTCCCGCAGCTCCAGGACGAGGCGTTCCGCACCCTTCTTGCCGATGCCGGGCACCCGGGTCAGCGCGGCGGTGTCGGCGTTGGCGATCGCCTTGCGGACCGCGTCCGGGGTGTGCACGGCGAGCACCGCCTGGGCGAGTCGGGGGCCGACCCCGCTGGCGGTCTGGAGCAGCTCGAAGAGCTGCTTGGCGTCGTCGTCGGCGAAGCCGTAGAGGGTGAGCGAGTCCTCCCGGACCACCAGGCTGGTGGCGAGCCGAGCGGGCTGGCCGACCCGCAGCTCGGCGAGGGTGCCCGGGACGCACTGCACCGCCAGGCCGATCCCCCCGACCTCCACCACGGCATGGTCCGGACCGGTCGCGGTCACGGTGCCGCGCACGCTGGCGATCATCGAGTTCCTCCTCGTCGTGCCCGCTCGGCCGCGGCGGCCAGCTTGGATCGGGTCCCGCCGCGCCAGACATGGCAGATGGCCAGGGCCAGCGCGTCCGCGGCGTCGGCCGGCCGGGGCGGCTCGGGCAGCCGCAGCAGCCGGGTCACCATGGCGGTCATCTGCGCCTTGTCCGCCTGACCGGAACCGGTCACCGCGGCCTTCACCTCGCTCGGGGTGTACGTCTGCACGGGCAGCCCGGCCCGGGCCCCGGCCAGCACCGCGATCCCGCTGGCCTGGGCGGTGCCCATCACCGTGCGGACGTTGTGCTGGCTGAACACCCGCTCGACGGCGACCGCGTCCGGCCGGTGCTCGGCGACCAGATCGGTGAGCGAGCGGTCCAGGTGCAGCAGGCGCAGCGGCAGTTCGTCGCCCGGGTCGGTGTAGACGACGTAGTAGGCGACCAGCGTGCACGGGCGACCCGGCACGCCCTCGACCACGCCGACCCCGCACCGGGTCAGCCCGGGGTCGACGCCGAGCACGCGCACGCCGCCTCCTCCCCAGCCGTCAGCAGTACGTGTGTTCGACACCCTACTGGTCCACCCCCCGTCGGCACCCGGGGGGACACGCCGGACGAGCGCGTAGCCGCCCACCGCCCAGGGCCGGCACATCCCGGGCCGCGGCCGGTCCACACTGGCGGGGCCCGGAGTATGTGTCGCTGCCCCATGTGCCGCGGGCCACACAGCTCGTAACTTCTTGCGCCATGACGGCAGAACCCGTGGCGGTCCCCCACGTCGTGCAGGTCGACCTCTCCGGTCGTAACGCACTGGTGACCGGTGGTGGCAGCGGTATCGGTCGGGCCTGCGCCCTGCGGCTGGCGGCGGCCGGCGCGACGGTGCTGGTGGTCGACCGCAATGTGGAGGCGGCCAAGACGGTCGCCGCCGAGGCGGGCGGACGGGCCGAGGGGGTCGACCTGTCCGACCTGTCGGCGGTGGACCGGCTCGACGCGGACGTGGACATCGTGGTGAACAACGCGGGGTTGCAGCACGTCGCGCCGGTTGAGGACTTCCCCACCGACCGCTTCTCCTACATCCACCGGGTGATGGTGGAGGCGCCGTTCCGGATCACCCGGCGGGCGCTGCCGCACATGTACGCCGAGGGCTGGGGGCGGATCGTCAACATCTCCTCCGTCCACGGGTTGCGGGCCTCGCCCTACAAGTCGGCGTACGTGTCGGCCAAGCACGCCCTGGAGGGGCTGTCGAAGGTGGTGGCGCTGGAGGGCGCGGCGCACGGGGTGACGGCCAACTGCATCAACCCGGCGTACGTCCGCACCGCCCTGGTGGAGAGCCAGATCGCCGACCAGGCCGCCACCCACGGCATCGGCGAGGACGAGGTGATCGAGAAGATCATGCTGGCCCGGGCGGCGATCAAGCGGCTGATCGAGCCCGAGGAGGTGGCCGAGCTGGTGGCGTACCTCTGCTCCCCGCCGGCCTCCTTCATCACCGGCGCCTCGATCGCCCTCGACGGGGGCTGGACGGCCAACTAGTGGCCTCGCGCACAATGTCGGTCATGTCGTCACCGGTCGAGTTCCTGGAACTGCTGGCCCGGGAGGCGGCCGCGGTCGAGTTCGAGGGACCGCTGGTCGCCGCCCGGGCCGCCGGGCTGCCCCCGGAGCGCCTCGCCGAGCTGGAGCAGGCGAAGGTGGTCGCGCTGCGGGTCCGCGCGCTGCTGGAGCGCCGGCGCCGCCGGGAGATCGAGCTCTCCGGCCTGTACGACACGGCCAGCGACCTGGCCGGCCTGCGCGACCTGGACGACGTGCTGCGGGCGATCGTGCACCGGGCCCGCATCCTGCTCGGCACCGACGTCGCCTACATGACGCTCAACGACGACGAGCGCGGCGACACCTACATGCGGGTCACCGACGGCTCGATCTCCGCCCGGTTCCAGGGGCTGCGGCTGGAGATGGGCGACGGCCTGGGTGGCCTGGTCGCCCAGACCGGCACCCCGTACGTCACCGCCAACTACCAGGAGGACGAGCGCTTCCGGCACACCGGGGAGATCGACGGCGGCGTCGGCGAGGAGGGCCTGGTGGCCATCCTCGGCGTACCGCTGCGGCTCGGGTCGCGCGTCATCGGCGTGCTGTACGCCGCCAACCGGTCGGCCCGGCCGTTCGGCCGGGAGGAGGTGTCGCTGCTGGTCTCCCTGGCGGCGCACGCGGCGGTCGCGATCGACACCGCCCGGCTGCTCGCCGAGACCCGCTCGGCGTTGGAGGAGCTGTCGGCGGCGAACAGCACCATCCGGGCGCACAGCAGCTCGGTGGAGCGGGCCGCGGCCGCCCACGACCGGATGACCGCGCTGGTGGTGCGGGGCGGCGGGATGGAGGACGTGGCCGCGGCGGTCACCGACGTGCTCGGCGGGGCGCTGCTCGCGCTGGACGCCGAGGGGCGGCGGCTGGCCCGGGTGGGCGAGATCGAGGAGCCGGACCGGGCCGACATGGTGGAGGCGATCGCCGCGTCGCGTACCGAGGGGCGCAGCGTGCGCCGGGGACCGCTCTGGTACGCCGCGGTGGTGGCCGGCGCGGAGAACCTGGGCGCGCTGGTGCTGCGCCCCGACGGTGAGCTGGTCGACGCCGACCAGCGGATCCTGGAGCGGGCCGCGTTGGTGACCGCGCTGCTGCTGCTGTTCCGGCGGACCGTCGCCGAGGCGGAGGGCCGGGTCCGGGGCGAGCTGCTCGACGACCTGATCGCCCGTCCGCTGCGGGACACCGACGCGCTGCGCAACCGGGCCCGCCGCCTCGGGGTCGACCTGGACGCTCCGCACGTGCTGGTGGCGGTCGGCGACGACGCGATCGCGTCGACCGGCTCGGCCCGGCAGCGGGTCCTCTCCTGGGCCACCACGTACGCCTCGACGCGGGGCGGGATGGAGGCGGCCCGGGTCGAGGCG
>NZ_QGGF01000067.1 GCF_003857015.1 Micromonospora globispora | reverse complement strand
ACCCACCCGTCCCACCGTCGCACTTGACAGGAGAACCATGCATCCCATCGCACGCCGCGGTCTCGCGGCTGCTGCCGGCGTCGCGCTGCTGGTCGGCGCGGCGGCCTGCGCCAACGACGAGCAGAAGGCGGCCGAGAACGTCCCCGGCGTCACCGGCACCGAGGTCGTCATCGGCACCCACCAGCCCCTCACCGGGCCCGCCGCCCCCGGCTACTCGAGAATCTCCGCCGCCGTGAAGGCGTACTTCGAGCACGTCAACAGCAAGGGCGGGGTGAACGGCCGCAAGATCGTCTACAAGGTGATGGACGACGGCTACAACCCCGCCAACACCGACAACGTCGTGCGCAAGCTCGTCCTCGACGACAAGGTCTTCGCGCTCCTCGGCGGGCTCGGCACCCCTACCCACACCAACGTGCTCGAGTTCATCAAGGCCCAGAAGGTGCCGGACCTCTTCGTCGCCTCCGGCAGCCGGAACTGGAACCAGCCCGACAAGTACCCGACCACCTTCGGCTGGCAGCCCGATTACACCGTGGAGGGCAAGATCCTCGCCACCTTCGTGAAGAAGGAGTTCGCGGGGAAGAAGGTGTGCCACTTCGGCCAGAACGACGACTTCGGCCGCGACTCGCTCGCCGGCGTCGAGAAGGTCCTCGGGCCGGTGGCGGCCAAGCAGACCTACACCACCACCAACCAGCAGGTCGGGCCGGCGATCGGCGCACTGAAGGCGGCCGGCTGCGAGGTGATCATCTCCGCATCCATCCCCGGCTTCACCGCGCTGGCCATGGGGCAGGCCGCCGCCCAGGGCTTCAAGGCACAGTGGATCGTGTCCAACGTGGGTGCCGACTACACCACGCTGTCGAAGCAGCTCGGTGACAAGAAGGCCATCCTGGAGGGCATGATCGCCGACAACTATCTGCCGATGGCCGGCGACGCGAGCGACCCGTGGGTCCAGGCGTTCGGCAAGATCCACCAGCAGTACAACGCCGCCAACCCACTCGACGGCAACGCCGTCTACGGCTACTCCATGGCGTACACCTTCGTGCAGGTGCTCCAGGCGGCCGGCAAGGACCTCACCCGCGAGAAGCTGGTCGACGCGGTGGAGAAGGGCGGCTTCAAGGGGCCCGGCCTGACGCCGTTCCGGTACAGCGGGGACGTGCACGCCGGCTACAGCGGCGTCCGGCTGAACAAGGTGCAGAACGGCGCGCAGATGTACTTCGGCCCGACCTTCGTCACCGACGACGGCGACGGCGAGGTGACGGAGCACAGCGAACCGCCGACCGCCCCGCCGGCGGACGCGATCCCGACCACCTGACCCGTGGCGCGGGGGTGGGCCACCACAGCGGCGTGGCGGCCCGCCCCCGGCTCAGAAGGAGAAACGGGCCAGCGTCCAGGGCGACGCAGCAGAGCTTCTCGCCGCCCTCGCGTTCCAGGGTCACCTTGTTGGCGATTTGGAGACGCCCTGGACCGGCTCGACGCTGACCACGCTGACCCCGGCACGCACCCGGCTGCCGGTGGGCAGCGGGGCGGGGAAGCGGACCTTGTCCAGCCCGTAGTTGACGCCCATGCGCACGCCGTCGATCCGGTAGACCTCCGCGGCCAACGCCGGAATCAGCGACAGCATCAGGTAGCCATGGCCGATGGTGCCACCGAACGGCCCGTCCTTCGCCCGCTCGGGGTCCACGTGGATCCACTGCCGGTCCCCGGTCGCCTCCGCGAACGCGTCGACCTGCGCCTGGTCGACCACGTGCCAGTCGCTGTACCCGAGGTGGTCACCGACCGCCTTGGTGAGCTCGTCGGGACCGCTGAACACCCCCATCTGTCGAACCTCCCGGCCGGCCGTCCAGTCGCTGCACGTAGCGTGCATATTCTCGGCTCGTCGTGTCAACGACGCCCGACCAGCTCCGGCAGGGGCCGGCCGCACCGACAGGGGACCCGACATGACCGATACGTACGAAGCGCCGGCTCGGATGGACGGGCGGGCGGCCCGGGCCGAGCGCACCCGCAACGCGATCGTCGAGGCGCACCTGACGCTCATCGACGAGGGGGATCTCAAGCCCACCGGAGAGCGCATCGCCGAACGAGCGGGTGTCTCGCTCCGCACCCTCTGGACCAACTTCAAGGACATGGAAACCCTCTTCGCGGCGACCGGGCAGCGGGTGAGCGAGCGGCAGGAGGCGCTGTTCCGCCCGATCCCGGTGGAGTCGCCGCTCAGCCGGCGGGTCGACGAGTTCTGCGCCCAACGCGCTCAGATGCTGGAGGAGTTGGCGCCCTCGGCCCGCGCCTCCGCCCTGCGCGAGCCCTTCTCGCCCCAGTTGCGCCGTAACCGGGAAGCGAACATCGACCGGGTGCGCAGCGAGATCGAGAAGGTGTTCGGTCAGGAGCTGGCGGGCGCGGGGCGGGGGCGCGGGCAGCTGCTGGACGCACTGACGGTGGCGAGCACCTGGTCGGCCTGGTCGATGATGCGCGATGCAATGGGCCTCGACGTGGAGACGGCCCGGGCCGTCATGACGCGGACCCTCGGCGCACTGCTCGTCGACGCCATCGCCGCCGGCCTGCGGTGACCGACCAGGTGCCGTTGCGAGGGGGCGAGCATGAGTCAGCTCATCCACTCGCAGTCCGGCGTTACCACCGGACGCTCCTCGTCCTACCCGCTTACGCGGTGCGAGGTTGACGCTTCAGCGACCATCGCCAGCGAAGGTGCTGGACTTACACAGTCTCCGCGTCCGTTCGACCCCTCGGGGTCCGGTTCCCGAAGCACTCCCGGTACCGATCAAGATGGCGCCTTTAACCTGCCGCCGCAGGAGCCTTGCCTGCCGGACGAGCTTGGCTATCGCCCGCCCGGCGGCAGTCACTCTATCACCACAGTGGACTTAAACGCGTCAGCGCCTACTCCGCCGGCAGCAGCTGGCAATCCTCCGGGGTCAGCTACCGGCGTACTCGCGGGTCGGCCAGGGCGCGCGCGGCGGTGGCCACCACCCCGCTGGCGCAGAGGGTGGGTGCGCCGACCAGGAACGCCTCGCGGTCCATCCACTCGACGAGCTGCACCCCCGGCTGGGCGAGCAGCGCCTGGTCGAGGGTGAGCTCCGCATCGTCGTGGTAACAGCGCCGGGTCTCGTCGCCCACCCGCAGTGCCCAGTGGAACGGGCCGATGCGGTCGGGTCCGGTGTCAGTCTCGTCGTGCAGCTCCCACCAGCGGTCGCCGAGCGCGACCGGTTCGGCGCCGATCCGGCGGGCCGCGACGAGATCCCGGACGGTCAGGGCATCGGCGCCGGGCTCGGTCACCGGCAGGAGCAGGTCGGTCAGGTCGTCGTGGTGCTCCGCACAGGAGCAGCTGGGCCGTTGCGGGGGCGTCCAGTCCACGGCGACGGACCGTTCTTCGGGGGTGTGGTCCATGGCCGCATCGTAGGGGCAGGGGGAGCCGTCAGGACACCCCTGAGTGACGGATTACCCAACAGAACGTGAAGCTGTTACACCTCCGGCAGGCCGACGTAGTTCTCCGCCAGGCTGCTCGCATACGCCCGGGAGGTCGCCACGTACCGCAGCGTGGATGACTGCAGCTTCGCCTCGTACGCGTCCTCGCCGTCGAGGCGGTGCAGCATCGAGGTCATCCACCAGGAGAAGTGCTGGGCCCGCCAGACCCGGCGCAGCGCGGTGCGGGAGTAGTTCGCCAGCAGATCGGTCCGCCCCTCGCCGTACCAGGCGGCGAACGCGTCGCCGAGCAGCGCCACATCGGCGAGCGCCAGGTTCATGCCCTTCGCCCCGGTCGGCGGGACGATGTGCACGGCGTCGCCGGCCAGGTACAGCCGCTCCCACTGCATCGGCTCGACCACGAAGCTGCGCATCGGGGTGATGCCCTTCTCCAGGATCGGCCCCTCGTTGAGCGACCAGCCCGGCACCGTCTCCAGCCGGGCCCGCAGCTCCGCCCAGATCCGCTCGTCCGGCCAGTCGGCGATGTCCTCGTCCGGGGCGACCTGCAGGTAGAGGCGGGAGATCTCCGGCGAGCGGAGGCTGTAGAGGGCGAAGCCGCGCTCGGTGCGGGCGTAGATCAGCTCGTCGACCGCGGGCGGGGCGGCGGCGAGGATCCCCAGCCAGGCGAACGGATACGTCCGCTCGTACGTGGTCAGCACCCCGTCGGGCACCGACCCCCGGCTCACCCCGTGGAAGCCGTCGCAGCCGGCGACGAAGTCGCAGTGCAGCTCCTCCTCCCGCCCGTCCCGGCGGAACCGGATGACCGGGGAGTCGGTGTCGAGGCCGTCGAGCCGTACGTCGTCCACGTCGAAGAGGATCTGACCGCCGGCGTCGAGGCGGGCGGCGATCAGGTCCTTGACCACCTCCTGCTGCCCGTAGACGGTGATCGCCCGGCCGGTCAGCTCGGTCAGCGGCACCCGGTGCGACTCGCCGTCGAAGCGCAGCTCGATGCCTTCGTGCCGCATCCCCTCCCGCTGCAGCCGCTCACCCAGCCCGGTCCGGCAGAGCAGGTCGACCGAGCCCTGTTCGAGCACCCCGGCCCGGACCCGGTGCTCCACGTACTCCCGGCTGCGGCACTCGAGCACCACGGAGTCGATGCCGTGCCAGTGCAGCAGGTGCGAGAGCATGAGTCCCGCCGGTCCCGCACCGACGATGCCGACCTGGGTACGCATTACTGTCTCCTTCTGCCCGCGTCGTCGTCCTCCGCCCCGTCAGCCTGCCGGATCCGACGGCCGGGCGCCGCTCCCGATTTCCGTCCAGTGGAAGGCCCGGAACCACCGGCGCCGCGGACCCGCCCCCGGTCAGACCTGCCGGTTACGCCCGGCGCCGAGGGCGGCCACGGCCATCAGCGCGATCGCCAGGCAGAGCGCGACGAGTGGGACCGTCCAGCCGTCGGAGGCGTCGTGCAGCACGCCGAGCACCACCGGTCCGGTCGAGCCGAGCAGGTAGCCGACCGACTGGACCGCCCCGGAGAGGTCGCGCGCCGAGTCCGGCGTACGGGCCCGGAGGACGAGCAGCGCCAGCGCCAGGCCGATGCCGGCGCCCTGCGCCAGGCCGGCCAGCGTCGTCCAGAGCAGGTAGAGCGAGGGTGCCAGGAGCAGGCCGAGCAGGCCCACCGCCCAGGTGGCGCAGGCGAGGAGGGCGAGCCCCCGCTGGTCGCGCCGCTGGGCAGCCAGCGCCGGTGCCGCCACCGCCGTCGCGATGCCGAGCAGGTTGAACAGCGCGAGCGCCCAGCCTGCGCCGGCGACGGAGACACCCCCGTCCCGCAGCAGCGTGGGCAGCCAGGCGAGCACCGCGTAGTAGGTCAACGACTGCATGCCCATGAACACCGCGAGCTGCCAGGTGATCGGGGAGCGCAGCACGGCGGTCCCGCCCAGCCGCACTATCGGGGCGACGTGCCGGTGTCGCAGCTGCGGCAGCCAGACGACCGCCGCGACGGCGGCGAGGCCGCCCACCAGGAGCAGGGCGCCGCGCCAGCCGAGTCCGGCGTGCGCCAACGGGGCGGTCACCGCGGCGGCGAGGGCGGCGCCGCCGGTCAGCGCCGCCGTGGTCAGGGCGGTCACCGGCCCCTGCCGGTCGGGGAAGTCCTGCTTGACGATGCTGGGCACCAGCACGTTGCCGACCGTGATCCCGGCGCCCACCGCCACCGTGCCGGCCACCACCCACCAGAAGCCCGGCACCGCCCGGACCAGGCTGCCGGCGACGATGCCGAGCAGCGCCAGCAGCAGGGCTGCCTCGATGCCGATCCGCCGGCCCAGCAGGGCCGCGAAGGGGGAGAGCAGCC
>NZ_QGGF01000195.1 GCF_003857015.1 Micromonospora globispora | reverse complement strand
GCCGACGAGGCCCTGGTGGCCCGGCAGGCCATCGCCGGGCTGATGTGGGGCAAGCAGTTCTACCACTTCGACGTCAAACGCTGGCTCGACGGCGATCCCGGGTCTCCGCCACCGCCGCCCGGCCGCCGGCACGGGCGCAACAGCCACTGGTGGCACATGACCAGCTTCGACGTGATCTCCATGCCCGACCCCTGGGAGTACCCCTGGTACGCGGCCTGGGACCTGGCCTTCCACTGCGTCACGATCGCCCGGGTCGACCCCGGCTTCGCCAAGGACCAGGTGCTCCTCCTGCTCCGCGAGTGGTACCTGCACCCCAACGGGCAGATCCCGGCGTACGAGTGGGCGTTCGGGGACGTGAACCCGCCGGTGCACGCCTGGGCAGCGCTGAAGGTCTTCGAGATCGACGGCTCCCGGGACTACGAGTTCCTCGCGCGGGTGATGCACAAGCTGCTGCTCAACTTCACCTGGTGGGTCAACCGCAAGGACACCGGCGACAACAACGTCTTCGAGGGCGGCTTCCTCGGGCTGGACAACGTCGGCCCGTTCGACCGCTCCGCCGCACTTCCGGTCGCCGGCGTGCTGGAGCAGTCCGACGGCACCGGCTGGATGGCCATGTACGCGCTCAACCTGCTCGACATCGCGATCGTCCTCGCCGAGCACGACCGGGCGTACGTCGACACCGCCACGAAGTTCTTCGAGCACTTCGCCTACATCGCCGCGGCCGCGTACGACCAGGGGCTCTGGGACGACGAGGACGCCTTCTTCTACGACGTGCTCCGGCTGGCCGACGGCAGCCAGGTGCCGCTCAAGGTCCGCTCGGTGGTCGGGCTGCTGCCGCTCGCCGCGACCACCCGGCTCACCGCCCGGACCCTGCACCGGCTGCCCGAGCTGGGCGCCCGGCTGCGCTGGTTCCTCACCAACCGCCCCGAGTACGCCGACGTGATCGGCGCCCGCCGGCTCGGCCCGGACGGCCGCCAGCAGCGGCTGCTCTCCATGGTCGGCCCGGAGCAGGTGGTCCGGCTGCTCGCCCGGATGCTGGACACCGACGAGTTCCTCTCCGAGTACGGCCTGCGTACGCTCTCCCGCGCCCACCTGGACAAGCCGTTCTCGGTCACCCTCGGCGGGCAGGAGTTCTGCGTCGGCTACGAGCCGGCCGAGTCCACCAGCGGCCTGTTCGGCGGCAACTCCAACTGGCGCGGCCCGATCTGGATGCCGACGAACTTCCTGCTGATCAGCGCGCTGCGCGACTACGCCGCCTTCTTCGGCGACGACCTGCAGGTCGAGTACCCGACCCGCTCGGGGGTGAAGCGGACCCTGGACGAGATCGCCGACGACCTCTCCGCCCGGCTGATCTCCCTCTTCACCCGGGACGACTGGGGCCGGCGGCCCATCTACGGCGCCGCCCAGCTCTTCCAGACCCACCCCGACTGGCGGGACCTGATCTGCTTCCCCGAGTACTTCCACGGCGACAACGGCGCGGGGCTCGGCGCCTGGCACCAGACCGGCTGGACCGCGCTGGTCGCCGACCTGATCCTGACCCTGCGCCGCTGATCCACCGGCCCGGGGCGCGGCGGCCGAAAGGATCGACCGCCGCGCCCGTGCTGGTCACGGCAACGGGAAGAAAGCGATCTTGCCGTGGTACTCCCCGGCGACGGTGTTGGTGTCGCTACCGATCCACAGCCCGCGGTCGGTGGCGTACAGCTCGGCGGTGCCGACCCCGCGATCCTTGGTCGGATTCCACGCCAACGCCTTGCCCGTCACCGGGTTGATCGCCCCGATCCCCGGCCGGTACACCGCGCCCGCCCCCGCCGAGTTACGGCCGTACGGGTTGTCCAGCCAGCGCTGGTGCCCGCCGACGTAAACCGCCGGGCCGGTGATGGCCACCGAGAGGAGGGTGTCGCCACCGGTGTAGTTCACCCAGGTCGGCTGCTTGCCGCCGGTCTCGGTGCCGAACTCGAAGCGGGCCGCCGCGTCGCAGAGCTGGCCGGTGTACATGTAGCCGGTCGTCACCGCGACGAACCAGGTGCCGTCCGGGGAGATGTCCACCCCGCGCATGTACGTCGGGAAGCTGCTCGAGCAGTTCGGCCGGTACCGGTCGGTCGACCAGCCGGAGAGCGTCGCCCCGGTGGAGCTGAGCCGGGCCACGGCGAGCTGGTGCCGGGCCTGGCCGGCGACGGTGCTGAAGTTCCCCACGAAGATCAGCCGGGTGCCGTCGGCGGAGACGTCGAGCGCCTCGACCTTGACCGGCGCGGTGACCCCGGTGGTGGTGGTCCGGGGGCCGTCGACCCGCAGGTTCACCGACGAGTCGGCGGCCCCGGTGCCGGCGTTCAACGCCGCCAGAGCGCGCCGGGTCACCCCGCCGACGGTCTGGAACGCGCCGCCCACGATGAGCCGGGTGCCGACCAGCCGCATGTCGTTGACCTGCCCGTTGAGCGCGGCCGGGGCGAATCCGGCGACCCGGGCCCCGGTGGCCGCGTCGACCCGGGCGACCCGCGGGGCCGCCACGCCGTTGACCGAGGTGAACGACCCGCCGATGTAGAGCGACAGGCCGTCCGCCGCGGCGGCGAGCGCCTTGACGGTGCTGTTGACCACCGGCCGGAAGGTGGTGTCGATCCGGCCGGTGGTGGCATCGAAGGCCACCAGCCGGGGCATGGCCAGGTCCACGGTGCTGCCCGCGTTGCGGACCTTGGTGAACGAACCGGCCATGTAGACCCGGTTGCCGATCTGGATGATCCGGTAGACAGTGCCGTCGATCGCGTGTGGCGTCCAGTTCGCCGGGTCGGCGCTCACCACCGTTGGGTGCAGCGCGTTGACGGCCAGTGCCGGGGTGGCGGGCAGGGTGGTGCCCGCCGCGACGAGCGCGGCCACCAGGCCGACGGCCGCGCCCCGGCGACGCCGGTGCCGGCGGGTGGGCCGGGACCGGCTCGCATGTGGATGGTCACGAGAAGGTGTCATCGTCGAAGCATGGCGCAGCGACCCCGGTACACGCAGTCATATCCCTGCCGCTGCTGCGTCGGCGTTCGGTCACTCCGCACCGGCCGTCCGGCCACCCCGGTGGCCGATCCCTTTCGCGCCGGCCGACGGAAACCGGGGTGCCGGTCGGGGCCGGTCGCAGTAACGTGTCCCGGTCCGGACAGGGAAGGGGAACACGATGAGGCAGCGCCGGGAGGCGAGAGTGCTCGTCTTCGACGCCGACGACACGCTCTGGGAGAACAACGTCCTCTTCGAGCGGGTGATCGACGCCTTCCTGGCCTGGCTGGACCACCCGACGCTGGACCGCGCCGAGATCCGGGCCGTCCTCGACGACATCGAGCGGGCCAACGCCGTCGCGCACGGCTACGGCAGCAAGATCTTCCTGCGCAGCCTGGGGGAGTGCCTGGAGAAGCTGCGCGAGCGCCCGGCCACCGAGCGGGAGCGCCGGGAGCTCGACGACCTGGCCGCCGCCCTGGTCGGGCACCAGGTCGAGCTGATGCCCGGGGTCGCGGAGACGCTCGACGACCTCGCCACCCGGCACGAGCTGCTGCTGCTCACCAAGGGGGAAAGGGAGGAGCAGCAGCGCAAGCTCGACGTCTCCGGGCTGCTGCACCACTTCCGGGCCGCGCACATCGTCCCGGAGAAGGACGTCGACACGTACCGCTGGCTGGCCGACGAGCACGGCTTCGAGCCGGCCACCGCGTGGATGATCGGCAACTCCCCGAAGTCCGACATCCTCCCCGCGCGGGCGGCCGGCATGAACGCGGTCTTCATCCCGAACGAGAACACCTGGGTGCTCGAGCACGACGAGCTGGACCCGACCGACACCGGCGTGGTCCGGCTGGCGGCCTTCACCGACCTGCTCGGGCATTTCTGACCGGGCCGGTATCGTCCGGCCCGTGCCCCTGACGTTCCCGTCGCACCTGGCGCCGGTGCTTCCGCTGAAGCTGTGGCGGCCGCGCTGGTTCGACGGGGTGGCCCTGGCCACCGGCGCGGTCGCGCCGGACGTGGGCTACCTCTTCGCCGGCACCCGCCTCGACCCCGGATCGGATACGCACACCCTGGCCGGGCTGCTCTGGTGGTGCCTGCCGGTGGCGCTCGGCTACGCCTGGCTGGTCCGCCGCACGGTGGCCGGGATCGCGGTGCACCTCCCCGGCGAGCAGGTTTTCGGCTGGCGCCGGTACGCCGCGCTCCGCGGCGTCCGCCATCCCTGGCGGATCACCGTCTGCTCGGCGCTGCTCGGCGCGACCAGCCACCTCGGCTGGGACTGGCTCACCCACACCGACCGCTGGCTGCGCCTATTCGGAATCCAGGACTTTTACGCGGCATCCACTGGTGGTCCTTCGCCGACCTGCTCAGCACGGTCGTCGGCGCGGCCGTCGTGGTGGGCCTGGCGGTTCGCGCCAGCCGTCGGCATGAGAGGGTTGACGGGGTACCACCATCCGCGCCACCGGCGCGGCCCGCGCTCTTCTGGGGGGTGGCACTGGCGGTCACCGCCGTGGGAGTGGCGGTGCTGGCGGGACTACCCGCCGCGGCGATGCCCGCCCCGGCCCTGGTGCGACTGCTCCACCTGGCCGCGATCGCGCTGATGGCCGGCGCCGCGGCGTCCGGCGCCTCGCCATCGGCGGGCGGGTGACCGGAGGGAAAGCCCTCGGGCGGACCGATCGCCTCGTTGACAAACAGCGTCGTGACGGCTGACCGTGTTACGCCGACATGCCGTATTCCAACGTTGGTATTCATCACATTCTCTGGGGTCGGCGAAAGCTTGTCCGACCTGCGGCACGGTGCCTAACCTGAGCCCGCGTTCACGGCTCTTCGGGGTGAGTCGGGGACGCACCGAAGTCCGGTAGTTGGGCACCGTGGAGCTGAGTGCATGCGGGCCGGCTCGCCGTGTTGAGCCCGGCGTCGGCGGCGTGCCCCGCCCGCCGCGCTCGCAACGGCGAAATCCGCTACCACGCCGGACGGCTGGGGGTCAGGACCGGGGAGTTGCGGACCCGGTCCTGACCCGTCCCCAGTGGTCCGTCGACGATGGAAGAGCGGGCACGTGTCAGCACAGCTCGAACCCTGGCCGGGCCAGAACAACAAGCCCGCAGGCCTGACCAGCCTGCCCTCGGGCACCGAGCAGGTCATCATCGTCACCGGCGACAGCTACCGCACCACGTACGCGACCCTCGAGACGTATGCGAGAAGGCGTGGTCGCTGGGCTCCGGTCTTCGCGCCGCTGCCGGCCCGGATCGGTGTGCAGGGGTTCAGCGACGACCACGTCGAGGGCGTGCCGACCACGCCGACCGGCGTCTTCGCCATAGGCCCGACCATGTACGGCATAGCGGCGAACCCCGGCGTCCGCTACCCGTACCACCACGTCGTCACCAACGACTGGTGGAACGAGAACCCGGACTCCCCGCGGTACAACACCTTCCAGCACTCGGCCATCAACCCCGGTGGATACAGCGAGGCGCTCTGGCGGGAGACCCCGGCGTACACGCACTTCGCGGTGATCACCTACAACCTGCCGCCGAACGTCGAGAGCCCGGTGCCGGGTGCCGGCAGCGGGATATTTCTGCACGAGTTCGGCACGGCCGGCGGCAACGCGACGGCCGGCTGCGTCAGCCTCTCGCACGACCACCTGGTCGAGGTGCTCACGTGGCTGGACCCGGAGGCCTCGCCGCGCATCGTGCTCTGCCGTTTCCTCTCATGATGCGTTAGTGGGCACATGATTGGATGTCCTGCCTTGCGGTGGGACGGTCCCGGTCTTGCCCGCTGTGGCGGTGCCGGGTTGACGTTTCACGGCCACCAGCCCCGCGAGCG
>NZ_QGGF01000402.1 GCF_003857015.1 Micromonospora globispora | reverse complement strand
GGGGGGAGGGCTTGCGGGTGGCCCGCGCGGTCAGGAACTCCTCGATCAGCGTTGCAACCGATTCGTCCCGTTTGTCATGCATAAGGGATATTATGCATGATTTTCGCGTTCCCGACCAGAGCGGACAGGGGGAGCGGCCTGCTTCTCCTGGCCGTTCACGGCAACTCGGGTGTGGAGCGTTGTGCCACCATGGCGGTCGCGGTGGGGGCTCCACGAAGGGGAAGGCCGGATGACGCAGCCGGACGGTGCTGGTGGGCGACCGGGCGACGGTGCAACACCCGCGCCGTGGGTCGCTCCCGACCAGTGGGGACCGCCGACCCCGTGGACGACGCCCACACCGCCCGACCCGACCCCAAGCGCCATCCTGTACCCGCCGGCCGCGTCGACGCCGGCACCGACCACCCGCACGGTGGTGATCGGGCTCGTACTCCTGCTGCTGGCCTGCGCCGGAGGCGGGCTGGTGTTGCTCCGGCGCGCGACGACCGGCCCCGCCGATCCCTACCGGCACGCCGCGGACCGCCCAGATGCGGGGCCGTCGAGCATCGTCACGCCCGGCCAACCGCAGGGCCCGTACAGGGTCAGCTACGAGGTGACCGGTACGGGGCGTGCCTCGGTGCTGTACACGAGAAGCGCTTCGGTCACCGGGATCGTGTCGGTGACACTGCCGTGGCGGGCCACGCTGACGCTGGACGCCGACGTCGGCGAGGTAACCCTGCGGGCGTTGACGCCACAGGCGCCGCCCGACGGCTTCGCCTGCCGACTGGTGGTTGACGGCGAGACGGTCGTTGACAGCACGCCCGACGAGTCCGGCGCAGTCACCTGTCAGGTCCAGTTGGACTGAGGCCGACCCGCTCTCCGTGGGGAAGGTGGGCGATCAACCAGCTTGACATAATGTACGTTATCGAATCGCAGCTGCTGTCCGTTCCAGGCGGCTTGAGCAGACCCTCGGCGGACCGCTGTCCGGTAATACCGAGGCGATAACGCCGGTACCGCTGCACGGGCACCGAAGTCAGCCGGCGTCGTCACCTCCCGGCTGGCGAGCAGCGCAGTGCCGTCACCGCAGCCGCTTGGGGGTGAACCTGGTTGGCGGGTCGGCGATGGCGTCCTGGGTGGCGACCAGCTGGATCTCCCGGGTGCCCGCCGCGAGCGTCGCCTCGAGGATGGCGAAGATGGTGTTGGTGGTTCGCGCCAGTGCTGTCTCGGGCGAGCCGGTCGTCGACAGGTGGGCGAGGTACAGCGCGGCGGTGACGTCGCCGGCGCCGTTCGGGCTGATCGGCAGGAGCGGCGTGGTGACCGCCCAGGCGCCCTCGTCCGACACGGCCACCACCTCCAGGCACCCTTCGGGGACGTCGCCGTGCAGCACGCTGGTGACCAGCACGTGGCGCGGTCCCATGTCGCGGACGACGTCGACCGCGTCCAGCAGCTCCTTCGGCGAGTTCGTCGTACGGCCGGACAGGAATTCCAGCTCGAACTGGTTCGGGGTGACGATGTCCGCGCGCGGGACGACGGTGTCCCGCAGGTACTCCGGGATACCCGGCCGGACGAACATGCCGCGGCCGACGTCGCCCATCACCGGGTCGCAGCAGTACACCGCGTGCGGGTTGGCCGCCTTCACCCTGTCGACGGCGTCGAGGATCACCGCTCCCATCGCCGGGTCGCCCTGGTAGCCCGAGAGCACCGCGTCGGCGGTTCCGAGGACTCCGCGGTCCTCGATGCCCGCGATGACCTCGGCGACGTCGGCCGGTGCGAGCAGCGGCCCGCGCCAGGCGCCGTATCCGGTGTGGTTCGAGAAGTGGACGGTCAGCACCGGCCAGACCTCGTGCCCGAGCCGTTGGAGGGGGAAGACGGCGGCGGAGTTGCCGACGTGGCCGTACGCGACCGAGGACTGGATGGACAGGATCTTCACCAGCCCATGGTCGCATCCCCCGGATGTGAATCCGCGTCAAACCCGGCCATCTCGCCTTGGCGCCCCAAGCTGGGCATCCGGTCGTCGTTGCGTTCGGTCCACTGTGGTGGGCATCATCGATGCACCTGCGTCACCGGGGAGGACGCGTGGGGACACGGATCACGGGGGTTCTCCGCCGGCGCCTGCGCTGGCGCGGCCGTCGCGCGGCGGGTTTCCTGGGGCTGCTGGCGGTGTCGGCGGCGCTGCTGGCCTGGGGCCGGGTGGTCACCGGCTACAACCAGGAGCTGCTGCTCAACATCGGCGCCAGCATCGTCATCGTGGCGTTCTCGTACGCGATCGTGGACCCGTTGTTCGAGGAGCTGCGCCGGTCCCGGGTCGAGGAGCACCCGCACTTCGACGACGAGGAGTTCAGCGCGCATGTGGCTGCGGCGAGCTCGACGGTCTCGATCATGGACATCGGTAGTCACCTGCTGGAGGGGCCGGGACGTGACCGGTTCCTGCGGGCTCTGCGGACGGCGTTGGGCAACGGGGTGCTGGTGCGGGTGTTGCTGCTGGATCCGGATTCGGCGGCGGCGTCGCAGCGGGCCGAGGAGATCCGCCCGGTGAACGTCCGGGAGGTGATCGTGGACAATCTGCGCCGGCTCAACGAGTTCGCCGAGTCCCTGGACGCGGAGACCCGCGCCCGGCTTCAGGTGCGCATCTACGACGCCTCGCCGACGGTGCACATGTTCCGCTGGGACGACAAGGCGTTGATTTCGTTCTTCCCGGTCGGGGTGCGGGCGTCGGCGGCTCCGCACCTGGAGGTGTTCATGGGCAGCCCGTTGGGTGAGTTCGTGGAGAGCCGCTTCGACGAGCTGTGGGGGCACCCGAGTACGCGCCGGCTGGACGAGTACATCTGCCTGCCGATGGCGTTGCGGTACGACGGTGTGGTGTTGCGGTCGTGCCTGGTGCATTTCGTGGTGTTGCCGGACGGGTGGTGCATCGACGGGTCGCCGATCGTGGATCAGTTGACCGATCACGGTACGGGGCCGTTGGAGGTGGAGTTGTCCCGGCCGTTGGTGGTGGACGGTTGGTCGGGTACGCGGTTCCGGTTGGCGCGGGTGGACGGGGACGCGCAGCGGGCGCGGGTGTTCGCGTTGTTCGACGTGAAGTACGGGCCGCGCCGGTTGGCCGGTCCGGGGCGGGCGCGGTTGGCGTTGCGGCTGATTCCCCGGCTGGAGGCGGCCGGGGATGACGTCGGTTCGGCGTTGTCGGCTTCGGACGGTGCGGCTCCGGATGCGTCGGTGGCGTGACGACGGCGTGAGCGGCCCGCGGGTTGGAGTGACCGTTCGGCTCAGGCTTTCGACCGTTCGGCGCGGGAGGGGTTTCGGCGCAGCGTGCGGTGGGGGCATGAAGCGGGAAGGTTTCCCGCCATGTTTCGGAAAGGAAGCTGCATGCTTTCCGCACTCGATCGTCGGCACACCGTCGCGCCGCCCGGGTACAGCCGTTGGCTGATTCCGCCGGCGGCGTTGGCGATCCATCTCTGCATCGGGCAGGTCTACGCGACCAGCGTCTACAAGAACTCTCTGATCGCGCACTTCGACACCAGTCAGACGGCGATCGGCATCATCTTCAGTATCGCGATCGTGATGCTGGGGTTGTCGGCCGCGGTGGCGGGCACGTGGGTGGAGGCGAACGGGCCGCGTAAGGCGATGTTCGTCTCGGCGTGCTTCTGGGCGGCCGGGTTCCTGGTCGGCGCCCTGGGCATCGCGACTCGTCAGTTGTGGTTGCTGTATCTGGGGTACGGGCTGCTGGGTGGCATCGGTCTGGGGATCGGGTACATCTCCCCCGTCTCGACGTTGATCAAGTGGTTCCCGGACCGGCCTGGTCTGGCGACGGGTCTGGCGATCATGGGCTTCGGTGGTGGGGCGATGGTGGCCTCTCCCCTGTCCCGGCAGCTGCTGTCGTTCTACGACCCGGGGTACGACCCGGCGAACGCGGGTTCGACGGCGTCGGGCAGCGCGCTGGTGTGGCTGTTCGTGACGTTGGGCGTCGGCTACTTCCTGATCATGATGTTCGGCGTGTTCAACGTGCGGGTGCCGGCGGCGGACTGGCGGCCGGCCGGGTTCGACCCGGCGCGGGTGGCGGCGAAGCCGCTGGTGACCACGGCGAACGTGTCGGCGGCGAACGCGATCAAGACGCCGTCGTTCTGGCTGCTGTGGGTGGTGCTGTTCTGCAACGTGACCGCCGGTATCGGCATCCTGGAGCAGGCGAGCCCGATGATTCAGGACTTCTTCCGGGACAACGGCACGTCGGCGGTGTCGGTGGCGGCGGCGGGCGGTTTCGTGGGGCTGCTGTCGCTGTTCAACATGGCGGGCCGGTTCGTGTGGTCGTCGACGTCGGATCTGATCGGGCGTAAGCCGATCTACATGGTGTATCTGGGTGTCGGCATGGTGCTGTACACGCTGCTGGCGCTGTTCGGGCACACCGCGACGGCGTTGTTCGTGCTGTTGGCGTGCGTGATCCTGTCGTTCTACGGGGGCGGTTTCTCGACCGTGCCGGCGTATCTGCGGGATCTGTTCGGCACGTTCCAGGTGGGGGCGATCCATGGGCGGCTGTTGACGGCGTGGTCGGCGGCGGGCGTCGCCGGGCCGCTGATCGTCAACGGGTTCCTCGACGCGCAGGGCAAGCCGGGGACGTTGACGGCGGCGGCGTACCGGCCGGCGTTGTTCACGATGGTCGGGTTGCTGGCGGTGGGATTCATCGCGAACCTGTTGATCCGGCCGGTGCCGGAGCGGTTCCACGAGCCCGCGGCGGGTGTGGATGAGGGTACGGAGACGGTGACGGCGGAGAGGAGCGGCTCGCGATGAACGAGGACCACCGGTACGGGCAGCAGGCCCGGTTGTGGATTTCCTGGTTGGTGGTGTCGGTGCTGCTGGGTTACGGGGTGGTGCAGACGGCCATCACGGCGGCGAAGCTGTTCACCAGCTGACGCGGTGCTGATGCGGACGGCCCGGGGGTGCTCTCCCCCGGGCCGTTTTCGGTTACAGTCCGCCGGCGACGCGTAGGACGGCGCCGGTGGTGTAGGAGGCGTCGGGGCTGAGCAGCCAGGCGATGGCGCCGGCGACCTCGTCGGGTTCGCCGGAGCGGCCGAGGGGGATTCGCCCGGCGGCGCTGTGGGGGCGGTCGGGTACGCCGGAGAGGGCGTGGATGTCGGTGCGGATGATGCCGGGGGCGACGGCGTTGACCCGGATGCCGCGGGGGGCGAGTTCCTTGGCCAGGCCGACGGTGAGGGTGTCGGTGGCGGCTTTGACGGCGGCGTAGTGGATGTACTCCCCCGGGCTGCCGAGGGTGGCGGCGGCGGAGGAGACGTTGACGACGGCGCCGCCGTGGGTCATCCGGCGGGCGGCCTGCTGGGCGCAGAGGACGTAGCCGATGAGGTTGACGTCGACGACGCGACGCAGGTCGTCGGCCCGCAGGTCGGTGAAGGCGCCGATCGGGCTGGTGATGCCGGCGTTGTTGACCAGGCCGGTGAGGGGGCCGAGCTCGGCGGTGGTGTCGAAGAGCCGGTGGACCTGGTCGGGGTCGGTGGTGTCGGCGGGTACGGCGATGCCGCGGCGGCCGGTGGCGTGGATGTCGGCGAGGACGGCCTGGGCGGCGTCGTGGTCGCGGCGGTAGGCGATGGCGATGTCGTGGCCGGCGGCGGCGAGTCGGCGGGCGGTGGCGGCGCCGATGCCGCGGCTTCCGCCGGTGATGACTGTGACCGGATTCAATGGATTGCTCCCTGCCCCGTGTGTGCGGCCGACGTTACCGTGGCCGGCAGGGACCGGCGGTGGAGAGGATGGTCACCATGGGGCGGGCGTTGGTGCTGGGTGGCGGCGGGGTGACCGGGGTGGCCTG
>NZ_QGGF01000202.1 GCF_003857015.1 Micromonospora globispora | reverse complement strand
GGCCGCAGCAGCTGGCTCAGCCCGGCGAACGGCAGCTCGGCCTCGAACTCGGCGGCGCTGGCCCGCAGCACCCGCAGCGGCCGGTCGGCCGGCGGGGTCAGCTCGGCGGCCCAGTCCAGCAGCGCCGTCTTGCCGATGCCCGGCCCACCCCGCAGCACCAGCGCGCCGCTCTGCCCGGCCTGGGCTCGGGCCACCAGGGCGGCGATCCGGTCCTGCTCCGCGGCGCGGCCGTGCAACATCCCCGCACCCTACACAGGTACGGAGTACCTAAGCGCTACCGATTCCGGCCCGCCGGATCGTCCCTAGCGTCGTGGCCATGGAACTGATCGAGAAGTACCTCGCCGCCTGGAACACCACCGACCCCACCGCCCGCCGGACCCTCATCGACGAGGTCTGGGCCGCGGACGGCACCTACACCGACCCGCTGGCCACGGTCGCCGGACGCGATCAGGTCGACGCCCTGATCGCCGGCGTGCAACAGCAGTTCGCCGGCCTGGAGTTCCGGCTCGCCGGCCCGGTCGACGCGCACCACGACCTGGCCCGGTTCACCTGGCACCTCGGCCCCCGCGACGCGGAACCGATCGTCGTCGGCTTCGACGTCGCGGTCATCGCCGACGACCGGATCAAGGCGGTGCACGGCTTCCTGGACCGGGTGCCGGCATGACCGTCCTGACCGCACCGGCCGCCCGGCTCGGTACGCCGGCCGCCGCCGCCCCCGGCTTCCTGCCGGTCCTGCTGACCTCCACGTTCATGACCGCGATCGACGCGTTCATCGTCAACGTGGCCCTGCCGGCCATGCAGCGCGACCTCGACGCCGGTCCGGCCGCGCTGGAGTGGGTGGTCGCAGGCTACGTCCTCGCGGTGGCCACCGGTCTGATCACCGGTGGTCGGCTCGGTGACCGGTACGGGCGCCGTCGCATCTTCGGGCTCGGCGTGGCACTGTTCACGGCCGCCTCGGTGCTCTGCGGGCTGGCCCCCACGGTGGGCGTCCTGGTCGGCGCCCGGGTGCTGCAGGGGCTGGCGGCGGCGCTGCTCGTGCCGCAGGTGCTGGCGATCGTGCGGACCAGCGTGGCGCCGGCCGAGCAGCCCAGGGCGTTCGCCCGGTACGGCCTGACGCTGGGCCTGGGCGCGGTGTTCGGTCAGCTGATCGGCGGGCTGCTGATCAGGGCGGACCTGTTCGGCCTGGACTGGCGGCTCTGTTTCCTGATCAACCTGCCGATCGGGGTGGCCGCGCTGGCGTTCCTGCGCCGGGTGCCGGAGTCGCGCCACCCGGCGACCCGGCTCGACCTGGCCGGCGTGGTCCTGGTCAGCGCCGCCCTGGTGACGCTGGTGCTGCCGCTGGTGGAGGGACGCGAGCAGGGCTGGCCGATGTGGACCTGGCTGAGCCTGGCCGCCTCGGTCGTGCTCTTCGCGCTCTTCGCGGCGAGCCAGCGGCGCGGCGGGCAGCCGCTGGTGGACCTGACGCTGTTCCGGGAGCGGGCGTTCTCGGTGGGGCTGGTGGCGACCCAGGTGTTCTGGATGGGGCAGGCGTCCTTCTTCCTCATCCTGGCCCTGCACCTGCAGGTGACGCGGGGCCTGTCGGCGCTGGAGTCGGGGGCGGTGTTCATGGCCATCGGCGGCGGCTACCTGGCCACCTCGACGTACGCGCACCGGATCGCCGCCCGGCTGGGCCGCCAGGTGGTCAGCGTCGGCGCGCTGGCGATGGCGGTCGGCCTGTACGGCATGTGGGAGGCGGCCGGGCACGGGGCCGGCTGGCTCGTGCCGGGGCTGGCCGTCGACGGGATCGGCATGGGTATGGCGCTCGCGCCGCTCACCACGACCGTACTGTCGCGGGTCACGCCGCGGCACACGGGCGCGGCGGCGGGGGTGCTGGCCACGGTGAACCAGACCGGCAACGCGGTCGGGGTGGCACTGATCGGGATCGTGTTCTACCAGGCCGCCGACCTGACCGCCGGGTTCCGGTCCGGGCTGGTCGCGTTGATCGTGCTCGAACTGGCGTTGGCCGCGATCATCCAGCTCCTGCCGCGGAGGTGACGCACGCGCGCCGGCCGCCGTCCATGACCTGGACGGCGGCCGGCGCGTGCTCGTGCCGCGGCGTCCGCGATCCGCCCCGGGCATCCCGGCGAATGCGGCCTGTCCGGGTTGGCAGAGATGTTAGCTTTGCCTCCTGTTCATCCCGGTTTAACCGCGTGGCGGACCGGGACATTCAACGTCCAGGGCTGAGGCGCTCGACGCTGCCCAGGAATCACGGGGGAAGTGGGGCTGATGAGAGGTACTTCGGACACCACCGCTGACGGCACGAGGAAGGCCGACGGACGGAACAGCCCGCCGGCGGCCCTGCGGGAGGGGGTCCGGTGACGCTGAACCAGGAGGTCGAAGCCCGCGTCCAGGACGTCGAGACCCGGATCCCCAGCCTGCTGTCCGCGCCGCCGCTCAAGGTCCCTTCCGGGCATGACGACCGGCCGATGAGCATCCTGCGGATGCGGGAGCGGCCGGAGCGCGACGGCGCAGCCGTCGACGGCCGCCCCGAACGGCAGACGGTGAGCGTGGTCATCCCGACGCTCAACGAGGAGAAGAACATCGCCTGGGTGCTCGAGCGGATGCCGCCGATCGTCGACGAGGTGATCCTCGTGGACGGCCACTCGTCGGACCGTACCGTCCAGGTGGCCCGCGCCATCCGTCCCGACATCGTGGTGCTGACGCAGAACTGCCGCGGCAAGGGCGACGCCGCCCGGGTCGCGTTCGCCGCCGCGACCAGCGACCTGATCGTGATGATCGACGCCGACGGCAGCATGGATCCGGCCGAGATCCACCGCTTCGTCACCCCGCTGATGAACGGCTACGACTTCGTCAAGGGCTCCCGGTTCCTCGCCGGCGGCGGGTCGACCGACCTGACCGCGCTGCGCCGGTCCGGGAACCAGATGCTGGTACGGCTCACGAACAGCCTCTTCCTCGTCCGCTTCACCGACCTCTGCTACGGCTTCATCTCGTTCCGGCGCGAGCGGCTGCCCGACCTCGCGCTCACCGCGCATGGCTTCGAGATCGAGACCGAACTCGTCGTCCACGCGCTCAAGGCGAACCTGCGCATCGCCGAGGTGCCGAGCAACGAACTGCCCCGCCGCTGCGGCACCTCCAACCTGCACACCTTCCGGGACGGCCAACGGGTGCTGCGCACCCTGATCCGGGAGCGGGTGGTCCGGCGCCCCCGGCCGGTGGTGGACCCCATCGACCACCGGGTGCTGCACCGCTGGCAGCCCCTCGCGGCGAAGGCAGCCAGCCCGGCACTGAGCGAGGTGGCCCACTCATGAAGCGATGGACGACCCGGAGCAGCTACGCCCTCGCCCTGATCATCGGCGTGCTGCTCGCGACCGCACCCGTTCCCGCCGGCCTGTCCACCCCGGCGGGCGCCGACACCGGCGACATCGGCTACGTCGGGCCGTCCACCTCGGGCGACGGCTCGGCCGCGACCGGTGAGAAGCCCGAGAGCAAGCTGTGGTGGAACGACGGCCTCTGGTGGGCGGCGCTGTTCGACTCCGGCAGCCAGACCCACCACATCTTCCGGCTGGACCGCTCCACCGAGCGCTGGACCGACACCGGCACCGTGCTCGACAACCGGCCGAAGACCCGCTCCGACGTGCTCTGGGACGGCCAGAAGCTCTACGTCGCCTCGCACGTCCGGGCCAGTTCCTCGGCCGGCGCGACCTACGGCAACCCGACGCGGCTCTACCGGCTCACCTACGACCCCGCCACCAGGACGTACAGCCGCGACACCGGCTTCCCGGTGCAGATCAACAACTACTCCAGCGAGAGCCTCACCATCGACAAGGACTCGACGGGGACGCTCTGGGCGACCTGGGCGCAGGGCTCGAAGGTCTACGTGAACAACACCATCGGCGGGGACGCGGTCTGGGGCACCCCGTTCGTGCTCCCGGTCACCGGCGCCACCGGCCTGGCCAGCGACGACATTTCCGCGGTGGTGAGCTTCGGCGGCACCCGCACCGGCGTGATGTGGAGCAACCAGGCGGCGTCCGCAATGTACTTCGCCGAGCACACCGACGGGGAGCCACGCTCCACCTGGGACGTCTCGCGGACCGCGATCCAGGGCCCGAACAGCGCCGACGACCACATCAACCTCAAGGCGCTGCAGGCGGACGCCTCGGGGCGGGTCTTCGCGGCCGTCAAGACCGGGCTCGACGACGCCGGTGCCTCCTCCTCGGCGCCCCAGATCATGCTCCTCGCCCGGGACCCGGCGACCGCCGACTGGTCCAGCTACCCGGTGGGGCGGATCAAGGACTGTCACACCCGGCCGGTCCTGCTGCTCGACTCCGAAAACCAGACCCTGTACGTCTTCATGACCGCACCGGACAGTGGCTGCCCCTACTCGGGCTACCCCGGGACGATCTTCATGAAGAGCTCCCCGATGGCGAGCATCGCCTTCCCGGACGGCCGCGGCACGCCGGTCATGAAGGACGCCGACTCACCCGACCTCAACAACGTCACGACCACCAAGCAGGACGTCACCAGCGCCACCGGGATGGTCGTCATGGCCAGCAACGACGCCACGCAGCGCTACTGGCACGCCGACCTGCCGCTGGGGTCCTCGTGAGCGCGGGCACCACCCTGGATCCTCACCTCGCGCCGGTATCCGGCGGCGCACCGCTGACGGTGACCAGCCCCGCCCCGGTCGACGCGTGGGAGCAGGTGCTGGCCTCGGCGCCCACCGCGCTGCCCAGCCAGACGCCGACCTGGCTGCGGTGCGTGTGCGAGGTCGAGGGCTACCAGGACATCTCGCGGCTGTACGAGACCGCCGACGGGCGGCGGCTCATCCTTCCGCTCGTCCGGCGCCCGGGGCTCGGTCCGATCCTCGCGACGGACTTCGGGCTCCCCGTCGGCTGGGGACCGGGCGGGCTGATCGGCGACGGCGGGCAGCTCCACGCCGAGGACATCGGCATGGTCGTCGCCGACCTGGCGCAGCGGCGGGTGCTGAGCACGCTGGTCCGCCCCGACCCGGCGACCGCCGACGGGTGGGAGGCGGCGATGCCGGCGGGCGTGCTGCGCGAGGAGCGGATGTCGCAGACGCTCCCCCTCGACGGCGACTTCGACCGGGTCTGGCGCGAGCGGTTCCGCAGCGACACCCGCAACCGGATCCGCCGGGCGGAGCGGGCCGGTGTCATCGTCGAGTGTGATGCCACGGGCGGCCTCGTCCCCACGTTCCACCAGCTGTACAGCGAGTCCGTCGACCGCTGGGCGCGGCGGGACGGTCTGCCGCTCCCGCTGGCCCGGTGGCTCTCCGCCCGGCGGGAGCCACCGCGCAAGCTGCGTACCGTCGCGGCGATGCTCGGCGCCCGCTGCCGGGTGTACGCCGCGTACCACAGGGAGCGGCCGGTCGCCGCGATCGTCGTGCTCTTCGGCACGAAGACGGCGATGTACTGGCGCGGGGCCATGGTGGAGAAGCTCGCCGGCCCGGTGTACGCCAACTACCTGCTGCACCGGACGGCCATCGCGGACGCGGTCGAGGCCGGGTGCACGTCGTACAACATGGGCGATTCGGCCCCGCGCTCCCCGCTGGAGCTGTTCAAGAGCCGCTTCGGCGCCGTCAGCCAGGGCTATGCCAGCTACCGGATCGAACGGGTGCCGATCACCCCGCTGGTCCGGGGTGCCCGCGGCGGCGCCCGGCGGATCCTGGCGCTGCGGCCGAGGCGGGGGTAGTGCATGGGCCCTACCCCGCCCCGCCGGCTCGCCTGGCCCCGGCCCACCCCCCGCTGGCTGCTGCTCGTTCCCGCGGT
>NZ_QGGF01000070.1 GCF_003857015.1 Micromonospora globispora | reverse complement strand
CGACCCCGGCCAGCGCATCGCCGGCGCCTGGCGGGAGGTGACCGACGCACTGCGGCTGGCCGGCCGACCGGTCGGCGACGACCTGGCCGCCAGCGAGGTCGCCGAGCGGGCCCGCCGGGCGATTGCCGAGGCCCGGGAGGCGACGGCGAGCGACGGGGATCCACCACCCACCGATGTGGACGACCTGGCCCGCCTGCTCAACCGGGTCGCCTTCGCCCCCGGCACGGCAACCCCCGAGCAGGCGGAGCGCGCGACGGCAATGGCCGACCGATACGTCTCGGCGCTGCGCGCCGCCCGCCCGTGGTGGCGGCGACTGCTCTGGTCGGTGCACCCGGGTCCGCTGCGCTGGCGCCGCTGACCGGTTGTCACCGGAACCTACGGTGGGGGCATGTCCGCACCCTTCTGGGCGGTCATCGCCGCCCTCGCCGCCACCCTCGTCGTCACTGTCTACTGGAGATGGCGGCGCCGCCGAGCCCGCCGGGAGCTCACTCGCGAGGAGAAGCTGGCAGCGGCCAGGACGGCGGCGGGGCAACTGCGGCGAAGTGTCCGCCGTGCGCGCCGCGGCCCGTCCCGGACCGGGGATGCCCAGGTGGGTGACCACTGGTCGAGCTTCGCCGGCGGCCCGCCGAGCGACGCCGGAGGCGGCGGCTCCTACTGACTGGCGGCGCGCAGCTTGCGGACCAGCTTGCGCACCCCGGCCTGCCAGCCGTCCGGGTCCTCGGCACGCCGGCGGGCGTACCCGGCGACCTCGGGGTGCGGCAGGATCAGGAACCGTTCCTCGGCCAGCCCGGCGACGGCGGCGTCGGCGACCTGGTCGGGGGTGAGCACCGCACCGGAGGCGGCGATCACCCGCGCGCCGAGGTGACCGGCGGCGAGCCCGTCGGCGAGCATCGGGGTGTCCACGCCCTGCGGGCAGAGCGCGCTGACCCGGATGCCGGCGTCCCGGTAGGTGATGGCGAGCCACTCCGCGAAGCCGACCGCGGCGTGCTTGGTGGCGGTGTACGGCGCATCCCCGACCGCGGTCAGCACGCCCGCCGCCGAGCAGGTCATCAACAGGTACCCCTGGCCGCGGCGGAGCATCGCCGGCAGCACGGCCCGGGCGGCGTAGACGTGGGCGAGGACGTTCACCCGCCAGGCCCGGTCCCAGTCGGCGTCCGGCGCCTCCACTCCCCCACCGGTCGCCACCCCCGCGTTGGCGCAGAAGAGGTCGATCCGGCCGTAGCGCCGCTCGGTCTCCTCGACCAGGGCGCGGACCTGGCGCTCGTCGGTGACGTCCACGCCGACGGCGTACGCGGCGGGACCGATGGACTCGGCCACCGCGGCGGCGGCGTCGGCGTTCAGATCGGCGAGGACGACGGCGGCGGCACCCTCGGCCACGAACCGGCGACCCAGCGCCGCCCCGATACCGCCCGCCCCGCCGGTGACGACGGCCACCCGGTCGGTGAGATACATGTCAGCTTCCCTCCGCGATGCCGAGTCGGGGGATCAGCGTGGCCAGCGCGGCGGCGCCCCCGGCCGCCAGCTCCGGGGTCGGCAGCAGCGCCATCACCGGTACGTCCACCCCGGCGTCGGCGTAGCGGCGAACCTGCGCGACGCACTGCTCGGGCGCCCCGTGCAGCACCAGCGCGTCGACCACCTCGTCCGGTACGGCCGCGGCGGCACCCCGCCGGTCGCCGGCCGCCCAGGCGTCCCACATCGGCCCGAGCACGCTGTCCCGGCCGAGCCAGCGGTGGAAGGCGGCGTACGCGGGGACGGTGAGGTAGCCGGTGATCAGCCGGCGGCCCAGCGCCCGGGCGTGCGCGGCGTCCTCGGTGGGGCAGACGAAGATCCGGGCGACCACCTCGAAGCCCGGCCGGCGCTCTCCCAGCTCCGCGACCGCCCGCGGCACGTCGTCGGCGGAGAGCCAGTTGAGGATCACCCCGTCGGCCTCGGCGGCGGCGAGCCGGAGCATCCCGGGCCGGAGCGCGGCGAGCAGCACCGGCGGCGGCACGGCCGGCGGGCGTTCCAGGGTGAACCGCCGCACCGTGAAGGTGTCGTACGCCTGGTCGACGGTCTCCCCGCACAGCGCGGCGTGGAGGAAGCGCAGCACGTCCCGGGTGCGCCGGAACGGCTCCTCGAAGGGGACCGCGTTCCAGTCCTGCACCAGCACGGGCGAGGAGGCGCCGATGCCGAGGGCGAAGCGCCCGGGCGCGGCCTCGGCGACGGCGGCGGCCGTCATCGCCAGCAGCCCTGGCCCGCGGGTGAAGACCGGCGCGATCGCGGTGCCGAGGCGCAGCCGGGGCTGCCAGGCGGCGGCGAGCGTCAGCGGGGTGAACGCGTCGGCGCCGGCCACCTCCGACGACCACACGTCGGTGAAGCCGGCCCGGTCGAGGGCCGCGTAGACCGCGGCGTGGTCGGCGAGCGGGACACCGCTCAACGGCACCGTCATGCCCCATCGATTCGTCACCCGTCGATCGTGCCCGCTCGCCGTCGCCCCGAGCAAGATCCCGGTGCCGGCGATACCGGCGATCCGCGGCGCCCAGCCCGGAAAGAGTGTTACGACTGCCAGGTGGGCTGGACCGACGGCGGGGACCGCCGACCATGACGACCGGGGAGACCGGTGGCCTGCTGCCCAAGGCGGCCGCTCCCACGCGGGCGACGTTCCTGGAGCTCTTCTTCGATCTGGTGTACGTCTTCGCGTTCACCCGCATCGCCGCCCTCGCCTTCGAGGACCTCGCGGAGGAGCCGGCGCACGCGGAGGTGTGGCGGGCGGTCACCGGCGGCGGCAAGACGCTGCTGCTGCTCGGTCTGGGGGGGCTGACAACTGCTCACTCTCCCGTGATCAAACATACGAATATATGAGTGTTAGTATCGTTCTGTGAAGCTTGCCGAGTGGGCGCGCCGTAACGGTGTGCACCCGCAGACCGCGTATCGCTGGTTCCGCGAGGGGACCATGCCGGTGCCCGCTCGGCGTCTTCCGTCCGGCACGATCATGGTGGAGGTGACCGACGACGCCCGGCAGGGTCAGGTCGTCGTCTACGCCCGGGTGTCGTCGGCCGACCAGCGAGCCGACCTGGACCGGCAGGTCGCCCGGGTGACCGCCTGGGTCACCGGGCGGGACATGGCCGTCGCGCGGGTGGTGACCGAGGTCGGGTCCGCGTTGGACGGGCGGCGCAAGAAGTTCCTCGGGCTGCTGCGCGACCCGGCCGTGTCGACGATCGTGGTGGAGCACCGGGATCGGTTCGCGCGGTTCGGTGCCGAGTATGTTGAGGCGGCGCTGGCCGCGCAGGGGCGCCGGCTGATGGTGGTCGATCCAGCCGAGGTGGACGACGACCTCGTGCGGGACGTCACGGAGATCCTCACTAGTCTCTGCGCCCGACTGTACGGCCGCCGCGCAGCGGCGAACCGGGCCAGCCGCGCCGTGGCCGCCGCCACCACCAAGGACGAGTCGTGAAGCGGTACGAGCCGCCGGCCGGCTGGACCGTGCAGGCGTACCGGTTCGCCCTCGACCCGAGTGACGCCCAGGTTCTCGGTCTGCGCCGGAACACCGGCGCGGCTCGGTTCGCGTACAACCACATGCTGCGGCGGGTCAGCGCGGTGAAGGCGCAGCGCGCTGCCGAGGCCAGCTACGGAGTAGCCGAGGCGGACCTGACGCCATGGCAGGGCTGGTCCCTGCCGGACCTGCGGCGCACCTGGAACGAGATCAAGCAGTGGGTGGCGCCATGGTGGGCGGAGTGTTCCAAGGAGGCGTTCAACACCGGCCTGGCGAACCTGTCCGCAGCACTGGGCAACTGGCACGCGTCACGCACCGGCACCCGCAAGGGCCGCCGGATGGGCTGGCCCCGCGCCAAGAAGAAAACCGGCCGTAGGTCGGCCCGGTTCACCACCGGCGCGATCCGGGTCGACCCCAGCTACCGGCATGTGATGCTGCCCCGGCTGGGTCGCATCCGCACCCACGAGTCGACCCGCAAGCTGGCCCGCCGGGTACGGGCGGGCACCGCGACGATCCTGTCCGCCACGGTCACCGAGACCGCCGGCAGGTGGTTCTGCTCGTTCCAGGTCGCGGTCCAGCGCACGGTCGGACGGCGGCCGGCGCACGCGCCGAAAGCCGGCCGGGTCGTCGGCGTGGACGCCGGGATCAAGCACCTGGCGGTGCTGTCCACCGGCGAGATGGTGCCGAACCCGGCGCCGTTCAAGGCCGCGTTGAGGAAACTCGGCAAGGCCCAACGCCGCGCCGCCCGGCGGATCGGCCCCTACGACCCGCAGGCCAGGCGCAAACGGACTGCGTCGAACCGGTGGCAGCGGGCACAGGACGCGGTGGCTCGACTACACGCCACAGTCTCGGCCGTCCGCGCCGACTCGTGGCACCAACTCACCACCCGCCTGGCGCAGCAGTTCACCACGGTCGTGGTCGAGGACCTCCACGTGGCCGGGATGGTCCGCAACCGCAAGCTGGCCCGGTCCCTGACCGACGCCGCCCCGGCGACGCTGCGCCGGCACCTCGGCTACAAGACCGGCTGGTACGGCAGCACGCTGTACGTCGCCGACCGGTGGTACCCCAGCTCCAAGACGTGCTCCGCCTGCAAGACGGTGAAACCCAAGCTGTCGCTGGCCGAGCGCATGTTCCACTGCACCGCGTGCGGACTGTCCCTGGACCGGGACGTCAACGCCGCACGTAATCTTGCCGCGCTCGTGCGGCACGTCGACCTGGAGTTGCTGGGCGACGCAAAAACAGGACGTCGAGCCTACGTAAGACCCGTAAGACCTGCATCCGCAGGCGGGGCGGCGGGCCGTGAAGCGTCTAGACCGGTTCATCCGGTCAACGTCGCCCGGCAACGGACGACTGCCAATCATGAGTCACGTTTGCTCACTGAAAGGTAACGGAACCGCGTGGACCACCAGCCGGTACGACCCGTACCACATCTGGGTGCAGACCGTCGTCATCATCGCGCTGGTGTGCAGCATGGTCATGCGGGTCGCGGTCCCCAGGGCATTCAGCGAGACCGCGCTGGCGTTCGCCGCCGCGTACGTGGTGGCGCAGGTGTCCCGGCCGGCGATTCTGCTGGCGGCGCTGGGCCGGCACCAGTACCGCCGGCTCAAACTGCGGATGCTGATCGTGTTCAGCGCGACCGGGGTGCTCTGGGTGACCGGCGCATTGCTGCCCGTCGACGGAACGGTGGTGCTCTGGACGCTGGCGCTGGCCCTGGAATACCTTGCGACCCGGAGCGGCTGGCCGGTGCCGGGGCTGGGCCGCTCCACCGTCTCCCGCTGGGAATCGCCGGCGAGCACCTGGCCGAGAGGTACCAGCAGTTCTTCCTCGTCGCCCTCGGCGAGACGATCCTGGTCGCCGGCCTGGCCTACAGCCACAACCCGTTCAGCCCGCCGCGGACCGCCGCCTTCGCCGCGGCGATCGTGACGTCGGTGCTGCTGTGGCGGATCTATGTGCGGCGCGCCGGGCAGATCTTGGGCGAGGCGGTCACCAAGGCGGCCCATCCCGCCGCCATCGGTCGGTCGGCCGCCGACACCCACCTGGTGATGGTGGTCGGGCTGGTGTCCACCGCGATCGGGTACGAGCTGGTCCTCGATCATCCACTCGGGCACAACCACGTCACGTGGATCGCCATGATCCTCGGCGGCCCGGCGATCTTCCTGGCCGGTCGGGCCCGCTTCGAGTACGAGGTCTTCGGCCGGGTCTCGCCCTCGCGCTGGATCGCGATCCTCGTCCTGCTCTTCCTCGCGCCGTTCCTGCTGCACCTCGCGCCGCTGCTCTCAGCGGCGGCCGCGGCGGTGGTCCTGCTGGCGGTGGCGGTGGCGGACGCGCGCCGGGCCTGGGGCCGGCCACCCGAGGCGGCCGCCCCGCCCTTCTG
>NZ_QGGF01000428.1 GCF_003857015.1 Micromonospora globispora | reverse complement strand
GCTGGTCGCCGGTCCCACCCGCCGGGTACGGCTGGCTGCCTCTGCTCGCCGGGGTGGCGCTGGTGGAGGCGGTGACCCGGCTGGCCGAGCTGGAGGCCCGCCTGAAGTGGCCGAACGACCTGCTGATCGACGGCGCGAAGTGCGCCGGGGTGCTCGCCGAGGCGGTGCCGGGCACCTCCCCGGCCCAGCCGCCCGCGATCGTGGTCGGGATCGGCCTCAACGTCACCCTCCGCGCGCACGAGCTGCCGGAGAACCCGACCGGGCTGCCGGCCACCTCGCTGCAGCTGGCCGGCGCCGCCGCCACCGACCGGGATCCGCTGCTGCGCGCCCTGCTCCGCGCGCTCGCCGAGTGGTACGACCGCTGGCGCTCCGCCGGCGGGGACGCGGTCGCCAGCGGCCTCCGGGACGCCTACCTGGCCGCCTGCGCCACGGTCGGTCGGCAGGTACGCGTGCTGCTGCCCGACGGCCGGCAGGTCACCGGTACGGCCACCGGGGTGGACCCGGACGGCCAGCTGCTGGTGGAGGGCCCGGAAGGGGAGCTGCGGCTGGCCGCAGGCGACGTCCTGCACGTGCGCTGAGCGCTCGCCGCCCCTTTACCGCCGCGCGGCTGATCCGTTGACGAGCGCCGAGCCGCTACGGTCAGCGCGTCCTGTTCTGCGAGGAGGTTCCCGTGGCGTTCCCCGAAGACGTGCTCACCGAGGACGAGCATGTCGTGCTGCACCTGCATCCGCACTGGAAGGCGCTGATCCGGCCGATCCTGGTGCTGGTGGTCGCCGTCGCCGCGGTGGTGGCGGGCTGGGTCCTGCTGCCCGAGGGCGACGGTGGCACCATCGCCCTCTACGCGATGGCCGCTGTCGGCCTGGTGCTGGTGCTCTGGCTGGGTTTCTGGCCGTTCCTGGTCTGGCGGACCACGCACTATCTCTTCACCAACGAGCGGGTGCTGCTCCAGCAGGGCGTCTTCTCGCGTAACCGGCGGGACCTTCCGCTGACCCGGATCAACGACCACTCGATGCACCAGCGCTTCATCGAGCGCCTGCTCGGCTGCGGCACCCTGACCATCGAGTCGGCCGGCGAACGCGGTCAGTCGGTGCTGACCGACGTGCCCCGGGTGGACCGGGTGCAGACCACGCTCTACGAGCTGGTCGAGGCGCAGCACGACAAGCACTCGCTGGGCGACGGGGAGATGCGGGAGATCCTCGCTGACATGCGCGAGGGCAAGCCGCTGCGCGACTCCACGTCCTGAGCTTCCGCCGCCGAGGTCAAGGGGTGCGCCGGGCGGGCCTCTTGACCGAGGTGCGGGGTGTGTGCGCCTGGCCGGGGTGCGGCTCAGCGGCGGGTGGAACGGCGGGTGCCGGCGTGCAGCTCGGCGGCGAGTTCCGCGTCCAGGTCCCCGTTGAGGGCCCGGCCCAGGCCCGCGTCCGCCGGGGCGGCGCGGCCGCGCAGCACCCGTCCGGGCTCGGCGCCGGCTTCCTGTCGACGAACCGGGCGCTCGCCCGGCTGGGGCTCCGTCTCCTCCAGCTCGCTGACGGACTCGGCCAGTTCGGCCACCGGGTCCATCTCCGCCATGGTGTCCCACTCGTCCCGCGGAATGGTGTGCCAGGTTTCCTCGGCGTGCTTCGGCACCGGCTGGAAGACGAAGGTCCGGTACGACCAGAAGCGGAACATGGTGGCCAGCAGTACGCCGCCGGTCTTCGCCACGTTCAACGCCAGCAGACTGTTCACGCCGAGCCCGTACTTCGCGCCGGCCAGCACCCCGAGTTCGATGATCAAGCCGGTCGCGTTGAACAGGAAGAACAGGGCGTATTCGCGCTGGAGGGCCGCTTTGGGCCGATCGCGGTACGTCCAGTGCCGATTCATCAGATACGACGTGATCGTGGCCACGATGGTCGCGATCACCGTCGCCTTGAGCTGGCCGTCGCGGAAAACGGTGAGTGCCAGCGCATTGAACACCGCGTAATTGATGACGGTGTTGATGCCGCCGACGATGCCGAATTTGAGCGCCTCGTGGATGAACTTCTGCCAGCGCTCGGGCAGCAGACGGACAAGACGCATGCGGAACACCTTAGGGCAGTGGCCAGGGCCGGCTCGGCCCGGCAGGACGAGGTGGGCGGTAGGTCACGCCCCGGGGTCTCGGTCGTGGCTCGTTCCCGGAACGGGTGGAGTTCCCGCTTCCACGAAAACGAACCGCCGGTACGACCAGAATCGGAACAGCGTCCCGAGGCCGGTGCCGACGATGAAGCTGGCGATGTTGTCGGCCAGCGGGGTCTGGAACACCCCGGGCCAGAGGCGACCCAGTCCGTAGTGGCTGATCGCGAGGCAGGCCACCGCGATGCCGAGACCGACCGCGTTGAAGAAGAAGAAGAGCCCGTACTCGCGGGCCGGGTTGGAGCGCTGGCGGTGCCGCCAGGTCCAGAACCGGTTGCCGAGGAAGGCCATGGTCGCCGCGATGACCGTGGAGATGGTCTTCGCGGTCACCGGCGGAAAGTGGCGGACGCTCGCCAGGTAGTTGAAGAGCGCGAAGTCGACGAGGAACGCGAGCCCACCCACGGTGGCGAACTTGCTCAGCTCCCGGACGAGGTGACCGAAGCGGTCTACGAGGGAGGCGATCAGACCCGGTCGGGTCTGCGGAGCACCTGGCTGGTCCCCGGTCATCGTCGCGGCCACCCGCCGAGCCTACCGGGTGCCGACGCCCTCGGTGGGTAGCAATGGCAAGCGGACGGCCGCGGCGTGACGTCGGCGCCGACGGCCGGCACCGAGCGGCGCGCGGCGGTGACGGGCTGCCACCGCCGGCTCGGGTGACGGCCCGGAGCCGTGGAGATATCCGGTGAGCAGATCGTAACCGACTGTGGAGGAATTGCGGATCGGATCGCTGAATCGCCGTCGGCGGCACCGGCGCGCGCTTCCACTCATGGTGCATCGTCGGCTGGGCCCGGACGACGGGGTCCGCCGAAGGTTGTCCGCAGGATTTGCGTGAAACTGCGCGCGAAAGCGGGTATCAGATCGTGATGCCGCAGCGTGGCCGTACCTTGTGCAGTTCTTCACAACCAGTCCCACTGACTGGCGGGGCAGCCCGGTTTACGCTGAGCCCAATCCCAGGTTTCCACGAGGCGACGTACTCGCTCGCCAGTACTCGTGCATCCCATACATCGGTCAGCGCCGACCACAAGGAGATGTGACATGGTTGCTCCGGCTACTGTTCGGGGTATCGATCAGGCCCCGACGTCCCACCCCAAACTGCTCGCCTGGGTCCGAGAGGTCGCGGAACTGACCACCCCCGACCGAGTGGTCTGGGTGGACGGGTCCGATGAGGAGTGGCGCCGCCTCACCGACGAGCTTGTCGACAAGGGCACCCTGATCCGGCTGAACCCGGAGAAGAAGCCCAACTCCTTCTACGCGCGCACCGACCCGACGGACGTCGCCCGGGTCGAGGAGCGCACCTTCATCTGCTCCGTCGACGAGGCGGACGCCGGCCCCACCAACAACTGGATGGCGCCGGCCGAGATGAAGCGGACGATGACGGAGCTGTACCGCGGCTGCATGCGCGGACGCACCATGTACGTCATCCCGTTCTGCATGGGTCCGGTCGAGGCCGAGAGCCCCATGTTCGGTGTCGAGATCACCGACAGCCCGTACGTGGTCGCCTCGATGCGCATCATGACCCGGATGGGCGCGAAGATCCTCGAGGCGATGGGCGACGACGCCGACTTCGTGCACGCGCTGCACTCGATCGGCGCCCCGCTCGCCCCCGGCCAGCAGGACATCGCGTGGCCGTGCAATGACACGAAGTACATCTCGCACTTCCCGGAGACCCGGGAGATCTGGTCCTTCGGCTCCGGGTACGGCGGCAACTCGCTGCTCGGCAAGAAGTGCTACTCGCTGCGCATCGCCAGCGTGATGGGGCGCGACGAGGGCTGGCTCGCCGAGCACATGCTGATCCTCAAGATCACCTCGCCGGAGGGCAAGGTCTACCACGTCGCCGGCGCCTTCCCGTCCGCCTGCGGCAAGACCAACCTCGCCATGCTGGAGCCGACCATCCCGGGCTGGAAGGTCGAGACCATCGGCGACGACATCGCCTGGATGCGCTTCGGCCCGGACGGTCGCCTCTACGCGATCAACCCGGAGTACGGCCTCTTCGGCGTCGCGCCCGGCACCGACTGGAAGACCAACGCCAACGCGATGCGGACGCTGGAGCGGGGCAACTCCGTCTTCACCAACGTCGCCCTCACCGACGACGGCGACATCTGGTGGGAGGGCATGGGTGAGCCGCCGGCGCACCTGATCGACTGGAAGGGCAACGACTGGACGCCGGAGAGCGACAGCCTCTCCTCCCACGCGAACAGCCGGTTCTGCACCCCGATCACGCAGTGCCCGATCCTGGCCGACGACTACTACGACCCGAACGGTGTGCCGATCGACGCGATCCTCTTCGGCGGCCGTCGCCGGGACACCGTCCCGCTGGTCACCGAGGCCCGCGACTGGGTGCACGGCGTCTACATGGGCGCCACGCTCTCCTCGGAGACCACCGCGGCCGCGTCCGGCGCGGTCGGCGTGGTACGCCGCGACCCGATGGCGATGCTGCCGTTCATCGGCTACCACGCCGGTGACTACTTCCGGCACTGGATCGAGATGGGCAAGGGCGTCGACGGCGACGAGGCCAAGCTGCCCAAGATCTACTACGTCAACTGGTTCCGCAAGGACCCCGAGGGCAACTTCCTCTGGCCCGGCTTCGGCGAGAACTCCCGCGTCCTCAAGTGGGTCATCGAGCGGATCGAGGGTCGGGCCGAGGCCGTCGAGACCCCGATCGGCATGGTCCCGGCCCAGGACGCGCTGGACGTCGAGGGTCTGGACATGACCCCGGAGGACGTCCGGATCGCGCTCAAGGTCGACCCGGAGGAGTGGCGCAAGGAGCTCCCGCTGGTCACCGAGTGGTTCGAGAAGTTCGGGGACAAGCTCCCCGGCGTCCTCTGGGCCGAGCTGGACGCGCTGCGCGCCCGGCTCGACGCGGAGCAGCCCCAGAAGTAGGTGTGATCCCCGCCCGCGCTGGGCACCATCGGATCCCATGAGGACGGCCGCCGAGACCACCCAGGTCCGGCGGCCGTCCGCCGTCCGGGCGCTGACCACCCTGCTCGCCGTCACGGCGGCGGCCACCGTCGTGGTCGAGCTGCTCAACTGGTGGTACGCCCCGGAGCAGGAGTTCGGCCTCGCCGTACGCACCGGCTGGGCGATGCTCCGCTCGCTCGGCTTCCTGGTGCTGATCGGGCACGTCAACCGCGGCCGTACGGTGGCCAGGCCGTTCGGCCTGATCCTCGCGGTCACCACCGTCTTCGCGGTCGGCCGGCTGGTCGTACCCCGGCAGGGGGTGCCGCCGCTGCCCGGCCTGCTCGGGTTCGGGGTGCTCACCGCGCTCTGCGTGGCCGTGGTGGCGCTGCTCTACCGCTCTGAGGCGGTGGGCGGCCACCTGGTCCGGCACCGCAAGGCGCTGGTTGTCGAGGGCGGCACCATCTCCTGGCGGGAGACCGCGCCGAAGCGCCCCCCGGTCACCGGCTGGTTGCTCACCAGCCGGGTCGCCGCGTTCACCTACAGCCCGCTGATGCTGGTGCCGGCCCTGGTCGCCGGCGGTTCCATCCTGGACGGCCGGCTCAGCGCGGTGCCGGCGGTGCTGTTCTGGATCGTCGCCGGCATCGCGGTCAGCTATCTGGTGCTCTTCTGCACGCTGTTCCTCATGCGGGGCCGGGCCTGGGCGCGCACCATGCTGGTCGCCGTCACGCTCGGCGTGCTCGCCGTCGACCTGCCGCTGTGCTGGTGGCTGCTCGGCCTCGACGGCCTGGTCCGCGACGGCGGCCCCCTCGTCGCCGCCGCCATCCTGGCCCTGTACGGCCTCTGGCG
>NZ_QGGF01000072.1 GCF_003857015.1 Micromonospora globispora | reverse complement strand
GACCGGGGCTTCCGTATGTCAGGCGCGGCCGCGGCGCCGGCGCAGCGCGTCGAGCGCCTCGGCGAGGATCGCCTCGGCCTGCTCGGGGGTGCGCCGCTCCTTCACGTACGCCAGGTGGGATTTGTACGGCGCGGTGCGGGCCTGCCCGGGCGGGTTCTCGGCGTCCGGGCCGGCCGGCTGGCCGCAACGCGGGCAGTCCCAGCCGGGCGGCGCCTCCGCGTCGGCGGCGATGAGGAATTCGACCCGGTGACCGTTGCGGCACCAGTAGCTGACCGGCCGGCGGGGGGCCGGCGCGGATCGTTCGGTGGGCCGGTCGGGGCCGGACCCGATGCGGGTGCCCCGGATGGCGTTGCCAGTCGGCACGGCTGCTAGCTCCTGTCGTCGGAGGGGACCGCCGCGAGGGTGGGCGGCGGGCGACGCGGTGCAGCGGAGAAAGAACTGCGCGCGGCCCGTGGTGACGGACCGCGCGCAGATTGTACGACTCGACGGGCTGGCTCAGGCCCCGCTGCTCATCTGGAGGCGGAGCCAGAGGCCGATCCCGACGATGCAGGCGAACCAGACGATCCCGACCAGAACGGTGTAGCGGTCGAGGTTCTTCTCGGCCACCGAGGAGCCGGCCAGGCTGGAGCTGACGCCGCCGCCGAACATGCTCGACAACCCACCACCCTTACCTCGGTGCAGCAGGATCAGCAGGGTGAGCAGGATGCTCGTGATGATCAACAACACGATCAACGTGTAGGCGAACGCGATCGGCATGGCTGGGGTCAGTCCTCTCGTAGCGATCATCTGCCCGGGCAGGACGGGCACGTGGCACCGGCCGGTGGACGGGCAGCGTCAAGAATAGCGAGCGATCAGCGGGCGATGTGCTCCGGGAACCGGCAGATCTGCGCGAATTCCTCGGCGTCCAGGCTCGCCCCGCCCACCAGGCCACCGTCCACGTCCGGCTGGACCATGATCGCGGCGATGTTCGACGCCTTGACCGACCCGCCGTAGAGGATACGGACCTGGTGCGCGGTCGCCTCGTCGAAGGTCTCGGCGATCCGGTTGCGGACCTCCCCGCAGACCTCCTGGGCGTCCTCCGGGGTCGCCGTCTTGCCCGTGCCGATCGCCCAGACCGGCTCGTACGCGATGACGACCTTGGCCACCTGCTCGGCGGTGAGGCCGTGCAGCCCCGCGATGAGCTGGTCGGAGCAGTGGGCCACATGGCGCCCCTCCTCGCGGACGTCCAGCCCCTCGCCGACGCAGAGAATCGGGGTGAGCCCGTTGGCCAGCGCCGCGACCACCTTGGCGTTGACCAGCGCGTCGTCCTCGTGGTGGTACGCCCGCCGCTCCGAGTGACCGACGACCACGTAGGTGCAGCCCAGCTTCGCCAGCATCGACCCGGAGATGTCCCCGGTGTACGCGCCCGACTGGTACGGCGACAGATCCTGCGCGCCGTAGCCGATCAGCAGCTTGTCGCCGTCCACCGCGGTCTGCACGGTCCGCAGGTCGGTGAAGGGCGGCAGGACCACCGTCTCGACCTCGGTGAGCTGCTTCTCGCTCAGGCTCGCGGCCAGCTTCTGCACCAGCAGGTTGGCCTCGAGGTGGTTCAAGTTCATCTTCCAGTTGCCGGCCATCAGCGGCCGGCGACCCTCGCTCGCCATCAGTCCTCCAGCGCCGCGATGCCGGGAAGGGTCTTGCCCTCCAGATACTCCAGCGAGGCACCGCCACCGGTGGAGATGTGCGAGAACGCCTTCTCGTCCAGGCCGAGGACCCGGATCGCAGCCGCCGAGTCACCGCCGCCGACCACGCTGAACGCGTCGGAGTCGGCGATCGCCTCGGCAACGCCCCGGGTGCCCGCGGCGAACGGCGCCATCTCGAACACGCCCATCGGGCCGTTCCAGAAGATCGTCCGCGCGTTCCCCGGATCTCCACAGGCGGAGGTCTTCAGGGCGGCGGCGAAGCCGGCCACCGTTTCCGGCCCGATGTCCAGCCCGACCCGGTGGCTCGGGATGCCGTCGGCACGGAAGACGTCGTGGTCGGCGTCGGGCGCGAAGGCGGTCGCGGCCACCACGTCGACCGGGAGCATTATCTTGCCCTCGGAGCGCTCCAGGAGGTTGCGGCAGGTCTCCACCATCTCCTCCTCCAGCAGCGAGCTGCCCACCTCGTGGCCCTGGGCCTTGAGGAAGGTGAAGCACATCCCGCCGCCGATGAGCAGCCGGTCGACCTTCGGCAGCAGCGCCTCGATCACCGCGAGCTTGTCGGAGACCTTCGAGCCGCCGAGCACCACCACGTACGGCCGCTCCGGGTCGCCGGTCAGCTTGGAGAGCACCTCCACCTCGCGCAGCACCAGCCGGCCGGCGACGTGCGGCAGCCGGGCCGGCACGTCGTACACGCTGGCGTGCTTGCGGTGCACGGCGCCGAAGGCGTCGTCCACGTATGCGTCACCGAAGGCGGCGAGCTGGTCGGCGAAGGCACCCCGCTCGGCCTCGTCCTTGCTGGTCTCACCCTTGTTGAAGCGCAGGTTCTCCAGCAGGGCGACCTGACCGTCGGCCAGTCCGTCCACAGTGGAGCGGGCGGAGTCGCCGACGGTGTCCTCGGCGAAGTGCACCGGCGCCCCGAGCAGCTCACCGAGCCGCCCGGCGACCGGGCGGAGGCTGAACTGCGGGGCCGGCTCGCCCTTCGGGCGGCCCAGATGGGAGCAGACGACCACCTTGGCGCCGGCTTCCACCAGCGCGCTCAGGGTCGGCAGGACGGCCCGGATCCGGCCGTCGTCGGTGATCTCACCGGTCTGCTTGTCGAGCGGGACGTTCAGGTCGGCGCGCACCAGCACGCGCCGACCCGACACCCCCTCGGCGAGCAGGTCGTCGAGGTTGCGGATGGTCACAGCGAGCTACCCACCAGCTTGACCAGGTCCATTAGGCGGTTCGAGTAGCCCCACTCGTTGTCGTACCAGCCGACGACCTTGACCTGGTTGCCGATCACCTTGGTCAGCGGCGCGTCGAAAATGCAGGACGACGGGTCGGTGACGATGTCGGACGACACGATCGGGTCCTCGTTGTAGGTCAGGATGCCCTTGAGCGGGCCGTCGGCGGCCGCCTTCATCGCGGCGTTGACCTCGTCCACCGTGGTCTCCCGGCCGACCGTGACGGTCAGGTCGGTGGTGGAGCCGGTCGGGATCGGCACCCGCAGCGCGTAGCCGTCCAGCTTGCCCTTCAGCTCCGGCAGCACCAGGCCGATCGCCTTCGCGGCGCCGGTCGAGGTCGGAACGATGTTCAGCGCGGCGGCACGGGCCCGGCGCAGGTCCTTGTGCGGCGCGTCCTGCAGGTTCTGGTCCTGCGTGTACGCGTGGATGGTGGTCATCAGACCCTGCTGGATGCCGAACGTGTCCTGCAGGACCTTCGCCATCGGGGCGAGGCAGTTGGTGGTGCAGGAGGCGTTCGAGATGATCGTGTGCTTGGCCGGGTCGTACGTCTCCTGGTTGACGCCCATGACCACGGTGACGTCCTCGTTCTTCGCCGGCGCGGAGATGATGACCTTCTTGGCCCCGCCGTCGATGTGCGCCTTCGCCTTGGTGGCGTCGGTGAAGAACCCGGTGGACTCGATCACCACGTCCGCGCCGACCTCGCCCCACGGCAGCTTCGCCGGGTCCTTCTCGGCGTACGCCTTGATGGTCTTGCCGCCGACGGTGATCTCGTCCGCGGTGGCCTTCACCTCGTGCGGGAGGCGGCCCAGGATGCTGTCGTACTTGACAAGGTGGGCGAGCGTCGCGTTGTCGGTCAGGTCGTTGACCGCCACGACCTCGATGTCAGCGCCGGACGCCAGCACTGCCCGGAAGAAGTTGCGGCCGATCCGGCCGAAGCCGTTGATGCCAACCCGGATGGTCACAGGTCCCATCTCCTCGCGTTCTGGTCCGCCGGCGTCAGACTCGGGCCGGCGGAGGTGTGTGCGCCGACCGTTGGAGCCGGCCGTTGACGGTTCATCTCGGCCACCCCGCCGCGGTCTGAAGGACCTGACCGCCCGAGGCGGTGAGCACGGCGAGGAGTGCCTGTGCCGGCCCCCTTGCCGTACGCAGCGACCTTATCCGAGCGTGCGGCGCCGCGCTGCGCCGGGTGGTGATCCTTTTCGGGTCCTCGCCCCGCCGCGCTGTGCGAGGACGCGAGGTGACAACGTTGTGCCTGCTGGCTCGCTCGGTGCGCTCGCTCTCGGAATGACGACCCACCGTCCTATCAGACCACGAGCATGTCCGGCGTGACGGCCGCTTCCGTATCCGGGATGCCCAGGTCGCGGGCCCGCTTGTCGGCCAGCGCCAGCAGCCGGCGGATCCGGCCGGCGATCGCGTCCTTGGTCAACGGCGGATCGGCGAGCGCTCCCAGCTCCTCCAGCGACGCCTGCCGGTGCTCCAGCCGCAGCCGACCCGCCGAGGTGAGGTGGTTCGGCGCGTCGTCGGCGAGGATCTCCAGCGCACGGGTCACCCGGGCGGCCGCGGCCACCGCGGCGCGAGCCGACCGGCGCAGGTTCGCGTCGTCGAAGTTGGCCAGCCGGTTGGCGGTGGCCCGCACCTCGCGGCGCACCCGGCGCTCCTCCCAGGCCAGCACGCTGGCGTGAGCACCGACCCGGGTGAGCAGCGCGGCGATCGCGTCGCCGTCCTTGACCACCACCCGGTCCACCCCGCGCACCTCACGGTTCTTCGCGGTGATGCCGATCCGGCGGGCCGCCCCAACCAGGGCCAGCGCCGACTCCGGGCCGGGGCAGGTGATCTCCAGGGCGCTGGACCGGCCCGGCTCGGTCAGCGAGCCGTGCGCCATGAACGCGCCCCGCCACGCGGAGACCGCGCAGCAGACGTTCGCGGCAACCACGTGCGGCGGCAGGCCCCGCACCGGACGGCCACGCACGTCCAGCAGGCCGGTCTGCCGCGCGAGGGCCTCCCCGTCCTTGACCACCCGCACGATGAAATGGCTGCCCTTGCGCAGGCCGCCGGAGGCGAGCACGTGGATCTCGCTCGGGTAGCCGTAGACCTCGGCGATCTCGCGCCGCAGCCGCCGGGCGACCGCCCCCGTGTCCAACTCGGCCTCCACGACCACGCGGCCCGACACGATGTGCAGACCCCCGGCGAAGCGCAGCAGGGCCGCCATCTCCGCCCGGCGGCAGCACGGCTTGGGCACGTCGACCCGACTCAGCTCGTCCTTGACCGCAGCCGTCATCGCCATAGTGCGCCCCTCCACGGACCGGTTCCGGCGTGTCGCCGGTGATTACGTACGTGCTTAACGATCGGCGCCCAGGACAGGCACCAGTGCGGCGCCCAGCGCGGCCGGATCATGGCGGGGCGTGCCGTCGGTGACGGCGACGGGAGCGAGGACCAGCCGGGCACCCAGCGATTCTGCCGCACGTTCGACCGGTTCGGGGTCACCCACCGCCTTGGAGTCCGCCAGCACCATGTCCACCTTCAACTCGGGCAGATAGCGGTGCAGGGTGGCCAGATGGTCGGCCAGGGACAGCCCGAGGGTCTCCTTTTCCGCCACCAGGTTGAGCGTGACCAGCCGCCGGGCCGGGCTGGACACGATCGCGTCGGCCAGCCCCGGCACCAGCAGGTGCGGCAGCACGCTCGTGTACCAGCTGCCCGGCCCGAAGATCAGCCAGTCGGCGTCGGCCACCGCCGCCACCGCCTCCGCGCAGGCGGCCGGCGCCGCGGGGGTGAGCCGCAGCGCCTCGACCCGGCCGGCGGTGACCGCGACCTGGTGCTGGCCGCGCAGGTTGCGTACCTCGTCCGGGTGGTCCGGGTCGGCGCCGCGCACCCGGGCCTCGATGCCGACCGGCTGCCGGGACATCGGCAGTACCCGGCCGACCGCGCCGAGCATCCCGCCCGCGTGGTCCAGCGCGGCCACCGCGTCGCCGAGCAGTTCCATCAGCCCGCAGAGCACCAGGT
>NZ_QGGF01000073.1 GCF_003857015.1 Micromonospora globispora | reverse complement strand
CGGAGGGGGCGCTGGCCAGCGCCCCCTCCGTGGGGGTCTCGGCGAGCACCGAGATGCGCCGGCCGTCGGTGATCCGTCCGCCCTCCTCGTCCAGGGCGGCCACGTCGAGCCGGGCGACCGCCGCGTCACGCTCGGCCGGTCCGGCCTCCCCGCGCGCGGTGCCGGCGTTGGAGAAGCCGACCGCCGCGACGGCCCGCCGGATGGCGACGTCCCTGGCGAAGCCGGGGGTCGCCGGGTCCAGCACCCGCGCCGGTACGTCGCTGAGCGTCGCCGGGTCGGGCAGCTGCGCCGGGTCCAGCACCATGAGCGGCGCCTCCAGCACGTTCAGCCCCGCCGAGCGGGCCACCGCGAGCAGGTCGGGCGTGGTCTCGTGGACCCATTCGAAGGCCTCCGGCAGGCCCAGTTCGCGCTGGCGGGCCCGGACGGCGGTGACGTCGGCGAGCGACGGCGGCGCGGTGGCGTCGAGCCGCGGGCGGGCGTAGAACGGCCAACCGGCACCATCGCGGACGAAGAGCACGAGGCTGCCGTACTCCTCGCTTCGGGCACCGTCGCGGGGCACCGCGTCGTAGAAACGCTCCAGCCGGTCGAAGAGTTCGGTGCGTACGAGATCCACCGCGCGAGACTACCCTTCCCAGATTCTGGAAGTGTGATCAATCTGAACTGGCCTTGTGCCCGCCGCCCTAACGTAGACTCAATAGACCGTGCAGGGCCGACGTCGTCCCGACCATGATCCAACCTGAGTGACGACAGGAGCCCCGGTGGCCTTTTCGCACCCCCTCAGCCCCCAGTCGGCCCCGACCGCGTCCGGGCTCTACGACCCTGCGCAGGAGCACGACGCGTGCGGTGTCGCCTTCGTGGCCGACCTGCACGGGCGACGGTCGCACGAGGTCGTCGCGAACGGTCTCGGCGCGCTCTGCCGGCTCGACCACCGGGGTGCCCGGGGTGCGGAGCACAACACCGGTGACGGCGCCGGGATCATGATCCAGGTGCCGGACGCGTTCCTGCGGGCTGTGGCGGATTTCCCGCTGCCGCCCGCCGGCCAGTACGCGACCGGCCTGGTCTTCCTGCCCGACGACGACGCCGGCGAGGCCCTGGCCCGCCGGGTGGTGGAGAAGTACGCCCTGGTCGAGGGGGCCGACGTGCTCGGCTGGCGGGACATCCTGACCGACCCGAGCGGCCTGGGCGAGACGGCGCTCGCCGCGATGCCCCGGGTCCGCCAGCTCTTCCTCGCCGCCCACCGGCTCACCGACTCGCCCGCCGGGCCGGCCGGCTCCCCGCTGTCCGGGCTCGACCTGGACCGGGTGGCGTTCTGCGTCCGTAAGCAGGCCGAGCGGGAGACCGCCGAGCGGGGCGTGGCGGCGTACTTCCCGTCGCTGTCCAGCCGGACCATGGTCTGGAAGGGCATGCTCACCCCGGACCAGCTCCCGGCGTACTACCCGGAGCTGACCGACGAGCGGGTGGTCAGCGCGATCGCGCTGGTGCACTCGCGCTTCTCCACCAACACCTTCCCGTCGTGGCCGCTGGCCCACCCGTACCGGTTCATCGCGCACAACGGTGAGATCAACACGATCCGCGGCAACCGGAACTGGATGCAGGCCCGCGAGGCGCTGCTGCGCAGCCCGAACGTCCCGGGCAACATCCGCCGGGTCTTCCCGGTCTGCACCCCGGGCGCCTCCGACTCGGCGAACTTCGACGAAGTCCTGGAGCTGCTGCACCTGTCCGGGCGGAGCCTGCCGCACGCGGTGCTGATGATGATCCCGGAAGCGTGGGAGAACGACCCGGACATGCGCGCCGACAAGCGCGCCTTCTACCGGTTCCACGCCAGTCTCATGGAGCCGTGGGACGGCCCCGCCTCGGTGGCCTTCACCGACGGCGAGATCGTCGGCGCGGTGCTGGACCGCAACGGGCTGCGCCCCGGTCGCTGGTGGCGTACCGAGGACGGGCTCGTGGTGCTCGGCAGCGAGGCGGGCGTGCTCGACCTGGACCCGGCCCGGGTGGTCGCCAAGGGGCGGCTCCAGCCGGGGAAGATGTTCCTGGTCGACACCGTCAACCACCGGATCGTCTCCGACGACGAGATCAAGACCGAGCTGGCCGCCCAGCGGCCGTACGACGAGTGGCTGCACGCCGGCCTGATCGAGCTGGGCGACCTGCCGCCGCGGGAGCACATCGTCTACACCCACGACTCGGTGCGGCGCCGGCAGCAGACCTTCGGCTACACCGAGGAGGAGCTGAAGATCCTCCTCGCGCCAATGGCGCGGGCCGGCGCGGAGCCGATCGGCTCGATGGGCACCGACACCCCGATCGCGCCGCTGTCCACCAAGCCGCGGCTGCTCTACGACTACTTCCACCAGCTCTTCGCCCAGGTCACCAACCCGCCGCTGGACGCCATCCGCGAGGAACTGGTGACCAGCCTGCAGTCCACCATCGGCCCGGAGGGCAACCTGCTCGACCCGGGCCCGGCGAGCTGCCGGCAGATCGTGCTGCCGTACCCGGTGATCGACAACGACGAGCTGGCCAAGATCCTCTCCATCGACGAGGACGGCGACCTGCCCGGCTTCAAGGCGGTCCGGGTGTCCGGGCTCTACCGGGTGCGCGACGGCGGAGCCGGCATCAAGGCCCGGCTGACGGAGATCTGCCGGCACGTCTCCGAGGCGATCGAGGACGGGGTGCGGATCCTGGTCCTGTCGGACCGGGACTCCAACGCCGACCTGGCGCCGATCCCGTCGCTGCTGCTCACCGCGGCGGTGCACCAGCACCTGGTGCGGGAGCAGACGCGTACCCAGGTGGCGCTGATCGTGGAGTCCGGCGACTGCCGCGAGGTGCATCACGCGGCGGTGCTGATCGGGTACGGCGCCGCGGCGGTCAACCCGTACCTCGCCTTCGAGTCGGTGGAGGACATGGTCTCCACCGGCGCCCTGGTCGGCGTGGACCCGGCCAAGGCGATCCGCAACTACGTCAAGGCGCTCGGCAAGGGTGTCCTGAAGATCATGTCCAAGATGGGCATCTCGACCGTGTCGTCGTACTGCGGCGCGCAGGTCTTCGAGGCGGTCGGCCTGGACACCCGCCTGGTCGAGCGGTACTTCCGAGGCACCCCGAGCAAGATCAGCGGGATCGGGTTGAACGAGATCCACGCCGAGGTGGCCGCCCGGCACGCCGTGGCCTGGCCGGCCCCGGGCGCGCAGAGCTCCGACCGGCTGGAGGTCGGTGGCGAGTACCAGTGGCGCCGCGAGGGTGAGCTGCACCTGTTCAACCCGGAGACGGTCTTCCTGCTCCAGCACGCCACCCGCAGCCGGCAGTACGACGTCTTCCGGCAGTACACCGCCAAGGTGGACGACCTGGCCGCGAAGGCCGGCTCGCTGCGCGGCCTGTTCACTCTGCGCACCGGGGTACGCCCGCCGGTGCCGCTGGACGAGGTCGAGCCGGCCACCGAGATCGTCAAGCGGTTCGCCACCGGCGCCATGTCGTACGGGTCGATCTCGGCGGAGGCGCACGAGACCCTCGCCATCGCGATGAACCGCCTCGGCGGCAAGTCCAACACCGGTGAGGGCGGCGAGGACGTCGACCGGTTGCACGACCCGGCCCGCCGCTCCGCGGTGAAGCAGATCGCCAGCGGCCGGTTCGGCGTGACCAGCGAGTACCTGGTCAACGCCGACGACCTGCAGATCAAGATGGCCCAGGGCGCCAAGCCCGGCGAGGGTGGCCAGCTGCCCGGCAACAAGGTCTGGCCGTGGATCGCCCGTACCCGGCACGCCACCCCGGGCGTCGGCCTGATCTCCCCGCCGCCGCACCACGACATCTACTCCATCGAGGACCTCGCCCAGCTCGTGCACGACCTGAAGTGCGTCAACCCGGCCGCCCGGGTGCACGTCAAGCTGGTCAGCGAGGTCGGCGTGGGTACGGTCGCGGCCGGCGTCGCCAAGCTCAAGGCGGACGTCATCCTGATCTCCGGGCACGACGGCGGCACCGGCGCGTCCCCGCTGAACTCGCTCAAGCACGCCGGCACCCCGTGGGAGCTGGGGCTGGCCGAGGCGCAGCAGACGCTGCTGCTCAACAAGCTCCGCGACCGGGTCACCGTGCAGGTCGACGGGCAGCTCAAGACCGGCCGGGATGTGCTCATCGCGGCGCTGCTCGGCGCCGAGGAGTTCGGCTTCGCCACCGCCCCGCTGATCGTCGAGGGCTGCGTGATGATGCGGGTCTGTCACCTGGACACCTGTCCGGTCGGCATCGCGACGCAGAACCCGGTGCTGCGCGAGCGGTTCACCGGCAAGCCGGAGTTCGTGGAGAACTTCTTCCTCTTCCTCGCCGAGGAGGTCCGGGGCTACCTGGCCGAGCTGGGCTTTCGCAGCATCGAGGAGGCCATCGGGCAGACCGAGCTGCTCGACGTCACCCCGGCGATCGAGCACTGGAAGGGGCACGGGCTCGACCTGGCGCCCGTACTGCGCCTGCCGGAGCTGCCGGCGGACGCCGCGCGGCGCGGGATCCGGGCCCAGGACCACGGCCTGGAGCTGGCGCTGGACAATGAGCTGATCGCGCTCGCCGAGCCGGCGCTGCGGGACCGCACGCCGGTCCGGGTCGAGGTGGCCGTGCGCAACGAGCACCGCAGCGTCGGGGCCATGCTCGGCGGGGAGGTGACCCGCCGCTTCGGCGGCGAGGGCCTGCCCACCGACACCATCGAGTTCCTGCTGCGCGGCACCGCCGGCCAGTCGTTCGGTGCGTTCCTGCCGCGCGGGGTCACCCTGCGGCTGCACGGCGACGCCAACGACTACGTCGGCAAGGGCCTCTCCGGCGGGCGGATCATCGTCCGCCCGGACACCGACGCCCCCTTCGTCGGGGACGACGCCGAGCCGGGGGAGCGCGCCGAGGACCAGATCATCGCCGGCAACACCATCCTGTACGGGGCTACCGACGGTGAGGTGTTCCTGCGTGGCCGGGTGGGCGAGCGCTTCGCGGTGCGCAACTCGGGCGCGGTGGCGGTCGTCGAGGGCGTCGGCGACCACGGCTGCGAGTACATGACCGGCGGCACGGTGGTGGTGCTCGGCGAGACGGGGCGTAACTTCGCCGCCGGCATGTCCGGCGGGACGGCGTTCGTCTGGAACCTGGACCGGCGCCTGGTCAACACCGAGCTGGTCGACCTCTCGCCGCTGCGCGAGGAGGAGCGGGACCGGCTGCACGAGCTGGTGCAGCGGCACTTCGCCGAGACCGACTCGGCGGTTGCCGAGGAGCTGTTGAAGCGCTGGCCGGAGGCGGTGGAGGAGTTCACCGCCGTGGTGCCCCGGGACTACCGCCGGGTGCTGGAGATCATGCGGGCCGCCGAAGCCGCCGGCCGTGACGTCGATGACGCGGTCATGAAAGAACTGACGGCGCCGGCTGAGCCGGCCCAACCGGCGCTGCCGGTGCCGCCCGCTCAGCGGGTGGTCGCCCAGGAGGTGGCTCGTGCCTGACCCGAACGGTTTTCTGCGCTACGACCGGCGGTTGCCCGCGCGCCGGCCGGTGCCGGTGCGGATCCGCGACTGGCGGGAGGTCTACCCGCCCGCCGGTGAGGAGCTGATCCGCGAGCAGGCCACCCGCTGCATGGACTGCGGCATCCCGTTCTGCCACGACGGCTGCCCGCTGGGCAACCGCATCCCGGACTGGAACGACCTGGTCCGTACCGGCAACTGGGACGCCGCGGTGGAGTCGCTGCACGCCACCAACAACTTCCCGGAGTTCACCGGTCGGCTCTGCCCGGCGCCGTGCGAGGCGGCCTGCGTGCTCGGCCTCGGCGGCCAGCATGATCTCCAGCACCCGGCGGTAGTCCCGGGGCACCACGGCGGTGAACTCCTCCACCGCCTCCGGCCAGCGCTTCAACAGCTCCTCGGCAACCGCCGAGTCGGTCTCGGCGAAATGCCGCTGCACCAGCTCGTGCAGCCGGTCCAGC
>NZ_QGGF01000071.1 GCF_003857015.1 Micromonospora globispora | reverse complement strand
CGCCGAGCCGCACCACCGTGTCCACGGCCGCTCTGCTGGCCCGGATGATGTCGCCGGGCGTCGGGGTGTTCTCGTCGTCCAGAGCGTGGGCGGCGGCGGTGAGGCCGGCACCCCACAGAGCGCCGGAGGTGCCGCCGGCCCGCTCGGACCAGGCCTCGGCTGCCTGCACCAGCAGCCCCCGCACGCCCGCCCGTGCGCTGACCGCCTCCGCCGCCGCCTGCGCCGCAGCCGCACTGCCGCGCGCCATACCGATGCCGTGGTCTCCGTCGCCGGCCACGGCGTCGATCTCACCGAGGCGAGCCTCGTGCTGAGCCATGACGTCCCGGACATGGGCTAGTGCCCGCGCGACGCGGGCGGCGCAGGCCTGCGAGGCGGGCGACCCCGGCCGGATCCGCCGGCCGGGCACGGTGGCCGCGACGATCCGGCGGGGCTGCTCGTCGGCGACCGGGCCGCGGTGGAAGGCGGGGGTGTCCGCCGGGGCGGTCCAGTACCTTTCGAGGTCGTCGTCGAGGAAGGTGACGGTCAGCGAAAGGCCGGACATGTTCAGGCTGGTGACCTGCTCTCCGACCGTCGGCCGGACCACGGTCAGGCCGGCCTTCGCGAGTCGATGGGCGACCCGCCGGTAGACGATGAACAGCTCCTCGTACTTGACCGATCCGAGCCCGTTGACCAGCACCGCCACGCGGCCGCCCGGCTGGCTGGTCCCGGCCTCGTCGAGGAGCTCGCCGACCAGCAGATCCGCCAGCTCGTCGGCGCCGAGAAGTGGCTGCTCCCCGATCCCCGGTTCGCCGTGGATGCCCAACCCGATCGCCATCTGCCCCGGTTCGACGGTGAAGAGCGCATGCCCCGCACCGGGAAGGGTGCACCCGTCGAAGGCGACCCCGAACGAGAAGGTGGCGTCGTTGGCGCGGCGGCCGATCGCCTCCACCGCATCCAGCTCCAACCCCTCTTCCGCCGCGGCGCAAGCGACCTTGAAAACGATGAGGTCGCCCGCGACACCCCGGCGTTGGTCGCGCTTCTGCCGCGGCGCCGACGCGATGTCGTCCGTGACGGCGAGCGTACGGACGTCGACGCCCTCGGCGCGCAGCCGTTCCGCGGCCTGCCCGAAGTGCAGGACGTCGCCGGCGTAGTTGCCGAAGCCGAGGACGACGCCGCCGCCGGCATCGGCGGCCCGAGCCACCGAGTGCACCTGGCTCGCCGACGGCGACGCGAAGGTGTTGCCGCAAACGGCACCGTGCGCGAAGCCGGGACCGACCCAGCCGGCGAAGGCGGGGTAGTGGCCGGAACCGCCGCCGAGCACGACGGCGACCTGGCCGGCCGGGGTGGCCGAGGCCCGTATCACCCCGCCGTGCACGGGGAGGACGTGACCGCCGTGCGCGGCGACGAATCCTTCGAGCGCCTCCCCGGCGAAGTTCGGGGCCGCGTTGACCAGCCGGGTCATCGCCGGGCTCCGAGCTTCGCCCGCAGGATCCCGCGCAGGTAGTCACGGTTACGCGCCGACACGCTCAGCCCGTCGCCCCCGTAGTGCTCGACGCAGATGGGGCCCTGGAAGCCCGCCTGCAGGGCGATCTCGATGGCGCGCCGGTAGCTGATGAGGCCGGATTCGGCGGGGGCGGGGACCGTGAAGTACGCGCCGGTCGCCGGGTCGTGGTCGCGGTAGTAGTTCTTGATGTGCCAGTAGTTGGCGTAGGGGAGGGTCTTCAGGTGCACCTCTTCCCAGTCCTCGATGGGCCGGTGCAGCCGGATGAGGTTGCCGATGTCCGGGTTTAGGCCGACGTTCGGCAGATCGATGGCGCGGACCAGCGCGACGGCATCGTCCGCCGTGCCGAGCAGGGTGTCCTCGTAGATCTCGAGCGAGAGCTGGATGCCGAAATTTGCCGCGTGCCGCCCGATGCGGGAGAAGCGCTCGACGGCACGGTCGAAGCTGGCCTCGTCGCGCTGCTGGTCGGCCCCGGGCTGGGTCCAGAACCACTCCGCATCCCGCTGCCGCGCGGTCAGGGGCCGATGCAGCCCCAGGCAGACCACTCCCGTGCCGATGCCCGCCGCGGCTTCGACCGTACGCAGCGCGTAGTCGACGTTGGTTTCGCCGTGCTCCGGGTCGAGGACGCTGCGCCGGACGACCGAGATCGCGCTCACCCCGAGGTCTGCATCCTTGAGCGTGCGGACCAGGTCCTCGCGTTGGCCGTCGGTGAGGTCGCCGGGACGCAGCCAGGTGTCGGTGAGGTCGACGTGGTCGAACCCGCAGGCGGTGACCTCGGCGAAGACCCTGGCCCATTCGATGGGGCCGGCGTCCGCGACGTCGGTGCCATCGCCGGTACGCCCCGGGAACTGGATCAGGGCAGCGCCGATGGGCCACTGCTCCGCCGTCCAAACCATGCCTTGTCTCCGATCGGGTGCCGGGTCGTCGCCACGCGATTGCCGCGTGGTTTCCGTATCGTTGCCGATAGATCCTGTAGGATCCACGATCATGCGGGCTATGTCCAGAGGTGCGGACGGTAGGATCTCAACCACCATGACAACGTCGATGGCTTCCGATGGCGCCCAGCTCGGGCCGGACCAGGGCCGGCCCGTCGAGCGCCGCGCCCTGCGAGATGGCGTCTACGACGCGATCCTCGAACTTCTCCTGGAGGGCCGGGTCAAACCGGGTGCCTCCCTGAGCATCGACGCCCTCGCCCGGCAGCTCGGCGTCTCACCCACGCCGGTGCGAGAGGCGATGGTGCAGCTGGAGCACACGGGCCTGGTCACCCGGGCCGCCCTCAAGGGCTACCGGGTGGCTCCGCCGCTGTCAACGGAGCGCATGTCCGAACTCGTCGACGCGCGCACCATCCTCGAGGTCGCCGCCGTGCATGGCGCGGTACCGATGTCCGGCGCGGCGCTGCTTGAGCTGAAGGCCGCGCACTCCGACCACGTGCTCGCGGCCGACTACGTCAAGCGCGTACGGGCCGGAAACGACGAGCAGGGCTGGTCCGTCATCCGCCGGTACTACACCGCGGACTGGGCGTTCCATCGGGTGATTCTCACCCACTGCGGCAACCAGTACCTGCTGCAGTTGGCGGAGTTCCTCTCGCCCCAGGTGCATCGACTGCGGCAGTCGCTCGGTCACGGCCTCACGGACGTGGACCAGGCCGTGGCCGAGCACGGCGACATCCTCGAGTCGATCGCTTCGGGGGACAACGAGCGGGCCGAGAACGCCATGCGGGCCCACCTCATGGGCGTACGCGCACGCTCGCTCGCTGAGAGCTGACCGGTCCGGGCAGCCGGGAGGAACTTCTTGACGGGTCATGGCGGGGCAGTAGATCCTATAGGAAACAGCGCGCCATGCGGACGTCGTACACCCCGAGAGAGGACCCCCATGCCCCAGACCGCCGCCGAGGTTCTACCGCGGATCGCCCTGACCATGGGGGATCCCGCCGGCATCGGGCCCGAACTCACCGCCCGCCTCCTCGCCACGCCCGAAAACCTGCACAAGGCCGAGGTCTACGTCCTCACCGACGCCACCGAACTCAAGGCGGTCGCCGCCGAGGTCGGCGTCGACGTGCCGGTGGCCGACGAACCGACTCCAGGCCACGCCATCCTCGTCGGCAGCGGCCTGTCCGGCCCGCCCGTGCAACGCAGGACCGTCAGCAAAGCCGCCGGCGAACGCGTCATGGCCGACCTGCTCAAGGCGCTCAACCTCTACCGCACCGGCGTGGTCGACGCGATCATGTTCACGCCGCTGAACAAGGCCTCGCTACATCTGGCCGGCATGCACGAGGAGGACGAACTCCGCTGGTTCGCCAAGAAGCTTGGCTACCAGGGCACCACCTCCGAGCTCAACTTCATACCCGGACTGGTCACCTCCCGGGTAACCTCACACATCCCGCTCAAGGACGTCGCAGCGCGGATCAACGCCGACTCCGTCCTCGCCGCCATCCGCCTCCTCGACGACGTGCTCAAGGGATCAGGGATCCCCGCACCCCGCCTCGCCGTCTGCGCCCTCAACCCGCACGCCGGCGAGAACGGCAAGTTCGGCCGCGAGGAGATCGAGCACATCACCCCAGGGGTCGAGGCCGCACGGGCACAGGGGATCGAAGCGACCGGGCCCCATCCGTGTGACACGGTCTTCATCAAGGCCAGAAACGGCGACTTCGACGGTGTGGTGACCATGTACCACGACCAGGGCCAGATCGCGATGAAGCTCATGGGCTTCGACCGGGGCGTCACCGTGCAGGGCGGCCTTCCAGTCCCGATCGCCACACCGTCGCACGGCACCGCATTCGAGATCGTCGGCAAGGGCGTCGCCTACCTTGGTCCCAGCCAGCACGCCTACGATCTGGCCGTCGCTCTCGGACGACGCAACCGGCAGAACCGACGATGACCACAACAGTCGGAACTGCCGCCACCGCGATCACCGGCAAGCTCGCCCGGAACAGCCGATGAGCCGGCCGGGGCGCGGGCGAACACGGACGGCTGCACCCCGGCCCCACCTGCCCGTAGGGCTACCCGGGCTACGCCGGACCCTCCCAACACCAGGCCGGCCAGCGCTGGTTCGTGCGCGCGTCGGGCGTTCCCCCCGTCGGCCGAGCAGTGCCGGAGCTTCGTGATCTACCGAAGTCGCTCACCGGCGCGCTCTATCTCGACAAGGCCGAGGAGCTGCACGCATCCGGGACGGTGTGGAAGGTCTGGGATGCTCTCGCGCTGGGTGAGGCAGAATCGAGAGACATGATCAAGCGGATCATCGGGGAGATGCGGCATGACTGATCTGACCGGCGCCGTCTGGGACAAGAGCACGCGCAGCGGCGACAACGGCGGCGAGTGCGTCGAGGTCGCGGACAACCTCCCCGGAGTCGTTGCCGTTCGCGACTCGAAGGATCCGGCCAACCCCGCGCTCGCCTTCGCGACGGCTGCTTGGTCCGCGTTCGCTGCCGCAGCCGCGAGCGGTGTCCTCGTAAAAGGGACGGACGCATGACCGCCACCACCGGCGGGGTGATCGCGTTCGCCGCAGTAATGGCGGTGGGCGCGCTCTCCCCCGGGCCGGATTTCGCGATCGTCGTACGCCGAGCTGCCGTCTCGGGACGGGCGCGCGGGATGGCGACGGCGGCCGGGATAGCGGCGGGGGTCTTCGTCTGGGCGGTCGCCGCCGCAACAGGCGTGGCCGCACTGCTGGCGGCCTCGGCGTTCGTCTTCACCGCCGTCAAGGTCGTCGGCGCCGCCTACCTCGCCTGGCTCGGCGTCCGCGCGGTGGTCGCGGCGGCCCGCGGCGGCGGTGGGACCCTCGGCGAGCCGGCTGGCCGGGACGACACGACACTTCCGGCGGCGTTCCGGCAGGGGCTGCTGTGCAACGTGCTCAACCCGAAGGCGGCGGTGTTCTTCGTGGCGCTGATGCCGCAGTTCCTGGACCCCGACGCGGGGGTGGTCGACGCGGTGGTGCTGGCGGCGGTGGCCGCGGCCGTCGCCCTGCTGTGGTTCCTCGGTGTGGCCAACCTGGTGGCGGCGATGCGGCGGCTGCTCGACCGGCCACGGGTACGTCGGGCGATCGACGCGGTCACCGGCGTCGCCCTGATCGGGCTCGGCGTCCGGCTGGCCGCGGCGCGTTTCTGAGCCACGACCGACCATCGGCGGCCGTGCAACGAAGGACCACCCGAGAGTCCTGCCGACAGGCCCGATCGGCGGCTGCTGCCGCCGCTGGCTGTACTGCCCAAAGACGTTGGCCGGCGCTGCCAAGCTCCGCGCACAGTTCCACCCGATGCCGTACGTTCTGGTCGTCCTCGGCCGACACGGTGGACCCCCCGGGTCGGCCTGCGGAGCATCCCGGTCCAGCGGGCCACCGCCCGGGCCAGGCGCTGCGCGGCGGGCAGGTCGGCGGTGGTCACCGGCAGGTGGATGACCCAGCGCTCGGTCACCGGCGCTCGCCGTTCGCCACGCGGGCCTGGTCGGACTGTCAGCGGCGCAGCGCGTCCTTGATCCTGGCGGTCTCCCGGCGGCTCTCCGCGAGCGCGGTGTAGACGGCGGCCAGGTCGCCGGCGACCCGGTCGAGGAAGGCGTACACGTCGGCGGGCTCCAGGCCGCGGCGTCCGAGCCCGGCGGGCTTGAAGCGGCGCTCGCGCACCTGCCACGGCAGCAGTGAGGTGTACGCGGACGAACGGTAGGCGGTCGCCCCGCTCCCCTGCCCCGGTCGTTCGTCGCGGACGCTCATCAGCCTGCCCTTCTGCTCCTGGAAGGGGCGGGCCCACCCGCCCGCGGTGACCACGAGGCCGTGACTGTGACTGGCCAGGATGCACGGCACCGCCGTCCAACGGCGAGCCACTTCGGACGCCAGGGTCACGCCGTACGCAGCCAGCCGATGGTCTTCATGGTGGCGAGGCTGGTCGCCTTGAGGCCAGCGTCGGAGACGGTCCAGAGCACTCCGTCGACCACCAGTGACCGGCGGATCGGCGCCAGCTCCTCGGGATGCCCCGTGCCCAGCGTGTGGTCGACCGTGCCGACCTCGGTGAACCCACCGTCGCCGACCCGCAGCGCCAGCGCCACGTTGCTCGGCAGGCCCGGGCTGCCCACGGCAGTCTGGTCGTTCACCGCACGAGGGCTGCTCACGGCGCCCGTGCCGTAGACGGTCAGTGGGACCACGACCAGGCGTTCGGCCGGCCAGTAGAGGAACGCGTGCGGGTCGAACTCCGCCTCGGAGTGCCCCTGCTTGACGTGATACTGGGCGATCCGGGTCGGCTTGGCCGGATCGGAGACGTCGAAGAGCGAGAGCTGGGTGCCCTGGACACGGCCCTGGTCGGACGCTTCCTGTCCGACGCCGAGCAGCCGTCCTTCGCCGGCCGGGTGCAGGTACGCCGAATAGCCGTTGATCTTCAGTTCGCCGCTCACCTTCGGCGCCGTCGGATCGCGCAGGTCGACGGTGTAGAGCGGGTCGGTCTGCCGGAAGGTGACGACGTACCCGGTGCCGCCGACGAACCGTACGGCGTGGATCCGTTCTCCCTTGCCCAGTCCGGTGACCTTGCCGACCTGGGTCAGTGTCGTGCCGTCGGCGCGCAGGACGTACACGCTGGATGTCGAGTCGGCCTTGTCGCCCCAGGTACGGCCACTGGTGGTGGCTACTCGCAGGTGCCCGCCCCACTCCGAGATGGCGTACTGGTTGATCAGCCAGCCCGGCACGGACGCCGCGGCGACGTAGCGCGGGGCAGCTGTGCCCGAGGTGTCGAACTGGTAGATCTCGGTGGTCTGGTCCTTGGGATCGGCTACCGCGTTCCGCGCGGTCAGCATCGGCAGCACCCGCCAGCGCTGGTCGTTGGCGACGTACAGCCGGGGTCCGTTGCTGTAGACGGTGTCGCCGTCGGCGATCACGGTGACCGGGTCGCCGGCGCCGAGCGTGGCCACACCGAGGTCGAAGCTGAGCACTGTCACCAGCGACGTGCCGGAGTAGCTGGCCGGCCGGCTCACCCGGTCGCAGCCGACCCGTCCGGTGCTGGTTCGCCCGCCGGAGTTGACCTCGTACCGGGGCAGCCAGTCGTCGGCGCTGGCCTTGTCGATGATCTCGCGGTTGGCGGCGGCGCGCTGCCCGTCGGTGGCCCGTTCCCGGTACGGAAAGGTCAGCCGGGGCGCGGAGCGGACCACCACGCGGACCGTCGCGCCCACCTGGCGGGCGTCCACCAGATCGCCGTCGATCCGGTACTCCCCGATGACCTTCGGCGCGCCGGAGAGGTCGACCATGATCAGCCGGGGACCGACGATGTCGCCCGGCATCGGGGAAGAGCCCCCATCTGCCGGGGCGGCGCGCCCGCCTCCCTCGGGGACGGCGGGTTTCGCCACACCGGCCCACCCCTCGCGGAGCAGCACCAGCGCCCGGTCACCCTGTAGGAGCAGGCTGTCTTCGAACCCGCCGGGCGCCAGTTTCAGTTCCCCGGTCAGCCGGCGGGTGGCCGGGTCGATCACGTACAGCTTGCCGTGGTTGACGGTGACGATCCGCTTGCCGTCGGTCTTGACCAGGTCCGGTTCGTCGACCCCCGCCTCGTGCGTGTTGGTGCCCGAGTAGCCGGGGGCGGCAGCTCCGGCCGCCGTGTCGCCCGCGCCTGCCGCGTTGGCCCCGGGCGCCGCATCCGCCTGCTTCGCGGCGGGCGCTCCGGCCTGTTCCGCGCGGCCGAAGGTACGGACGTCCCCGTTCGGTCCGAACCCCCAGGGCCCGACGTACGCCTTGACGGCGGTCTTGAGCTGCTGCAGCGCCTCCGCGCAGGAGTCGAACGCGACGAGCCGGAACGACCCGGCCGGCACTTTCCGGTCACCTGGTGGCGCGGGGACCGGCTCCGCCGTACATCCGGTGACCAGGGCCAGGCTGGCGACCAGGGCCAGTCCCGTGACTCGGGCTGGAGTCATGACTCGGGGAACGCCGGTGGCGTCCGTTCGATGGCCTGCGCGGACGCTGCTACCTGTCATGCGTCCTACGACGTGTCCGCCCCGGGCTGGGTTCCCGGCCGGGGGCAGTCACCGCGTTAAGTGGTCAACCTGGGTGATTCGCCGTGATGCCCAAGGCGAGGGGGCTCGTTCAGGCCGGCACGGCCCCCGGTCGGCCCGCCTCGACGACCCAGCCGCGCGGGGGGCATCCGTCCGCGGATCGCCCGCCGAGGTCAACCTCACGGCTCCGGACTGGGCGTGTTCCGGTGGGTAGTCGAGCGAACGGCGGATTACGACACGCTGAATCAGTGCACCGGCAGTGTCGGGTGTGTGGCTGCAGAGAGTGGTGCCTCGGCGGCGCCAGCTGGACTGGAGGTTGGCGCGAACCGGGCGGCGAGCATGAGGAGGGCACCGACGGTGGCTGCGGTGGCCATGAACACCCAGCCGTGCCGGTATGCGTCTATCGCGGTGGCGGGGGTGGGTGTCGCGACGATGGCGACGAACGCGGCGACGCCCAGGGCTGCGCCGACTTGCCGGAACATCGCTGAGATGCCGATGGCGGTGGCGAAGCGGGCTGGTGCGACCGCCGCGACGGTAACTGCGGTGAAGGCGGGCATGGACAGGCCGATCCCGGCGCCGGCGAGAATCTGTCCGGGCAGGAACGCGCCAACATAGTCGGGGGTCAGGCCGAGACGGGCGGCGTTGTAGGTCATACCGGCCGCGACGAGCAGTCCGCCGATCGCGCCGATGGCGGCCATGCCGATGCGGGGCCCGAGCCGGGCGGCGACGGCGGCAAACATCAGCGCGGCCAGCGGTCCGGCGGACAGTTCGAGGCCCGCCTTCAGAATGGAGTGGCCCCAGACCTGGGTCAGGAACAGCACTCCCGCGAGGAGCAGGGCGGCGAACGCGGCGAAGAACACGCAGGCGGCCGCGACGGCCAGCGCGAACGACGGGATCCGCAGGATCGGCAGTTCCAGCACGGGTACGCGGTGACGGGCCGAGCGCACCACCGCCGTGGTGATCATCGCAGTGGCGATGCCGAAGGCGGCCAGGGTTCCGGTTGCGTCCCAGCCCCACTCGCGTCCTTTGATCAGTGCCAGGGTCAGCGAGCCGATGCCCAGCATCAGGGCCGCGGTGCCGGCGAGGTCGGGTAGCCCGTGTGCGTGCGGGTCGCGGGATTCGTCGAGCCGGCGGGCCGTGTACCAGAGGCAGACGAGTCCCAGTGGCAGATTGACCAGGAACACCCACCGCCAGCTGGCCTGGACCAGCAAACCGCCGAGCGGTGGGCCGGCGGCGGCGCCGATGGCTCCGACGGCTGCCCATGCAGCGATGACGGCCGGGCGGGTTCGCGGGGCGAAGGCGGGCAGCACCACGCCCAGGGAGCTGGGCGTCATGATTGCCGCACCGACACCCTGAAGCACCCGTGCGGCGATGAGCAGGTTCGGCGATGGGGCGGCGGCGCAGGCGGCCGAGGCGAGGGTGAACAGGGTCAGGCCGATGAGGAAACCGCGTTTGCGGCCGTACAGGTCGACCAGGCGCCCGGCGGGCACGAGCAAGGCGGCGAAGACGATCGCGTATCCGTTGAGGACCCAGGACAGCTGGGCCAGGTCGGCATCGGGGAAGTCGCGCTGCAGGTCAGGAAAGGTGATGTTGACGATGAACAGGTCCAGGAGTGTGGCGAAAACGCCGATGGAGACCATCAGAAATGTGCGCCAAGGCTTGCTTGCCACCTGTTCCTCCAAGACGTTGGTTGCTTGATGCAACGAACGCTATCCGGGTGAGTAGCATCACGCAACTCATTAGGGGGAGGATCAGATGATCCCGACCGCGCATGAACTCGCCGTGCCACGTGGAGCGCACCGGCTGTACGCCGAGGTGACGCCCGGCACCGGAGTACCGCTGGTGTTGATGCATGGCTTCCCCGACAACACCCACCTGTACGACCGGCTGATGCCGCATCTGGCCGGGCGCCATGCCGTGGTGCGTTTTGACTTCCTTGGCTGGGGCCGTTCCGACAAGCCACGCGCTTACCCCTACACGGCCACGAACCAGGTCGCTGCTGCGCAACGCGGCCGTGCCGTGGTGCGCCGACGTCCGGACCTGGACCGTCGCCCGTACGCGTGGCAGGTCGGCGGGTTCATCCGCGACCCCGAGATCCGCGACATGCTCGTGACGCAGCTGTACGCGGACTTCCTGCCAGCCCGGCCCGCGTTCTGGCCTCTCAACGACGACCCGTCGCCGGCCGTGCTGACCCGCCTGCGGCACGTTGACGAGCTACGGCGGTTCGTCCCGCCGGTACGCGTCATCTTCGGCGCCCGCGACCGGTACCTCAACACCCGGGTCGCTCGCCGGTTCGCGGCGCTGTTCCCCAACAGCGAGCTACACCTGCTACCGGACGCCGGCCACTAGTCCAGGTCGACGAGCCCGCACACGTCGCGGACCTCATCACCGCACAGTGGCATCACGCAACCAACACCCAATATGCTGGCGGACATGCTCGGACGGACCTACGACGACCAGGTGTGCTCCATCGCCCGCGCCCTCGAAATCCTCGGCGAACGGTGGACCCTGCTCATCGTCCGCGACGCGTTGCTCGGCCTGCGGCGCTTCGACGACTTCCAACACAGCCTCGGCGTCGCCCGCAACGTACTCACCGACCGGCTCAAACGCCTCGTCGACGCGGGCATACTCCAGCGCGTGCCCTACCAGCAACGGCCGCAACGGTTCGACTACCAGCTCACCGACCTCGGCCGCGAACTCGCCGTGCCGCTGGTCGGCCTGATGCGCTGGGGCGACCGGCACCTGGCCGGACCCGCCGGACCCCCACGCCTCACCCACCACCGCTCCTGCGGCAACGCACTGCACGCCACCCTCTACTGCAACACCTGCAACCAGCCAGTCGCCGTCACCGACATGGACGTCCGGCCCGGCCCGGGCCGGGCAGGCTAAACGCCCATACGGGTAGAGTGATCGAAAACACGAATGCAAAAATGTGTCACGTTCGCGATTTCGTCTTGCCGATGCCGGCCATGCCGGTGACGACGCTGACCAGCGCCGTGTGGGCTCGTCTCGGACCTTTGGCGATGTGCCGGTCCAACACCGGAAGCGACCTCACCCGGCGCGGTGCTCGATGGCGAGTTGATCGTCCGCCGCTCCGCCCTCCCGCTCACACGGATCATGGAACTCACCGCACGGCGGTTCCACCGCGTCGCCCGCGAAACCCTGCAGGGCTCTCCGAGACCATGCGGCGCTTCAATCTGCCGATCCGCGCGGAGCGGAACACCTGGTTGACCCACCGCGCGCAGTAGGGGCATGTGGCCCGTCCCACTCGCCTACGTCTACGGCGAGTCATCTGCTGGCCCTGGGCCGCGCCGGATCGCCCAGGTCACCGTTCGGCAGCGCTACTGGGCAGCCCTCGGCCGGTCACCGGGCTGCGCGCGGTGCTCCAGGAGCACGGACCCGCGCAGCGTGGACACCCTCAGCTCACCGGCGGGCCACCGTAGAGCCACGGATGACCAGACGAGGCGCTTGGGTGTGCACGCCGTTGCCCATTTCGTCACCGTCAAGAGCGGCGAACACCCGTTGGGCCGCGGATCGGCCAAGCAGTTGCAGGTTGGGATCGATGCTGGTCAGCTCCGGTCGGGAGTTGGTAACCATCTCATCCCAGTTGTCGAACCCGATGACAGCGATGTCGCCCGGCACCTTCCGCCCCTGGTCGCGCGCGGTGTCCAACGCTCCCCTTGCGATCTGGTCCGAGCCGCACAGGACTGCGTCGATGTCTGGGTACCGCTCGAGCAGCACCGCAGTTGCGTCGCGACCCCAGCGCTCCGACCACTCCGAGTACATCACTTCACCGACCAGCTCCAAACCGGCGGCGTCGAGCGCCTCCAGCGCGCCTTTGACCCGGTCCTGGGCGGCTGCGTAAGAGGGGTCACCAGTTACGTGTGCGATGCGGCGCCGTCCGCAGCTGAGCAGGTGCTCGACGGCGAGCCGCCCGGCGGCCACGTTGTCGGGGACGAGCGACAGATCGTCCGGGTCGTCCGAGGGAGCGTAGACGTAAACGACGGGGACCGGAAGGTCGTGGCCGACAGAGGGACGCCGGTCGGTCTGGCTCCCCACCACGATCAGACCGTCCACTCTCCGACTCAGCAGCGCTTTGAGCTGGTGCTGCTCACGGATGGTGTCTCCACGCGCATCACACAGGAAGACGTTGATGCGGCCCGCACCGAAGGCGTCCTCTGCGCCCATGAGGATCGGGATGACGAACCGGCCCTGGAGGTCGCTGGTGAGCAGACCGACGGTTCCGGTGCGCCCCACCAGCAAACCCTGCGCAAGCGTGTTGGGGACGAAGGACAGCTGCTCGGCTGCCTGGAGCACGCGCGCCCGCGTGTGTGCAGCAACCTGACTGCGACCATTGAGGGCCTTCGACGCCGTGGCCACGGAGACGCCGGCGAACCGTGCCACGTCCGTCAGGGTCACCGCCTTGCTGCCGCCGACGTGGTCCTTGCCAGCCATGCGCTCTCCTCATCATTGCGCCCCACGGTTCGCCATGGGGCCGATCCCTACGTCAAGACGTCGCACCAAGTGCTTGACGAGTGTGACCTCGGCCACTACCTTACACGAAACGGAAAAGGTTTTCGGTCTTTTCGGAGGTAAGGGTCGGCCACGGCCTACCTCGCGATCTTCCAGGAAGACGGCGGACCGTGACGCATCGTGGGCCACGCCCCATGGGGGCGTCGTCGTATCACCGGCACTAGCAACACGGCAAGGTTTTCGCACCACCACCGGAGCCGTGCCGCGGCTCCCGCTCAACGATGGGCAGAGGAGTAGGGATGAAAATATTCCACCGGCGAGGCGGTCTACGTAGCGTCACGGTAGTAGGCCTCAGCGTGGCCGTCCTCGCGCTGGCCGCATGTGGCAGCGGTGGCAGCGACGCGGCGCCGGGCGCGGCGGTCAGCGTCGCCGCGGACGGAACCGATGACGGCAGCCAGCTCACGCTGTGGACGCGAGCCCCTCTGGAGAAGCAGGCAAAGCTCCTGGTCGAGGCCTACAACAAGAGCCACAAGAACCAGGTCACCCTCACCGTCGTCCCCAACGATGACTACGTCGCCAAGGTGGGCGCCGCAGCAGGGTCGAAGGGTCTGCCGGACCTGTTCGCCGCCGACATCGTCTACGTGCCGAACTGGGTGAAGCAGGGTCTGTTCCGGGACATCAGCGCCAACATCGACGGGCTGGGCTTCAAGGACTCGATCAACAAGGGTCACCTGGGTGCTGGAACCGTCGACGGCAAGCAGCACGTCCTGCCGTTCGTGCTGGACCTGTCGATGCTCTTCTGGAACAAGGCGTTGTTCAAGGAAGCCGGGCTCGACCCGAACAAGGCGCCCGCCACTCTCGAGGAGTACGCCGCAGCGGCCAAGAAAATCCAGGCCCTGGGCAAGAAGGACGTGTACGGCACCGCGACCGGGCTCAACTGCGGCGGATGTCTGGTCTTCACCTGGTTCCCGAGCGTCTGGGCTGCGGGCGGCCAGGTGATGAACGGCGACGGAACGCAGGCCAACTTCACCAGCGACCAGAGCAAGAAGGTCTTCGACACCTGGCGCGACCTGTGGAAGTCCGGCGCTGTGCTGCCCTCGTCGAAGGACGAGGCCGGCCCCACCTGGACCGCGGGGTTCACCGAGGGCAAGGTCGGCCTGATGTTCTACCCGGCCACGCTGCTGTCGTCGACCAAGTTCGACGTCGGCGTCGCGGGCATTCCAGGCCCCGGCGGCGGGGCGTCCACGTTCGTCGGCGGTGACGGCATCGGCATTTCCAAGGACTCCAAGAAAGCCGCACAGGCCTGGAGCTTCCTCAACTGGATGATGTCGGAGGAGGCTCAGATCGAGGTCCTGGCCAAGGACAACGACGTGGTCTCCCGTGGGGACCTTGCCAACAACAAGTACGCCGCCAAGGACCCGCGGCTGGTGACCATCAACGAGGTGGCGGGCAAGGGTCAGACCCCGGTGGCGATGAACTTCCAGCAGGCGTACAACGCCACGAACAGCCCGTGGCTCAGCCTGGTTCGCGACTGCGTCCTCAGCGAGGGCACCGACCTGCAGCCGAACAACCAGCAGATCACCTCGGTGTTGTCCCAGTAGTCCACCCGCCCCTGGTGCCGGGCTCGGTCCGTCGAGCGCCCGGGTCCGGCGCCGGGCTGCTCCGCTCGCCGCATTGCGCAGCCGCTATTTGGAGGACCACGCCATGGGTGTGTCCATGATGTCCGGCCGAGACAGACGGTCGCGCCGACGCTTGAGCCCGCCATCACCCGCACGACGGGGTGAGGCCGTCAAGGGGTGGCTCTACGTCTCGCCAACTGCGGTGTTCGTAGCGGTCTTGTTCGTTGTGCCGCTGCTGCTGGTGGTCAGGATGTCGCTCTCGCGCTGGCCGCTGCTCACCGGTGACCAGGGCGTCAACGCCCCGGACAACTACACCAAAGTCTTCAACAACCGCTTCTTCGCCGACTCGGTGGTCTTCACGCTCAAATACACCGTCCTGGCCACCGCCCTGCTCATAGCGCTCGGCCTGGGCCTGGCCCTGCTGGTGCAGGAGTCCAGCCGCTGGAAGGGCCTGCTGCGGGCATCCTTCCTCATCCCCAGCTCCCTTGGTCTCGCCTCCGCGTCCCTGCTGTTCTACGTGCTCTACTCGCCGTTCGCCGGGCCCGCCGCGGACCTGATGGAGAAGCTCGGCTGGACATTCCTCGGCAGCCCCAACGCCGCCCTGTTTTCCACGGTGTTTCTCATCGTCTGGCGTTTCGCCGGCTTCTACATGCTCCTGATGCTGGTGGGCCTGCAAGGCATCCCCGCCGAGCTCTACGAGGCAGCGCGGATCGATGGCGCGTCCCGGTGGCAGACGTTTCGGCGGATCACCCTTCCGCTGCTGAGGCCGACGCTGGCGCTGACCACCATCATGTGCGTCACCGGCTCCCTGCTGGCCTTCGAGCAGTTCTACATCCTCACCAAGGGCGGCCCGGACAACAGCACCATCACCGTCGTTCAGCTCATCTACACGATGGCGTTCCAGGGACAGAACGACCTGGGAGTGGCCGCCGCGCTCTCGGTCATCGCCCTCATCGCCCTGGTCGTCATCAATGCCATGCAGCTGCGGGCCTTCCATAACCCGGACGAGAAGTGAGAGCGACATGAGCAGCCACGCACCAACCCCCGCCAGCGCTCATGCCGCTAACGACCCGGATACCGGCCAGTCCGACCGTTCCTCGCGGGGCGACGGCGCCGCCATCGGGAAGGCAACACCGGCAAGGTCTGGTCCCGTGCGCCATCCCCCCACGACAAGCATCGCGGGTCTGGTCTTTCGCACGCCGTACTGGATCTTCACGGGGGGTCTGGCCGTCATCTTCCTGTTCCCGCTGGGCTGGACAGCCGCCGCATCCGTCTCGCCGCACGCCGGCACCAACCAGACCGACGGGTGGGGCTTCGGCAACTACCGCACGCTGGCGGACTATCAGGCCGGCATCTGGCAGTACCTCGTCAACTCGGCATTCGTCTCCCTGACCACCGTCGTCCTCACGCTGGCGATCTCGCTGCTGGGCGGGTACGCGTTCGCCCGGTTCACCTTCCCCGGCAAGAACGTGCTGTTCCTGACCACTTTGGCGATCCTCATGGTTCCGTACGCAACCATGCTGATCCCGCTCTACGTCCTGCTGAACCAGCTGGGCCTGCAGGACTCGCTCCTCGGCGTGGCCTTGGTCCTGACGATGTTCCAGCTGCCGTTCTCCACCTTCATGATGCGGATCTCGTTCGAGGCGATCCCCCGCGAGCTGGACGAGGCGGCCCTCGTCGACGGCTGCTCCTCCTGGGCCGCGCTGTGGCGGGTGCTGCTACCGGCGGTCAAGCCCGGACTGATCACCGTCGGTCTCTTCGCCTTCCTGACGACGTGGAACGACTTCATGGCCCCGCTGATCCTGATCAACGACTCGAACAGATTCACCCTGCCGCTGGCCGTCTCCAACCTGCGCGTCCAGGTGCAGGGAGTCATCGACTACGGGGCCACGGAAGCCGGGGTCGTCGTGCTGGCCCTGCCCTGCATCGTCCTGTTCCTGCTCCTGCAACGTCACTACGTCCGCGGCTTCATGTCCGGCGCCTTCAAAGGATGAACCCCACGATGACCATCACAGATCCAAGGCCCGCCCACCATCGGGCCGGGTTCGTCCCCGCGGCCCCCAGGACCGGGCGACTGCGCCCGCTGGGCTTGGACGAGGTCCACATCACCGGGGGCTTCTGGGCACAGCGCCAGTCGGTCAACCGCCAGCACACTCTGCCGCACATCGGTCACTGGCTCGAGCGTGAAGGCTGGATCGCAAACTTCGACCTCGCTGCCAACGGCTCCCTGGCCGAGGGCCGGCGCGGGCGCGAGTTCTCCGACTCCGAGATCTACAAGTACCTCGAGGCGCTGGCCTGGGAGATCGGCCGCACCGGCGACGACGAGCTGGAAGGCGCCTTCCGGAACCTGGTCGACCGCGTCGCCCGGGCCCAGGAACCCGACGGGTACCTCAACACCAATTTCGGGCGGCCCGGGCAGGCACCGCGGTGGTCCGACCTGGAGTGGGGCCACGAGCTGTACTGCCTCGGCCACCTGTTCCAGGCCGCCGTGGCGCGAGCCCGCACCCGACCGGACGCCGACGACGGCCTGTTGGCCATCGCTTGCCGCGCCGCCGACCTGGTCTGCGAGGTCTTCGGCCCCGAGGGCATCCAGAGCGTGTGCGGGCACGCCGAGGTCGAGGTCGGTCTGGCGGAGTTGGCTCGCGCCACCGGCGAGCAGCGTTACCTGCGGCAGGCCCAGCTGTTCGTCACCCGCCGCGGCACCGGCACGCTGCGTCCGATCGAGTGGGGCCAGCAGTATTTCCAGGACGACATCCCGGTGCGCAAGGCCACGGTGCTGCGTGGCCACGCCGTCCGGGCCAACTATCTGGCGGCCGGCGCGGTGGACGTCGCGGTCGAGACCGGTGACGACGACCTTCTCTCCGCCCTGGTCACCCAATGGGACAATACGGTGGCCCGGCGCACGTACATCACCGGAGGTCAGGGCTCCCACCACCAGGACGAAGCGTTCGGCGAGGACTGGGTACTCCCGCCGGACCGGGCCTACTCCGAGACCTGCGCCAGCATCGCCTCGATCATGTTCAGCTGGCGGCTGCTGTTGGCCCGCGGCGCCACCCAGTACGGCGACCTGATCGAGCGGACGCTCTACAACGTGGTCGCCACGTCCCCCTCGGCGTCCGGGACCGCGTTCTACTACGCCAACACCCTGCACCAGCGGACCCCCGGGGCTGTCCCGGACCCGGACACCGCCTCACTGCGCGCCGAGTCCTCCCTCCGGGCCCCCTGGTTCGGGGTCTCCTGCTGCCCCCCGAACGTCGCACGCACTTTCGCCAGCCTCGACGCGCTGGTCGCCACGGCCGACGCTCAAGGCCTCCAGCTCCACCAGTTCGCCAGCTGCAGCATCCAGACCCGGCTGGACAATGGTGAGCTCGTCGCCCTCGACGTACAGACCGACTACCCCCGCTCTGGATGCGTTCGCCTCACCGCGACACGGGACGCCGCTGACCCATGGACCCTCTCGATCCGCGTGCCCCAGTGGGCCGACGGAACCGAGCTGGTGGTGACCACGGCAGCCGGTGAGGTCATCACCACAGAGGCGAACAAGGGGTGGGCCGCCGTGCGCCGCGCCTTCCACACCGGGGACGTGGTCGAGCTCGTCCTGCCGATGCGGCCGCGCCTGACCCACCCCGATCCCAGCATCGACGCGGTGCGCGGCTGTGTCGCCGTCGAACGGGGGCCCGAGGTCTACTGCCTCGAATCCATCGACCTGGACCTCGCGAGCCACGGAACTGTCAGCGACGTCGCAGACATCCGGATCGACGTTGCGGCGCCCGTCGACGACCGCAATGGCCAACCATTGGTGCGTCTCGTCGCGGCGGCCGCGGAACCTGGACGTGGCCTGGCCTGGCCCTACGCCGAGCACTCACTGGAGCCGGCGCCCTCGGTGTCGATCGACGTCCCTCTCATCCCGTACCACGACTGGGCCGAACGGGGCCGGTCCACCATGCGCGTGTGGCTGCCCGTGGCCGCACAACCGAACCTCGACGCAAGTACCACCGTCGACTGGGGCTCGGAGGAGCCGGGCGGGGGGAGGGAGAGAGAGACTGACCCGAGCGGCCCTTCTTCGCGGACGACGACTGGCACAAGGACCTAAATCGTCTACTTAAGAGCGTGGTTGAGATGTGCGCTATGTCGATGTGCCGGGCTCGCGCCAGCGGGGTGACGGCTGGCTGGCTTGCCACGGGTGAGACGGCGGGCCAACGAGCTTGCTGGCGAAGCCGGCGTCGAAGACGAACCGATCGGGGTGGCCAGGTACGTGCACAGCGGGGCGAAGTTGGCGCCGTTGCGTCCTGCCCGCTGGCCGCGACGTCGCTGACGGCGATGAGGAGGCCGAGCGTGTCGGTGACGATGAATACAGCCGTTGATGTTCTTTCCCACGTCGTAGCTCGGCCTTCGGCTGGCCTAAGAAGAGACGTTGATGAACGCCGAAATCAAGGGCAAGCTCTAGACCAGTCATTGCCGAGAGGAAAGCGGGGTAGTCGTGGGCCTGTTCCCGCATCGCGACGCGGAGATCTTCTACGAGATCCATGGCAGCGGCCCACCGCTGCTGCTGATCCCGGGTGGACCGGGTGTGTCAGCCGTCTACCAGGCGCTGGACAGCCAACTCGCCGATCGCTGGACCGTCATCACCTACGATCTGCCCGGCCATGGCCGTAGCTCCGGTCCGCGCGACCGTGACAACACCGTGTCGGACCAGGCCGACCTCGCCGCCCAACTCTTGGACCACGTGGCTGGCGGAAGGTCGACCGTCTTCGGGACGAGCTATGGCGCGGTCATCGCCGTCGACCTGCTGACACGCCATCCCTCCCTCGTTCAGGCGCTGATCGTGCACGAACCCATCATGATCGAACTCCTGACCGATGCGCCTACCTGGCGTACGTTCTTCGACCAGATCACCCACGCCGACGACACGGAGGCCGCCTTCGCCCAGTTCATGACCGCGGTGCATGCCGGAAGCGGCCCGGGTGAGGGGTTTATCCCACCGGCCATACCTCCGTTCTCGGGCGGAACCGAAGAACGCGCCTTCTCTCTGCGGCACGAGCTGCCCCATGCGGTCAGCTACCTGCCGAACATCGCGCGGCTTGCCCGCACCGGCGCGCCGATCGCCGTGCTGGCAGGTGTGGCGAGCGATTCCACGTTCTACGGTCAGAGCGCGCGCGAGCTCGCCCGCCGGCTGAACATCCCCTGCACCCCGATCACAGGCGGCCACCTCGGCCACTTCATGCAACCCGTCAGCTTCGCCACAACCCTCCGTCAAGTAATGGCCGATCTCACCGGCTCGCCCGCCTAAGTGCCTGTTCGAGCTGGTCTGATGTGGACAGCGTGGTGACGTGACATCAACGATCCGGCCGGCAGGGTCACGCTGATGTCTGCTCGTATTGGCTACCCCTCGGACTTGACCGACGCCCAGTGGGCACTGATCGAGCCGGCGGACGGGATTGAGCTCCGCTTCCGCTTCTTACGTCGACGTTCAAGCTCGCCGCCGGAGCCAACGGACCGGATGGTCGGCACCGGTCAGGCAATCGGCGGCTTCGTGGATTCCTTCCTGCGGCTGCGGTCTGCACTCGAAAAGAAGGTGCAGAAGCGGTACGACACACGCGGCAAACCGCTCGCGATCTTCGTTGGTGCCTGGGACTCGGCGTGCACCGTTGACCAGTTCGAGGACGCCCTGCTGGGAGAACAGTTCTTGGTCAACTCCGGCGAAGTCAAGCGCGCCAACAACGGCTTCTTCGGCAGAAACCGAGAGCGCCCAGCGGGCAAACATCAGGAGCTGTCCTGTGTGGTCGCCCTTCGCGGCTGGAGGCCGTGGCAGTCCGACAACCCGTCGATCCTCAGGTTCGACAACCCATTCGCCGCCGTCTCGTTCCCCGATGAACTCCTACCGGCGGACTACCGGTTGGGCGTCGTGCGAGACGAGCGTAAGCTGTGGCTGGAATGGACGCCAACACGGCCTGGCCTCGCCTAACACCGAGCCGCTGCTGAAACGTGACGCCTCAACGAAGGCGGTCAGGTCACCGGCGCCGCTCACGCCGGCAACCTGGCAAGGTTGCCTGATCCCCGGGGTGGGTAGCCAATCAGCTGACCGGCGGGGCATTTACCAGGGGCGACGCCCGCTGTGCGAGGTACCACACCGCCAGGTCGCCACATGCCCGGCCGGTGCCCCGTCCCACGGGTGAGACCTGCACGAAGGGACCGAAGCCATGAGAGTACTGCTCGCAGGCGCCTCGGGCGCCGTCGGTACACCGCTCACCCGGCAGCTCATCGCCGCCGGCCACCAGGTCGTCGGCATCACCCGCAGTCAGGCCAACGCCGAGCGGCTGCGCACCGCCGGCGCGGAGGCCGTGGTGGCCGACGTGCTGGACCGCGAGCACCTGCTCGCCGCCGTGCGCGACGTGCGGGCCGACGCGGTCATGCACCAGTTGACCGCGCTGGGCACCACGAAAATGCGGGAGGCGATGCAGGGCACGAACGCCCTGCGTACCACCGGAACCGCCCACCTCCTCGCGGCCGCCCGCGCCGTCGGCGCCCACCGCTTCCTCACCCAGTCGATCGTGCTCGGGTACGGCTACCGCGACCACGGCCCGCACGTGATCACCGAGGACGACCCGTTCGCCGAACCGCAGCCCGGCCCGCTCGCAGACGGGGTCACGGCCATTCGCTCCACCGAGGAGCAGGTGTTCTCGGCCGACGAGATGGAGGGCATCGCGCTGCGCTACGGCGCCTTCTACGGCCAGGACAGCTTCACCCGGATGATCATCAACCTGGTGCGCAAGCGCCGGTTGCCGGTGCCCTCGTCCGGCGGCGGGTTCGTCAACTTCATCTACCTGGAGGACGCCGCCGCCGCGACCGTGGCCGCGCTGGAGAAGGGGCGCGCCGGACAGGCGTACAACATCGTCGACGACGAGCCGGTGCGCTGGGCCGACTACCTGGACGCGCTCGCGGCCGAGCTCGGCATGCGCCGACCGTGGCGGGTGCCCACCTGGATGCTGCGGGCGATCCCGTACCTGCATGCGATCGTGACCACCTCGATGCGTGTCTCCAACGCGAAGGCCAGGCGCGAGCTGGGCTGGGCTCCGGCGGTGTCGACCTACCGCGAGGGCATCCCGCTGGTGGCGGAGGCGAGCCGCTGAGGGGTCGCTGTCAGGGGACGCCAGTACGCTGTTCGCCCTGCTGGAGTGCCTCGACGATGCCGCGCTGCGCCGGTGGTGCGAGGCCGGCCTGGCGGCGTTGCGCCGGCACCAGCGGGAGATCGACGAGCTGAACGTCTACCCGGTGCCCGACGGGGACACCGGGCTGGTACAAGGAATGGCCGCTGTGGGACTGCCGGCAGTTGGACGCCGTCGACGTCGACGCGCTCGGCGCCATTGTGGCCGAGCGGCAGGCGTGGATCGCCGCCAGCGTCAGCAAGTGGGACGCGGCCGCCTACCTGGGTTGGCGGCGCGAGGAGTTCGCGTCGCGAAGCAGCAGGGCGTCTGTTGCGACGCCGGTGCGAGGAATCCCCAAGATGCCGAGCACGGGCCGAAAGGCTCCGTGAACGACACTGTCCACCTGGCATACACCAAGCTCAGAGCCATGATCGCTCTACGAACTCAAGATAAGGTTCGCGCTGCTGCTGAAGTTCTACATCCGGGCCGGCAGGTTCCCGCGCGGCCGCGGGGAGTTGCCGGACGAGGCGGTGGTGCATCCGGGCATGGGTGCAGCGTGCTGCCATCATGGGGCGCGCCTGGCTGATGCCGGGATCAAAGATCGACAGCTCCATCCGGCACAAGGTTTGCACCTCACGGGATGGCGCATGGCAAGTCCGCCACCAGCTCCACCCCGCCTGCGGTGGTTATCCAATCGTTATCGGCTGCCGCACCGCCACCGGTTGCGAGTCGGTGCGCAAGCGCTTTTACTCCGTGTCGGAGATCACAGTGTCAAGGCGATCGACCCCTGACACGCCAACGATAGGAGGCGGGCGGATGGCCCAGCAGAAGAGAAGGCGCCGCGTCCACGCGGTGCTCGCAGCGGCTGCAGCTGTGGCCCTCACCACCGCGGGGTGCGGCGGAGGCTCGTCGAGCGACAGCAACAGCGCAGCGCAGGGGGCCGACTCCAGAGGTCCCATCACGTTCGTGACCGGCAAGGACAACAGCAACGTCTGGTCGGCGACCATCGAGAAGTGGAACGCCGCGCACCCCAACGAGAAGGTCACGCTCAAGGAGCAGTCCGACCAGGCCGACCAGCAGCACGACGACATCGTGCAGCACATGCAGGCCAAGGACCCGAGCTACGACATCGTCACCACCGACGTGGTGTGGACGGCCGAGTTCGCCGCCAAGGGCTGGCTCGTGCCGCTCAAGGACAAGTTCGCGCTAGACACCAGCAAGCTGCTCAAGCCGACAGTGGCCGCCGCGACCTACAACGGCACGCTCTACGCCGCGCCGTTCGCCAGTGACGGTGGCATGCTCTACTACCGCAAGGACCTCGTTCCCACCCCGCCCAAGACGCTGGACGAGATGTGGGGCATGTGCAGCATCGCCAAGAAGAAGAACATGGGGTGCTACGCGGGCCAGTTCGCGAAGTACGAGGGCCTGACGGTCAATGCCGCCGAGGCCATCAACACCGCTGGCGGCAAGATCGTCGACGACCAGGGCAAGCCCACCGTCGACTCCCCCGAGTCGGTCAAGGGCCTGCAGATGCTCGCCGACCACTACAAGAACGGTGACATCCCCAAGGAGGCCATCACCTTCCAGGAGGAGCAGGGCCGCCAGGCGTTCGAGTCCGGCAAGTTGCTGTTCCTGCGCAACTGGCCCTATGTGTACAACTTGGCCAAGACGGACGGCTCCTCGGTCGTGAAGGACAAGTTCGCCGTGGCTCCCCTGCCCGGTGTGAGCGGCCCCGGCGCGTCCAGCCTCGGTGGCCACAGCGAGGGGATCGGCGCTTACTCCAAGCACAAGGCGACGGCCTTCGACTTCCTGAAGTTCATCGAGGAGGACGCCCAGCAGAAGTTCTTCATGGAGAAGGGCTCCCTGGCGCCGGTGGTGGCTTCGATGTACGACGACCCGGCCCTCGTCGCCAAGGCCCCTTACCTGCCGACGCTGAAGACCTCGATCGAGAATGCCGTCCCCCGTCCGGTCACACCCTTCTACCCGGCGGTGACGACCGCGATCGAGGACAACGCCTACGCCGCGATGAAGGGTGACAAGCCGGTCGATCAGGCGATCAAGGACATGCAGTCAGCGATCGCCTCGGCGTCCCACTGACCTGCACTACTCCCCTCGGGTGCGGGGCCGGGCAAGCCGCCCGGTCCCGCAACCAGGACCCCGCTCGGCAGGCTTCAGTGCGGTATCTGAGCCGCACCTTTGGGCAAGGAGGCCCACATGAGCACCACCGTCGAGGGCGCAGAGGCGAGGCGCACGAGCCCGCGTCACGAGCAGAGGAGGAAGGGGCTGAACGCGGGCCAGGGCCGCCGCGCGCTCTTCCTCGTGGCGCCGACGGTCGTCCTCCTCGGCGTCGTGATCGTCTACCCGCTGGTCAAGGCGATTTTCCTGTCCTTCCAGAACGATTCGGGCCTGGACAAGGCCACCGGGATGTTCGTCGAGGGCGGATTCGCCGGCGTGGACAACTACAAGCACTGGCTGCTGGCGCAGTGCGGCACCGCGACGGGCACCAGCACCTGTCCGCCGGGCAACATCGGGTCGCTGTTCTGGCCAGCGCTCGGGGTCACCGTGTTCTTCACGGTCGTCTCGGTGGCGATCGAGGTGGTTCTCGGCCTGTGGTTCGCCACCATCATGAACCGCGTGTTCCGCGGCCGCGGCCTGGTCCGCGCCGCGATTCTCGTGCCGTGGGCCATCCCGACCGCGGTCACCGCGAAGCTGTGGTTCTTCATCTTCGCGTACGACGGCATTGCCAACCACCTGCTCGGCTTCGTCGGCGTCGACCCGTTGCTCTGGACCGGTGACACGTGGCCCTCGCGCTTCGCGGTCATCTTCGCCGATGTCTGGAAGACCACGCCGTTCATGGCCCTGCTCATCCTCGCCGGCCTGCAGCTGATCGGCTCCGACGTCTACGAGGCCGCCCAGATCGACGGGGCGTCGCGCTGGCAGACGTTCACCCGGATCACCCTGCCCATGATCAAGGTGCCGCTGATGGTGGCGATCCTGTTCCGCACGCTCGACGTGCTGCGCATCTTCGACCTGCCCTACATCCTCACCGGCGGTGGCGGTGGCTCCGGTCATGCGACGACAACGCTGTCCATCCTCGTGATCAAGCAGATCCGCGAGGGCTTCCACAGCGCCTCGGCGCTCTCGACGATCGTGTTCCTCGTCATCGCGCTCGTCGCGTTCCTGTTCATCCGGTTCGGCGGCGCCGACGTCGTGCAGCGTCCGCCGAAGGGCAAGCGTGGCGAGAAGCCGGTACTGCCCAAGAACGCAACGGTCGAGTCCACCGTGGAAGGGAACTGACAGCCATGGCCATCGCCACCGTCACACCCAGGGCCACGGTCACCCGCGAGCACCACGTCGAGAGCGGACGCTGGCGCAACATCCGCGGCTACACCGGCCTGCTGCTCATCGTCGTCTGGGGCCTGGCGCCGTTCTACTGGATGATCGTCACAGCGTTCCGCGACGTGGGCTACACCTTCGACACCACCCCGTGGCCGACGCACGTGACGCTGGACAACTTCCAGACGGCGTTCTCCACCGACCGTGGCAACCACTTCGCCCATGCGCTGCTCAACAGCCTCATCATCGGGGTCGTCACGACGGCGCTGGCCATGCTGGTCGGCGTCTTCGCCGCCTACGCGATCTCCCGGCTGAACTTCGCGGGTAAGTACCTCGTCCTGGGCTTCATCCTCGGGGCCTCGATGTTCCCCGGTGTCGCGCTGGTGTCCCCGCTGTTCCAGATGTTCTCCTCGTGGGGCTGGCTGACGGGGTACAACTACCAGGCGCTGATCATCCCCAACATCTCCTTCGCGCTCCCACTCACCGTCTACACCTTGACTGCGTTCTTCTCCGAGATGCCGTGGGAGCTTGAGGAGTCTGCGCGCATGGACGGCTGCACCCAGGGCCAGGCGTTCCGCAAGATCTTGCTCCCGCTGGCAGCGCCCGGGTTGTTCACCACCGCGATCCTGGCGTTCATCAGTTCCTGGAACGAGTTCCTGCTGTCATCCCAGTTCGCCACCGCCAACACCCAGCCGGTCACTGTCGCCATCGCGAGCTTCACCGGTGCCCAACCACACCAAGAGCCGTACACGGCCGTCATGGCCGCCGGGACCATCGTCACGGTGCCACTCATCATCATGGTGCTGTTCTTCCAGCGCGCCATCGTCTCCGGCCTGACCGCCGGCGGCGTCAAGGGCTGACGGCGGCGACGGAGGACGCCATGGGCATCTTCAACCCCGGGAGCGGGACGGGCAGCCACCCACGTGCCCGTGCCCAGCGCCTGGACATGCTTATCGGCATCTTGGGCTTCTTCACCGTGATGGCGTTCATCCAGACCGTCCTGCTGGAGCTGCGCGGGCAGGCCGCCGGCCTGTCCGCGCTCTTGCTCGCGGTGCTCGTCGTGCTGCTGCTCCTGGCAGCCCGCGCACGGCGGAAGATCCAGCTCTAGGCCTGGCTGTCATGAGCACCATCAACGATGTAGCCAGGGCGGCGGGTGTATCGGTCGCCACGGTGTCACGCGCGCTGCGCGGTCTCGACCGGGTCAGCCCGCAGACGCGCGCCCGCGTCGTGCAGGCCGCCACTGAGCTGCACTACGTCGCGTCCCCGACCGCGTCGTCCCTCGCCAGCGGGCGCACCAAGGTCGTGGCCGTCGTCGTGCCGTTCCTGGCCCGGTGGTTCTTCGCCACGGTGATCAGCGGGATCGAAAAGGCGTTGCGCCGCCACGACCACCACGTCCTGCTGATCGACCTTGAGGGCGAGTCCTTCGGCACTCGGCTGCACCTGAGCCACAGCATGCTCTGGAAGCGCGTGGACGGCGTGATCGTCCTGGCGACCGCGCTCGACGAGCAGGAGCAGGCGCTCATCGAGCGTCTCGGGTTGCCGGTCGTCACGATCGGCCACCGGATCCGCGACTGGTCGTGCGTGCGGATCGACGACAAGGAGGCGATGCGGATCGCGGTGCGCCATGTCCTGGACCTCGGGCACACCGACGTCGCCTACGTCGGCGGCGTGCCGGACGCCAGCGCCGACCTGCAGACCCCCCAGGACCGGGCCCGGGCGTTCGCGGACACCTTGGCCGAGCGGGGGCTGGGCTGCCCGCCGGAGTGGGTCATCGAGTCCGACTGGACGGCCGTCGGGGCGGCCCGCGACATCATGGCGGTCCTGAACGGCCCGTCCCGCCCCACCGCGGTCGTCGCCGCATCCGACGAAATGGCCCTCGGCGTCATGGCCGCTGCCCGGCGGTCGGGCTTGGCCGTACCCCAGGACCTGTCCGTCATCGGAGTCGACGACCACGTCCTCTCGGAAGCTCTCGGCCTGACGACGGTGCGCCAGGACGTGCTCTGCCAAGGACACCGCGCCGGTGAGGCGCTCATGCGCCAGCTCGTGGACGAGGCGGCCGCTACCGTCGACGAGGTCATGCCGGTGCAGCTGGTGGTGCGCGAGTCCACCGCGCCACCCCCGAAGAAGCGCGGAGGCACCCGCGTCACGAACACCTGAGCCGACTCAGTGGCGGGCGTCGACAACGCCGGGGAGGCACGCCCGTGCTGGCTGTAGTCGCGGACGACGGACAGCGACGAGCCCTAGCCGCGGACTAGGCAGTCGCGGCCGGGGCGTACTCGGGCTCGCGGCCCTCACTCGCAGCCGTGGCGTTGTTGCGGTCCGCCGTGGAACGCCGGACCACCAGCGCCAGCCCGGCGAGGACGATGGCGGCCGCGGCCAGTTCCGTCGGGCCGACGGGCTCGTCGAGCAACAGCCACGCCGCGCTGAGCCCGAAGACCGGCACCAGGAGGCTGAACGGCACCACCCGCGCGATCGAGTACCGGGCGATCAGCCGGTTCCAGATCCCGAAGCCGACGAGGGTCGACACGTACGCGACGTACGCCACGGCGAGCAGCCCGCGCCACGACAGGCCGGTGATCGCATCCAGCACCGCCTGTCCGCCGTCGACCACGCCGGCCAGGCCGAGCAGCGGCAACGGCGGCACCAGGCTCGACCAGACCAGCAGCGAGAGCGGTCGCGTCTCGCCGCTGGCCCGCATGACCAGGTTTGCCACGGCCCAGCTGGCCGCCGCGAACAGCGTCAGCACGAAGCCGATCACCGTGGCGTGGCCGCCGCTGCCGATCGCCAGCACGCCGATCCCGACCGATCCGACCAGTACGCCGGCCACCTGCGCCCGCGCCGGCCGCTCGCCCAGCACCGCCGCCGCCAGCAGCACCGACATCAGCGCCTGCGCCTGCAGCACCAGCGAGGCCAGACCGGCGGACATGCCAGCCGCGAGCGCCGTGAAGAGGGCGCCGAACTTCAGGACGCCGAGCACCAGCCCGTAGGCGACCACGTAGCGGAGCCGGGCGCGGGGGCGCGGCACCAGGAAGACCAGCGGCACCGCCGCCGCGACGAAGCGCAGCGCGGTCAGCACGAGCGGCGGCAGGTCGCGCAGGCCCAGCTCGATGGCGACGAAGTTGACGCCCCAAATGGCGGCGACGAGCACGGCGAGAAGTCGGTGCGATGCTTTCATGCCGGCTACGCTGCCCGAGCGAACGCTTAAGGACCAGTTCAATGTTCTTCATCGCTGTTGTAGCGTAGCTACATGGATCTTGACGTACGCCGGCTCCGCGTGCTGCACGAGGTCGCGCTGCGCGGCAGCGTCACCGCCGCCGCCGCGGCGCTGCACGTGACCCCGTCTGCGGTATCCCAGCAGCACGTCCTTCGCGTGGCTGGCCAGCACCTGGCCGGCCGGGGTGAGCACGATTCCGCGCCCGGCCCGCTCGACCAGCTCGTGACCGGCCTCTC
>NZ_QGGF01000301.1 GCF_003857015.1 Micromonospora globispora | reverse complement strand
GTCCAGTCGAGACAGTCCCGCACCAGGGGTCGCCGAGCGGCCCGCAGCGGCTCGACCGGTACCTCCAGGCGGGCCAGCCACGTCAGCCCGGCCGGGGTCAGGGCCAGGCCGGCCGTCCGGTCCAGCAAGCCGCGGGTGAGCAGGGCGTCGTACAGCTGCACGCCGAGCCGGCCGGCCAGGTGGTCGTAGCAGGTCCGGGCGTACGCCAGGGCGGCGCCGGCCGAGGCGGCGCGCAGCGTACGCGGCGGGGCCGGCGCGGCCGGGGCGTGGCCGGCCAGGTCTTCGATGAGCTGGGCGACCGCGGGATTGGCCAGCCGGACGTACCGGTGCCGGCCCTGCCGCTCCTCCACCAGCAGTCCGCCGCGGACCAGGCGGGTGAGGTGGTCGCTGGCGGTCGACGGCGCCACGCCGGCGGCGCGGGCCAGTTCACCCGCCGTCCAGGCTCGTCCGTCGAGCAGGGCCAGGCAGAAGCTGGCCCGGGTGGTGTCGGCGAGCAGCGCGGCGAGGCCGGCCATGGCGCGGCCGTCGGTGCTGGTCGTGGTCATGCGCCAATGCTGGCACGGCGACATTTCGGCGGCGGCCGACCGGTGCCGCCGCTCTTTACATCGTTGTATCCAACGTTGTAGAAACGGGAGACCGCAGTGACCTCTGTCGACACCGACCCGAGGCAGGTCTGATGGGACACCTCCACCGCGGCGGCGTGCTCGCCGCCGTACTCGGTCTGCTCCTCGCGGCACCGGCGTCCGCGCCGGCCGTCGCCGGCGCCGGGCCCGACCGCTACCGCAACCCGATCTCCGCCGACTTCGCCGACACCTTCGCCGACCCGGTCGTCGTCCGCGGCGACGACGGCTTCTGGTACGCCTACGGCACCTCCGACCCGCTGCGCGAGGGCGAGAAGCAGGCGCACCGGGTACCCACCGCCCGCTCCTCCGACCTGGTCGACTGGACGTACGTCGGGGACGCCTTCGCCCCCGACCAGCGCCCGTCCTGGGCCGCCCCGGGCGCCGCGTTCTGGGCCCCCGACGTGCGCCGGGTCGACGGCCGCTGGGTCATGTACGTGACCGTCACCGACACCACCGTCTCCGGAGACACCTTCGACACCGCCATCGGGGCGGCCACCGCGCCCACCCCGATCGGCCCCTGGACCTTCGCCGACGAGCCCGTGGTCGCCCCGCGCCCCGGCGGCGGTGGCGGTGGCGGCTATCTCTGGACCATCGACCCGAGCCAGTTCACCGACGTCGACGGCCGGAACTACCTCTACTTCGGCAGCTATTACGGCGGCATCTCGGTCACCGAGCTCACCGCCGACGGGCTGCGCGCGGTCGGCACGCCGAGCATGGTCGCCATCGACAACAAGTTCGAGGGCAGCTACGTGCTGCGCCACGACGGGTGGTACTACCTCTTCGCCTCCACCGCGAACTGCTGCGCCGGCCCGGCCACCGGCTACTCCGTCCACGTGGGCCGGTCCCGGAGCCCACGTGGCCCGTTCGTCGACCGGGACGGCCTACGGCTGGACGTGTCCCGGGCCGGCGGCACGCCGGTACTCACCCAGAACGGCAACCGCTGGATCGGCACCGGCCACAACGGCTTCCTCACCGACCTGTCCGGCCAGGACTGGATCGTCTACCACGCGATCGACCGCGCCGACCCGTACCTGGACGAGCCGTTCGGCATCAACGAGCGGCCGATGCTGATGGACCGGCTGGACTGGGTCGACAGCTGGCCCACGGTGAACGCCGGCGCGGGTCCGTCGGAAGGGCCGCAGCCCGCCCCGGTCACCACCGCCCGGCTCGACGAACGCTTCGACTCCGGACTCTCGGGGTGGCGCATCACCGCCGGCCGTTGGGAGGTCACCGACGGCAGGGTCAGCGGCACCGGCACGCTCGCCAGCCGTACGGTGATCGACGCCGACGTCCGGGCGGAGGCCGACGTTCGGTTGACCGGCGCCGGTTCCGCCGGATTCGCGCTGGGCGGGCGGGATCGCGAGCGCGTCACCATCCTGGTGGACGCCGAGAGCGGCCAGCTCGTGGTCCGCGCTCCCGGTGGGCCCGCCGCAAGCGCGCCCCTGCCGGCTGCCTTCACCGCCGGCGAGGTGCACAACCTGGCCGTCGAGGTACGCGGTGACCAGCTCGTCGCGGAACTGAGCCCGGCCCGTCTCGGCGACCAGCTGGCCGTCGTCACCGCCCGGCTGGGGTGGTCCCTCGACGGCGAATTCACGCTGGTGGCCCGGGACGGCCGAGCGGAGTTCGACAACGTGACCGCGGCCGAGCTGTACCAACCGGTAGACCGGACCGTGCCGGAACCGACGGCCGGCCCGCTCCTGCCCGACTACTCCGACGAGTTCGCCGACGGGCTCGACCCGGCCTGGCAGTGGATCCGGCCCAACCCGGCGGCGACGGTCGGCGACGGCGCGCTGCGCTGGCCGGTGGAGTCGGCCGACCTGGTGGGCACCGGCAACACCGCCGGCGTGCTGCTGCGCGACGCGCCGACCGGCGACTACGTGGCGGAGACGAAGGTGACGCTCGACCTCGGCGAGGAGACGGTCCGCAACTACCAGCAGGCGGGCATGGTCGCGTACGTGGACGACGACCGGTTCGCCCGGCTGACCCAGGTGGCGATCTGGAACACCCGGCAGGTCGAGTACGGCTACGAGCTCCCCTTCGCCGGCCGGACGGTGTACGGCGGCAACATCGTCGGCACCCCGGCCACCACCACCTGGCTGCGGCTGGCTCACCACGTCGACCCGGTCACCGGGGAGCACGAGTTCCGGGCCGGCTCCAGCCGGGACGGCGAGCACTGGACGTGGGGCGGGGTGTGGACCTTCCCGGCCGACACCACCCCCCGGATCGGCCTGGTCGCCCACGGAGGCGCCCAGCCGCCGGTGACCGCCGAGTTCGACTACGTCCGCTTCTACCGCTGAACCGACGACGGGGGCCGTCCGCCGTCGGGCGGCCGGCCCCGTCGCCTTCCGGCCCGTCAGGCCCGGGTCAACGGGCTGACGGTACGACTCGCACCGTCGTAGCTGCGGGCGGCCACGAAGGCACCGGCCGGATCGGCCAGACCAGCGGGGCGCTGCCGTCGAGCACCGCCACCCGGTCGGGTCGGACCAGGACGGGCAGCGCGGCGTCGCAGAGGTCCGCGAGGCGCTCCTCGGCCCCGGGCGGGAACTCGTCCACCGCGGCGAGGGTGAGGTGCGGCCGGTTCGTCGGATGGGTGTTGCGGGCCAGGCTGGGCAGCCCCGCGGCGGCCAGCCGCTCCCAGGCCGCGCGTACCGCCTCCTCCAGCTCCGGCGAGCAGAGCAGTTCGACCGTACGCACGCCCGTCAGGCTATCCGTCTGTCCTGGCCCAGGGGGTCACAGCCAACCGGCCTCGCGCGCGATACGGATCGCGTCGGCCCGGCCGGCCGCCCCGAGCTTCTGCACGCAGGCGGCGAGATGGTTGCGGACGGTCCCCGCCGCGAGATGCGTACGCCGGGCGATGACGGCGACCGGCGTGCCGTACTCGGCCAGCCGCAGCGTCTCCAGTTCCCGAGGCGTCAACGGACACTCGGGCAGGGTGAGCGCGTCGGCGGCGAGCGACGGGTCGACGTACCGGGCCCCGGAGTGGACCCGGCGAATGACGTCGGCGAGCGCACCGCCGGGAGCGCCCTTGGGCAGGAAGCCCCGGGCGCCGGCGGTGAGCGCCTGACGCAGGTGGGCCGGCCGACCGTGACCGGTGAGGATCACCACCGCGCAGGTGGGCAGCACCCGGGTCAGCTCGGCGGCGACCTGGATCCCGCCGGGCGGCGGCATCTCCAGGTCGACGACGGCGACGTCCGGCCGCTGGGCCAGCGCGGCGGTCACCGCCGCCCGCCCGTCGGCCGCCTGGGCGACCACCTCGATGTCGGCCTCCAGATCGAGCAGGGCGGCGAGGGCGAGCCGGATCAGCTCCTCGTCGTCGGCGAGCAGGAGCCGGATCACGCGGCGACCGGCACGCTGGCGACGAGGGTGAAGACCGAGTCCTCCCGGCGGGCGTGCACGGCACCACCCGCGGCGGCGAGCCGGTCGGCCAGGCCGCGCAGGCCCCCGCTGTGCTCGTCGGGTCCGCCGTCGACCGCACCGTCGTTGCTCACGGTCATCGTCACCATGCCGTTCTCCCGGGTGATCTCGATCCGGCACCAGCCGGCCCGGCTGTGCCGCAGCACGTTCGTCCCGGCCTCCCGCAGCACGGCGGCCAGCTCGGCGGCGACCGGCGGCGGGACTTCCCCGTCGGGCTGCGCCACCGTGCAGCGCACCCCGCAGGAGCGCAGTACCTCCCCCACCGCGGTCAGCTGCTCGGCCAGGTCGACGGCGCGGTAGCCGTGCACGGCCTCGCGTACCCGGTGCAGGGCCGAGCCGGCCAACCGCTGCACCTCGGCCGCCTCCCGACCGGCGCGACCGACGTCGACCGGCGCGAGCCGGGCGGCCAGCTCGGCCTTCAGCGCGATGACCGTGAGGTCGTGGCCGAGCAGGTCGTGCACGTCGCGGGCGAAGCGCAGCCGCTCCTCGGCGGCCGCCAGCCGGGCCCGGGCGGCTTGGCCCTGGCGCGCCTCCACGAGCAGGTCCCAGAACCAGACCTGCAACCAGGTGACACCGGCGACCGCGACGCCGACGCCGCCGGTGATGAGCAGGCTGTCGCGGACCGCCACGCCGGCCCACCCCGCCACCACGACGGAGACCGCGAGCACCCCCACCGTCGCGGCGGCGGCGGTCACCGGGCGCAGCAGCAGCGGGAACATGCCGACCAGCGACGCGCCGAGCCAGGCCCAGGTCGGCCAGGTGCCGGCGGCGACCGGCCCGACGAGCGGCACGGTCAGCACGGCCACGACGGCCAGGACGGCCTGGAAGCGGCGCCGTCGGCGCTCGGCGAGCCAGGGGGTGACCGCCGAGTACAGCACCGCCGTCTGGGCGGCGGCGAACGCGACGACACCGGCCGCGCCGAGGGCCAGTTGGACCGGGTCCGGCTCCCGGGCCAGCCCGATCGCCGGCAGCAGCAGGCTGGTCCAGAGATTGGTCGCCAGCGACGCCAGGGTGAGTTGCCGGGCTCGGCGCAGTCGCCGGTCCGCCCCGTCGACCGTCATGCCCGCCGATCCTAGGGGCGTCGCCGCTCTGGTTCACCCCTGCGGAACGTCACGGCGGAACCGTGCGGACCGCACGAGTTTTCCGTGACTCCCGCGCCTGTGCCCAGGTGGCCGGTCCGGGCAGGGTCGGGAGCATGACGGAGACGACTGTGCGCGTACCCAAGCAGAGGGATCGCGGCGGCCGCCGGCTGGCCCGACACCTCGCCGAGATGGTCGTGGCGATGGTGGTGGGCATGCTGCTGCTCGACCCGCTGTGGCGGGTGGCCGGGACGCTGCTGGACGGCGCCGACACGCTGGCCCGGCCGGACGTGGGGGCGCTGGTGATGGCGACGGACATGTCGCTCGGCATGGCGGCCTGGATGTGGCACCGGGGTCACGGCCGGGCCGCCACCGCCCAGATGGTGGCGGCCATGTACGTCCCGTACCTGCTGTTGCTCCCGCCATGGTGGGCCGGTCTGGTCGGGGACAACGCGCTGATGCTCGGCGGCCATCTGCTGATGCTGCCGGCGATGGTGCTGGTGGCACTGTGCCACCGCCACGCGCACCCGGCGCCGCGCCCGCGGCACCCGCTCGTCGCCGCCGTGGTCCGCCGGTGGCCGACCGGGCTGGCCCTGCTGATGGCCGTCGACCTCTGGATCGAGCCGACCGTGCTCTCCCCCTGGACGCTGCTAGTGCTGCCGGCCGGTTACCTGCTCATCGGGAGCTGGCGCCGGCAGTGGCGCGACCGGCGGCTGCTCGCCGTCCAGCTGGCCGGGCTGGCCGCGTGGGCCGGCCAGCAGCGGCGGGATGGCCTCGCGCTGGATCGGGGTCGGCTCCTCGT
>NZ_QGGF01000509.1 GCF_003857015.1 Micromonospora globispora | reverse complement strand
GGCGGGGCCGCAGCGGGCCACGCGGCCTGGCCGGGTGCCCTCAGCGGGTCGGTGGCCGGCGGCGGCGGTGCCGACGTGGGATCGGCCGGCCGGGCGTCACCGGACGCGGCCGGAGGCCACGGATCCGCGGGACCCGACGGGGGCTGGTCGGACATGAACCCTCCTCAGCGATGTGCTGGAACGGCTCATGATCTTCCCGGGTGCGCGCCCGTTCCGCAGCCCCCGATCGGGTGGTGCCGCCGCCGGAACGGCGGCGGCAGATCAGGCGATGACGCGGACCCGCTCCGCCTGCGGGCCCTTCTGGCCCTGGGCGATCTCGAACTCGACCCGCTGGCCGTCGTCCAGCGCCTTGTAGCCGTCCATCTCGATCGCGGAGAAGTGCACGAAAACGTCCTGGCCGCCGTCGACGGCGATGAAGCCGTAGCCCTTTTCGGCGTTGAACCACTTCACGGTGCCCTGTGCCACGGCGCTCTTCCTCACTGTGCGCGGCGTTCCACAACCCCCGGACGCCGGCCGAGCCCGCGCCCGGACCACCGGTTCGGCCATCGGCGACGGCCGCTGAATCGGTGACCGAAATCGCACGCTACACGAGGCGTGACGACCGCGCACGACCACAAATCGGGCATATTTCGGCCAGGATCCAGGCCGGACGAGATGACCGGCGCCGGGTCCGGTATGCATGCGACATGACGAGTGCGCCGACGATTCCCGCCGCCCGGACGGCCACCGTCCGGCGGGTGCGCCCCGAGGACGCGGGCCGGATGCGGGCGCTCCGCCTGGAGATGCTCGCCGACGCGCCGCTGGCCTTCCTGGAGACCGTCGCCGAGGCCGCCGCCCGGCCGCACGCCGACTACGCGGCCCGGATCGCCTCGGTCGCCACCGGCACCCACACGGCCCAGTTCGTCGCCGACCCCGGCGGCCGGTTCGTCGGCCACGCCGGTGGCACCGTGATGCCCGACGGACCGGGCCTGACCGTCATCTACGCCGTCTACATCACCCCGACCTGGCGCGGCAGCGGACTGCTCGGTCAGCTCGTGGACGAGGTGGCTGCCTGGTCCCGGGCGTGCGGCCGACCCGAGCTGATGCTCGAGGTGGTGGTCGGCAACGACCGCGCCTACCGGGCGTACCAGCGGCTCGGTTTCGTCGACACCGGCGTCCGCGTACCGCACCCGAAGATCCCGACCCTGCGCGAACTCCAGATGCGCCGCCCGGCCTGAGCGGACGGGCCCCTCCCGAGAGGGAAGGGCCCGGGCACCCGGTCAGACGTGGCGGCGGCTCTGCACGATGCGGAACCGGTTCGCCACGTACGCGCCGTCGGTCAGGGCCGCGTTGGCGGCCGGGTTCGCGCCGCTGCCGTGGAAGTCGGAGAACGCCGCCGACTGGTTGACGAAGACGCCGCCGGTCAGGTTGCAGGACAGGTGCACGCCGGCGTCGATGGCCGCCGCCTCGGCCGCGTCCAGCACCGTCTCGGCCGTCGAGTAGACGGCCGCGGTCAGCGCGCCCTTCTCCCCCACCGTGGACCGCAGGATCTCCAGGCTGTGCTCGGTCGAGTCGGTCGCGATGGCGAACGAGATCGGCCCGAACCACTCGCGGGAGTAGGTCGCGGTGTCCTCGGCGGCCAGCTTGACGATGGTCGGCGTACGCACCACCGCACCGTGGAACGACGGGTGCTCGACGGTCCGCGACTCCAGCACCGGCTCACCGACCTTGGTCACCTCGCCCAGCCGCTCCAGCACGCCGTCGTTGACGATCGCGCCGGTCAGCTCGACCCCGCGGGCCGGGTCGGCGGTGAGCTTCCCGACCGCCCCGGCGATCCCCGCCGCGACCTCGTCGAAGCTCATGTGCCCCTGGTCGGTCTCGATGCCGTTCCGGGGGATCAGCAGGTTCTGCGAGGTGGTGCACATCTGGCCGCTGTACAGGGTCAGCGTGAAGCCGAGGTTGCGGCACATGCCGGCGAAGTCGTCGGTGGAGTCGATCACCACCGTGTTCAGGCCGGCCTTCTCGGTGTAGACCGTGGCCTGCCGGGCGTTCTCCTCCAGCCAGTCGCCGTACTCCGTGGAGCCGGTGAAGTCGACGATCTTGACCGCCGGATGCAGGGCGAGGGTCGAGGCGAGCTTCTCGCCCGGCGCCTCGGGAGCGAGCAGCACCAGGTTCGGGTCGAAGCCCGCCTCGGCGAGCACCTCCCGGGCGTACTTCACCGTGACGGCGAGCGGGAGGACGGCGCGCGGGTGCGGCTTGACGATCACCGGGTTGCCGGTCGCCAGCGAGGCGAAGAGCCCCGGGTACGAGTTCCAGGTCGGGAAGGTGTTGCAGCCGATCACCAGGGCCACCCCGCGAGGCACCACGTGGAAGGTCTTGGTCATCCGCAGCGGGTCGCCCTTGCCGGCGGCCTTCTCCCAGCCGGCCGTCCCCGGGTGCCGGGTCATCTCCGCGTACGCGTAGGCGACCGCCTCCAGCGCGCGGTCCAGCGCGTGCGCGCCACCGGCCTGGAAGGCCATCACGAACGCCTGGCCGCTGGTGAACTGCACCGCGTTGGCCAGCTCGAAGATGTGCTTGTGCAGCCGGTCGAGGATCTCCAGGCAGACCCCGACCCGGGCCTGCGGGCCGGCGTCGCGCCAGGCGGGCAGCGCGACCGTGGCGGCGCCCACCAGCTGGTCGGCCGCGGCGTGCGGGTAGCGGACGTTCAGCTCCAGGCCGAACGGGCTGGTCTCGGTGCCGACGGTCTCGCCGTCACCCGGCTGGTCCAGCGGGAAGTCGCCGTTGAGGTAGGCCTCGAAGGCGGCCTTGCCGTCGGCGGCGGCGGTCTCGCCGTACACCCGGGGGCTGGGGGACTCGGGGTAGGCGGACCAGTACCCGCGCTCCGTGATCGCGGTCAGCGCACGGTTGAGGGTGTCGGCGTGCCTGTCGTACAGGGGGTGCGGGGTCTCCGTCATGCCCGCCATCATGCAACAGACAACCACCAGATCAGTAGGGCCGTGTCACAAGTCAGATCGTCAGCTGCCAGTCGGTCCAGATGTCGACCGGGCGGAAGCCGAGCTGCTCGTTGATGGCGATCATGTGGGCGTTCTCGGCCGCGTTCCAGGTGTCGATCACCCGCAGGGCAGGCTCCTGATCGAGCACGTACCGCAGATTCTCGATCTTGGCGAGCAGGCCGAGCCGGTGCCCCCGGTGCGCCGGGTCGACGATGGTGATCTGCTGGAAGGCGTGCCAGTCCGCGCTCGGGCCGAGGTCGATCAGGGTCCAGGCGACCACCCGACCGGACTCCTCGTGCACCATCGCGTGGTGGTAGCGGCGGCGACCCCGGGCGTTCAGCGCCCGTTCCGTGCCCCGCAGCCGCGCGACGTCGATCTGCTCGGCCTCCCACTCCAGGTCGCCGAGGGGCGCGTCGGTCATCAGCCGCCCGTCGAGGTAGGCCAGGTCGGCGGCGTACTCCTCGGGGGTGTCGCCCCGCCAGCGGACCGTGCGATACCCGGCCGCGTGGGCACGGGCTTCGGCAGCCAGGGCGTCCAGCGCCGCGTGGTCGAGCCGGGCGACGTCCAACCGGCGGCGTACCTCGGCGAGCGCCGGCCGGGCACCCGTCGCGGCGCCGAAGGCGTCACCCGCCTCGGGCCGGGCGACCCCGCCGGGCAGCGTCGACACCGCGACCCCGAACACCCGCTTGCGCCCGTGCTCGCGCAGCAGCCGCACGAGGTGGTCGTGCAGCGCCCGGCCGACGCCGCGCCGGCGGTACTCCGGATGCACGACCAGGTCGGCGGTGGCGTTGTCGGTGTTGTCCAACTGCGGCAGGTCCAGCCCCAGGTAACCGGCCGGCACCCCGTCGAGCCGGGCCAGCGCCCAGCGCGGCGCGTTCCCCGGCATCGGGTGGCGGACGGCGGCGGTGAAGCGTTGCCGGCAGAGCGGCGGGAAGTCCGGCAGGTCCGCGTCGTTGGCCGCCGCGCCGATCCGGTACGCCTCGTCGATCGCGCCCGGGTCGGCGGCGTCGAACGGCGCGATCGTGATGCTCATGGCAGCGAGGGTGCGCCACGAACAGCGAACGGGGCCAGCGATTTTCGCCGGCCCCGTTCGTCACGTTGGTCGGGAGGGACGATCGCACAACGCCGCCGGCGTTGGGTCGTAAGAACTTCAAAAGTCTCCGGCGAAACGCCCTCCCGCACGGAGCATCTTGCGCCGTCCGAATCCTGTCGTCAAGTCCTTAGCGGCGGGTTTTCCGCACTCACAGCGAAAAGCCAGTTACCCCCCGGATCGGCCCGATCCCCCGTCCGGGCGATCCCCACTCCCCCCAACGAGGCCAGGGGTCAGCCGAGGAGGCCGGCGTCGCGGGCGGCGCGGAGGGATGGCTTGATCCGGTGGGTGGGGCCGACCTGGCCGGCCACCGCGTCCAGGGTCTTGAGGCCCTCGCCGGTGTTGAACACCACGGTCTCCGCGGCCGGGTCGAGCCGGCCGGACTCGACCAGCTTGCGGAGCACCGCGACGGTGACCCCGCCGGCCGTCTCGGCGAAGACGCCGGTGGTCCGGGCGAGCAGCCGGATGGCGGCGCGGATCTCGTCGTCGTCGGCGTACTCCATCCAGCCGCCGGTGCGACGCACCGCCTCGAGGGCGTACAGGCCGGCCGCCGGGTCGCCGATGTTCAGCGACTTGGCGATGCCGGTCGGCTTCACCGGGGTGATGGTGTCGCTGTCGGCGTGCAGCGCGGTCGCGATCGGGTTGCAGCCGGCCGACTGCGCGCCGAACACCTTCCAGCCGCCGGCCGGCGCCTCGACCAGGCCGATCTCGACCAGCTCGGAGAACGCCTTGTCGATCTTGGTGAGCAGCTCGCCGCTGGCCATCGGGATGACCACCTGCGCCGGGATGCGCCAGCCGAGCTGCTCGGCCACCTCGTACCCGAGGGTCTTCGACCCCTCCGCGTAGTACGGCCGGACGTTGACGTTGACGAACGCGGTGTCCTCGAACTCGTCGGTCTCCACCAGCTCGCCGCAGAGCCGGTTCACGTCGTCGTACGAGCCGTCGATGGCGACCAGGTCGCCGCCGTAGACGGCAGTGGTGACCACCTTGCCCTGCTCCAGGTCGCTGGGGATGAACACCACGGACGGCGCCCCGTCCCGGGCCGCGTGCGCCGCCACCGAGTTGGCCAGGTTGCCGGTGGAGGCGCAGGCGTACCGGGTGAAGCCGAGTGCCCGGGCGGCGGTCAGCGCCACCGACACCACCCGGTCCTTGAACGAGTGGGTGGGGTTGGCGCTGTCGTCCTTGACCCAGAGCGGGGCGGTGATGCCCAGTTCGGCGGCGAGGTGCGGGGCGGAGACCAGCGGGGTCAGCCCCGGGTTCAGGGTCACCCGGCTGTCCGGGTCCTGACCCGCGGGGAGCAGTGCGGCGTACCGCCAGAGGTTCTTCGGGCCGGCCTCGATCTGCTCGCGGGTGACGGCGGCGAGGACGGCGGTGTCGTAGTCGACCTCCAGCGGGCCGAAGCACTCGTAACAGGCGTGCTGCGCGGCGAGCGGGTAGCGCGCGGAACAGGCGCGACAGACCAGGGCGCGGGCCGGGCTGAGGGTGGTGTCGATGCCGGAGGCGGCGGGAAGCGTCGACGTCATGTCGAGGAATTCCTCTCATCTTTCCCCGCATCGCACCCTGCGGCGGGGACGGAATTGGCACCTGCCCGGCGTCGCTCGTCGTCGAGCGCGCGGGTGGTTGCCGGGGCGTCGTCGGGCCGTATCCCTCAGCCCCTCTGGATGAGGTATGCAGTTGTGCCGCCGAGTCTATGCACGTCCCGGGCCGCTCCGACCGCGGGTTCCCACGGTGTGAGCCACCCGTCAGGCGGTCCGGCGCCCCGACGCCCAGATCCACGGAGAGAGTGGCCTCCCCAGCGCGGGAGGCCACTCTCTCCGGAAAACGCCGCGGTCCGGGCGGCTCAGCGGGCCACCACGGCGACCGGGTCGACGACCGCCGGGCGGTCGGTGACGGCCGTGCCAGCGGGGACGGCGGTGCGGGTGGGGGCGGCGGAGGCG
>NZ_QGGF01000733.1 GCF_003857015.1 Micromonospora globispora | reverse complement strand
GACCGGCACGGGGGCCTGCGCCGCCGCGGCACGGGCGGCGGCCCGCAGCCGGGGCTCCGGCTCCACCGCGAGCACCGCCTCCACCGTTTCGGGGTAGTGCGGGAACATCCGGCCGTTGCCGGCGCCGACCTCGACCACCCGGCCGCGCAGCCCGGTGACGAGGCGGTGCCGGTGCTCGGCCGCACCGGCCCGGTCCATCGCCACGCTGGCCCGGGCGAAGATCCGCGCGAAGACCGGATGCGACACGGACATCGATTCTCCTCACCCCGGGGCCGGTCCCCGCAGTATCGACCGGGACGGTCAGTTCGGGGCCGGCGGCGCGCCGAGGGTGAGCAGCAGGGGGCCGGCGGGGCCGGCGGCGAGGTCGCCGAGGCGTACCTCGTCCAGAACGGCGAGGAAGGCGCGCTGGGCCCGGCGCAGCTCACCCCGCAACCGGCAGCCGGCGACCAGCGGGCAGGCCGGCTCCTCGCAGGCGACCACCTCGTCGTCGCCCTCGAAGGCCCGGACCACGTGACCGACGGTCAGCTCGGCGGCGTGCTCGGCGAAGGCCACTCCGCCGGAGCGGCCGCGGATGGTGACCAGGACGCCGATCCGCTGCAGCCGCTGGACGATCTTGGCCGCGTGGCTGCGGGGCAGCGCGAGCTGGGTGGCCAGCTCGTCCACCGTGGTACGCGCCGGGGAGGCGGCGGTGACCATGGCAATGCGCAGCGCCATGTCGGTGGACCGGTTCAGCTTCACAGCAACGACCCTAACCAGCGCGAACGCCTCGCGACACGGGCCAGGAGTCCCGGCCATCGGTGTGATCCGCACGACCCCGGACCCGGGACCTTCGGCCTAGAAGTGGAATTTAAAACTCCTGTTCAGTGGAGTGCGTCCTACCGAACCCCGAAGGAGTAGTCGTGCTCTCGGAATCATCAGCAGCCGTGGTGAAGGCGACCCTGCCCGTCGTGCAGGCGCACGGAGAGGCGATCACCGGTTGCTTCTACCCGCGCATGTTCAAGGCGCACCCCGAACTGCTCAACATCTTCAACCGGGGCAACCAGGCCAACGGGGCGCAGAAGGCGGCGCTCGCCGCGTCCGTCGTGGCGTACGCCGAGCACCTCCTCGGCACCAGCGACCTCCCCTGGGAGCCGATCCTCGAGCGGATCGCCCAGAAGCACGTCTCGCTCGGCATCAGCGCTCCCCAGTACACGATCGTCGGACGGCACCTCATGGCCGCGATCGGCGAGGTGCTCGGCGACGCCGTCACCCCCGAGGTGGCCGCCGCCTGGGACGAGGTCTACTGGCTGTTCGCCTGCGAACTCATCGCCCGTGAGGCCCGGCTCTACACCGAGGCCGGCATCGCCGAGGGCCAGTCGATCTGGCGGGAGTGGCGGATCGAGAACCGGACCGAGGAGACCCGCGAGGTCGTCTCGTTCACGCTGGTCCCCGCAGACGGCGGCACCGTGCCCACCTTCACCCCCGGCCAGTACGTCTCCGTCGCGGTGGACCTCGACGGGGACCGCGGCCAGCAGATCCGGCAGTACAGCCTCTCCGGCCGCCCCGATGCCGACCACTGGCGGATCACGGTGAAGCGGGTCCGCGGCATCGACGGCGCACCCGACGGCGTCGTTTCCACGTTCCTGCACGAGCGGGTCCAGGTCGGTGACACGCTCCGGCTCAGCCCGCCCTGCGGCGAGGTCAGCGTGGTGGCCGGCGAGGGCCCGCTGCTGCTGGTCAGCGCCGGTATCGGCCTCACCCCGGCGATGGCGGCGCTGGAGCACCTGGCGGTCACCGAGCCCGAGCGTCCGGTGGTGCTGGTGCACGCCGACCGGGCGGGGACCGCGCACGCGATGCGCAACGACCTGCCCCGGCTCCAGGAGCAGCTGCCCAACCTGCGGATGCGCCTCTGGTACGAGGACGTCACCGACAGCCAGCTGCTCGGGCTGAAGGCGGAGGTCGCCAGCGGTCTGGTCGACCCCGAGCAGATCCCGGTGAACCCGGACGCCCACGTGCACCTCTGCGGGCCGGTGCCGTTCATGACCACGGTCCGGGGCGGCCTGCTGCGCCGCGGCGTACCGCGCGAGCGGATCGCGTACGAGGTGTTCGGTCCCGGCATGCTCCGCGACGAGCGGGTCTGACCCGCCCCCGGTCCGGTCGCGCCGCCCCCCGCTCGGCCGGACCAGCACAGGGCCCCTGTCCCGGTCGGTGTCCACCGGGACAGGGGCCCTGTCATGTGCGCTCGGGATTCCGGCGGTACCGCCGGGCCGGTCAGGCCCAGTGCGCCGCGATCGCAGCCAGCACCAGCAGCGAGCCGATGATCTCCAGCACGCCGATCCGCGCCGCGCTCAGCCGCCGCCCGGGCAGCACCGCGGCGCGGAGCAGCAGCAGCGCGAAGACCACCGCCAGCGCCCAGCCCCACGCGACGACCGCGAGCAGCAGGACCGCCAGGTGGTACGCGACGGAGGCGCGCCGGTAGCCGACGCTCTCCCGTTCCCGGATCATCGTCTTGACGTAGAGGACCGTGCCGACCAGGTACGCGAAGACGGCCGCCGCGACGCCGGTCAGCTCCAGCGATGGCACCCCGGCGACGGTCGCCACCACGAACACCATCAGGGTGCTCTGCGCCACCGAGGCGAGGTCGTTGAGCAGGGCCCGCTCCCGGCGCCGCCGGGCGTAGCCGACGTTCACGGCGACCAGCAGGGCGTAGAGCGGGGCGTACCCGAGCACCGCCGGCCGGACCACCAGCACCGGGACGGCGAGCAACGCGGCCATGGTGCCGTAGAGCAGGAGCTGTGGGCGCACCCGGTCCGGCCGCCCGGTCTTGACCGCCTGCAGGGCGTAGTAGGAGAACAGGTAGCCGGCCAGCCAGGCGCCGAGCAGCGGCAGGTGCGGCCAGCGCGGGCCGGTGACGGTGAGCGCGGCGACGTACGGCAGCAGCAGCATCGCCCAGGCGCCGTGCTGCGGCGGCAGGAAGCGGTGCCGGCGACCGCGGGCCGGCGTACGCCCCGGCGTCCGGGCGCCGGTCCGCCCGGGTACGGAGGCGGTGCCGTTCATCCGAGGGCGACCGTGAGCAGCACCGCCGAGTCCTCGTCGGCGTGCAGGGAGTGCCGGGCGTCCGGGATCTCCAGCAGGTCGCCGGTCACCCCGGTCCAGAACTGGTCGTCAGCGAGCAGCCGGACCCGGCCGCGGAGCACCTGAAGGGTCGCCGCGCCGGGGCTTGCGTGCTCCTCCAGCGCGCGGCCGGCTACCAGGGCGAGCAGCGTCTGCCGCAGTGGCCGGCCCGCGCCGCCGTACACGGTGCGGGCGCTGCGTCCGCTGTCGGTGGCGTGGGCCAGGGTGAGTTGCTCCTCGATCAGCTCGGAGAGCGAGGACGGGGACACGGGGCACCTCCCGGGGTTCGCGTTCGGACGGGTGGCCGCCGCCGCGAAACGGGAGCCACCGTTACCTCTTTGCCCAGCTTCGTCGCATGAGGGGCATCTGACCAGGGGCTTTGGTCCCTGGGCAGAGCCTACCGGCGGGTCCCGGCGGCAATCTCCACATCCGACGATGACCTTCTCGGACAAGTCGATGATCTAGAGGTTAGGGAGCGGACGCCAGGGTACGGACTTCTCATGCGCGTCCTTGGAATCAACGCGATCTTCCACGATCCGGCGGCTGCCCTGGTGGTCGACGGGAAGGTGGTGGCCGCCGCCGAAGAGGAGCGGTTCAGCCGCCGCAAGCACGGCAAGCGCCCAGTCCCGTTCTCCGCCTGGGAGCTGCCCGAACTCTCCGCCGCCTGGTGTCTGACCAGCGCCGGAATCGACGTCGACAGCCTCGACGCGGTCGCCTACTCGTTCGACCCCGGCCTCTGCCGGGACGCGGCCGGCCTCGGGCTCAGCGACCCGTGGGACTGGCTGCGCGTCGACTACGCGAAGCGGGCTCCGCAGTTCCTCGCCGCCGCCCTGCCCGGTCTGGACCCGGAGAAGGTCCGCTTCGTACCGCACCACGTCGCGCACGCCGCCTCGGCCGGGCTGGCCGCCCCGCCGGCCGGCGACGACACCGCGGTGCTGGTGCTGGACGGACGGGGTGAGGTGGCCAGCCACCTGGCCGGCGTCTACCGCGACGGCCAACTCTCCTCGCTGTACTCCCAGGAGCTGCCGCACTCGCTCGGCCTGCTCTACGAGGACCTGACCCGACACCTCGGGTTTTTGCACTCCAGCGACGAGTACAAGGTGATGGCGCTGGCCTCCTACGGCCGGCCGAAGCACCTCGGCATGCTGCGCGAGCTGGTCCGGGTCACCGGCAACGGCGGCTTCCACGTCGAACGGATCGACTGGGCCAGCATGGCCAAGGCGCGCACCGCCGACGGCGAGATGACCGACGAGCACGCCGACCTCGCGTCCAGCGTGCAGACCCGGCTGGAGGAGATCATCCTCGAGCTGTCCCGCTGGCTGTACGACGCCTCCGGCGGCGCCTCGACCCTGGCGATGGCCGGCGGGGTGGCGCTGAACTGCGTCGCCAACGCCCGGATCGCGGCCGAGGGCCCGTACCGGAACGTCTGGGTGCAGCCGGCCGCCGGCGACTCCGGGACGGCGCTCGGCGCGGCCCTGCACGTGGCCGGCGTCCTCGGTGACCGGTCCACCCCGATGGTGGGGGCGGACCTGGGCCGCGGCTGGTCGGACGAGGAGCTGGAGGCGGAGCTGCGCCGGGCCGCGCTGCCGTACACCCGACCGGCGTCGATCGCGGTCGAGGCGGCCCGGGTGCTCGCCGACAACGGCATCGTGGCCTGGTACCAGGGCCGCAGCGAGTACGGGCCGCGGGCGCTCGGTCACCGGTCGCTGCTCGCCCACCCGGGCGACCCGGACACCACCCGCCGGATGAACGACGTCAAGGGCCGGGAGCAGTTCCGCCCGATCGCGCCGATGGTCCGCGCGGAACGCTTCGCCGAGATCTTCGAGGGGGTCTACCCCAGCCCGTACATGCTCTTCGTGCACAACGTGAAGCCGGAGTGGCGGGACCGGATCCCGGCCGTCACCCACGTCGACGGCACCGCCCGGGTGCAGACCGTGCACACCGACACCGAGCCGGTGGTGGCCGAGATGCTGGCCGAGTTCGAACGGCTCACCGGGCTGCCGGTGGTGGTGAACACCTCGCTGAACACCGCCGGCCGGCCGATGGTGGACACCCCGCGCGAGGCGATGGAGCTGTTCGGCTCGGCGCCGGTGGACCTGCTGGCCCTCGGCCCGTTCGCGGTGCACCGCCGATCCCTGGCCGGTGAGCGGTGATCAGCCTGGTGGTGCCGACGCTGGGCCGACCGAGCCTGGCGCTGCTGCTGGACGCCCTCGCCGGCCAGCTCGCGGACCTGCCCGAGGTGGAGATCCTGCTGGTCGACGACCGTCGCGACGACACCGGGGAGCTGGCGGTGCCGGGCGCGCTGACCGCGTACACAAAGGTGCTGACGGGGCGGGGCGCGGGCCCCGCGGCGGCGCGAAACCTGGGCTGGCGGGCAGCCCGCGGCTCCTGGGTGGTCTTCCTCGACGACGACGTCGTGCCGGCTCCGGACTGGTGCCGCCGGCTGGTCGACGACCTGGCCGTAGCGGCGACCGTCGGCGGCGTGCAGGGCACCGTCGAGGTGCCGCTCCCCGCCGACCGCCGCTCCACCGACTGGGAGCGCGGCACCGCCGGGCTGGCCGAAGGAAAGTGGATCACCGCGGACATGGCCTACCGGCGGCGGACGCTCGCCGCGGTCGGCGGGTTCGACGAGCGCTTCCCCCGGGCCTACCGGGAGGACGCCGAGCTGGCCCACCGGGTCCGGCTCGCCGGCTGGGACCTGGTCCGCGGCCGGCGGCGGGTCACCCATCCGGTACGCCCCGAGGGGCGCTGGGTCAGCCTGCGCACCCAGCGCGGCAATGCCGACGACGCGCTGCTGCGCCGACTGTCCGGGCGCACCTGGCGCGCCGACATCGACCTGCCCCCGGGCCGGCGCCCCCGGCACGCGGCGGTGACCGCGGCGGGCGCCGTGGCCCTGCTGTCTCTTATACCCATCTGACGCTGCCGACGA
>NZ_QGGF01000078.1 GCF_003857015.1 Micromonospora globispora | reverse complement strand
GCCCTGCGCCGTACGGTAGGCCGTCGGTTCCCGGCGGGGCGGAGGTGCGCGGTGGAGCGCTCGGCGATACGGACCCGGCGGCGACTGCGCCTGCCGGGCATGCTGGAGCGGCTGCTCGGCCGCCCGGCCGACCCGGCGGCCCCGCCGGCCGGCCGACGGTCCAATCCGGACGCGGTGGTGGACTGCGCCGTCTACGTCAACGGCCGGCGCGAGCCGGGACGACCACACTACGCCGACGCCTACGCGCGCAGCCGGCGCAATCGGCGGTCGTTCGTCTGGCTGGGACTGCACGATCCGGGTGCGGCGGTGATGGCGGCGGTCGGCCGGACCTTCGGCCTGGACGAGCTGAGCGTGGAGCAGGCCCTCGCCGACGGCCACCGCCCCACCGTGCAGCAGCACGGCAACGTCACCCTGCTGGTGCTGCGCACCGCGGGCTACGTGGAGCACACCGAGCTGACCGAGACCTCCGAGGTGATCGACACCGGCGACGTGATGGTCTTCCTCGGCGACCGGTTCGTCATCACCGTCCGGCACGGCGCGTCCGGCGCGCTGACCTCCGTGCGGGAGGAGATCCAGCGCCGGCCGGGCGTGCTGGCCGAGGGGCCGTGGGCGGTGGCGTACGCCGTCTGTGCCCGCATGGTGGACCTCTACCTGGAGGTCGCGGGGCACCTGGAGAAGGACCTGGAACGGGTCGAGGAGAGCGTCTTCGCCCGCGACCGCAGCGCGGACATCCAGCAGATCTACCAGCTCAAGCGGGAGGTGGTGGAGTTCAAGCGGGCGGTGCTGCCGTTGCCGGCGCCGCTACGGACGCTCATCGAGCAGCGGGCCGGCGGCCCGCCCCCGGCGCTGCACCGCTGGTTCGTCGACGTGGAGGGACGGCTGACCCGGGCGGTGGACCGGATCGCCGCCTACGACGACCTGCTCAACTCGATCCTGCAGTCCCGGCTGGCGCAGCTCGCCGTGGACCAGAACAACGACATGCGCAAGATCGCGGCCTGGGCGGCCATCGCCGCCACGCAGACCGCGGTGGCCGGCATCTACGGCATGAACTTCACCCACATGCCCGAACTGGGCTGGCGGTACGGCTACCCGGCGGCACTGCTGGTGATGGCCCTCGCCGGGCTCACCCTGTACCGGCTGTTCCGCCGCTCCGGCTGGCTCTGACCCGCTCCCCCGCCGGCCGCGCGCGTGGTCCAGCGACGCCGGCGCGCCCGCCGGCATGGCGTATGAGCGGCTGGCCGCCATCGCGCAGGGCAAGGCGCTGCACGAGAGCAACTGGCAGATCTTCCTGCGCGGGGTCGGCTGCAACTGGCTGGTCTGCCTCGGCGTGTGGCTGGCGCTGGCCGCCGACAACGTCTCCGGCAAGATCCTCGGCATCTTCTTCCCGATCATGGCGTTCGTGGCGATGGGCTTCGACCACGTGGTGGCGAACATGTTCTTCCTGCCCGCGGCGATCTGGGCGGGAGTGCCGGACCTGGGCTGGCTGGACGTGCTCAACAACTGGCTCTTCACGTTCCTCGGCAACCTGGTCGGCGCGGTGGTCTTCGTGGCCACCTCCTACTGGTACCTGTTCCTCAAGGACGAACCGAAGGTCGTGCCGGAGCAGCGCCGGGAGGAGGTCTGACGGCGGCCCGGCTACCCTCGCCACTGTGATGTGGAAGCGGTACGTCGCGATCGGCGACAGCACCACGGAGGGGCTGGACGACCCGGACGGCAACGGCGGCTACCGGGGCTGGGCGGACCGGTTCGCCCTCGCGGTGGCCCGGGCGCAGGGCGGCCTGGAGTACGCCAACCTGGCCATCCGCGGTCGCACCACCGGGCGGATCCGGGACGAGCAACTGCCGGCCGCGCTGGCGCTGGCACCGGACCTGTGCACGGTGGTGGCCGGGATGAACGACGTGCTCCGGCCGTCGTTCGACCCCGACCGGGTGGCCGAGGACGTGGGCGCGATGCAGCGGGCGCTGGTCGGTCAGGGGGCCACCGTGCTGACCTTCACGCTGCCCGACCCGGCGCCGGTGATGCCGCTGGCCCGACCGCTGCGCGGCCGGGTGGTGGCGCTGAACGCCGCCGTGCGGGCGGTCACCGTCGAGACCGGCGCGACCCTGCTCGACCTGGGCGCGCACCCGGTCGCCTCCGACCCCCGGCTGTGGAGCGATGACCGGCTGCACGCCAACAGCGCCGGCCACGAGCGGATCGCGGCGGCGCTCGCGCACACCGTCGGCCTGCCCGGCTACGACGACTCCTGGTCGCACCCGCTACCGGTGGCCGTCCGCCGGCCCCGGCACGAGGTGATCCGCGCCGAGCTGGCCTGGACCCGGCGGCACCTGCTGCCCTGGCTGGCCCGGCACCTGCGCGGTCGCTCCTCGGGCGACGACCGGGTGGCCAAGCGCCCGGTGCCCCTGCCGGTCGAGCTGCCCGGCTCATGACCGGGCCACGCCGCGCCGAAGGAACCCCGGGCAGCGGTGCCGCAGCGATGCGGGCACCGGACGGTGTGGCCACGCTGCGCGGTGCCGCCGACGTGGATACGTTGGCCGGATGCGGATGCCCCTGCTCGCCGGCGCCCTGGCCGGAGTGTTGCTCGTGACGCTCGGCGGCTGCGGCAGCGACGACGAGGCGTACGCCCCGTTGCGCCACCCGTTCCGGGGCGCGACGCTGCTGCTGGACGCGGACAGCCCGGCGGCGCAGTGGCAGCGCCGGCACGACGCCGCCTGGCTCGACCCGATCACCCGCACCCCGCAGGCCCGCTGGCTGACCGGCCCGGAAGACCTGACCGAGGTGGCCGATGGGCTGGCCGACGCCCGCCGAGAGGGCGGCCTGCCGGTGCTGGTGGTCTACGACATCCCGAACCTCGACTGCGCCGGCGGCGGCGCCCGGGACGGGCGAGCGTACGCGCGCTTCATCGACCAGGTGGTGGAGGCGCTCGGCGACAGCCGGGCGGCGGTGATCCTGGAACCGGACGCGGTCGCCGCGGAGTGCTTCGACGACGAACGGGCGGACCTGCTCGCCGACGCCGTCCGGCTGCTCGCCGACGCCGGCCAGTACGTCTACCTCGACGCCGGGCATTCGCGCTGGCGCGGTCCAGAGGAGACCGCGGAGCGGCTGCGCCGGGCCGGCGTCGCCCGGGCCGAGGGCTTCTCGGTGAACGTGTCCAACCGGCAGTCCACCGCCGACAGTCACCGCTGGGGGCTGGCCGTCTCCGGCCTGGTCGGCGGCCGGGAGATGGTGATCGACACGTCCCGCAACGGGCTGCCGGCGCCGCCGGACGACCAGTGGTGCAATGCCACGCCGCAGGCGCTGGGCGTACCGCCGACCACCGACCCCGGGCTGGAGCGGGTGGCGGCGTTGCTGTGGATCAAGAGCCCCGGCGAGTCGGACGGGCCGTGCGGGCGGGGTGAGCCCGACGCCGGGGTTTTCTCCCCGGCGCAGGCCCGCGCCCTGATCGCCGACGCGCCGTGGCTGCCCGCGTCGGCCCGGGAAGCGGCGCGGGCAGCCTCGGCGCCGGTGACCTGACCGGCGTGCCGGTCAGGTCGCGGTCGGCTGGGCGGCCACCTCCCCGGTCCGGCGCAGCTTCTGCCACTTCAGCGCACCCCCGCTCAGCGCGGTGACCACGGAGTGCACCAGGACCAGGTACATCACCTGGCGGTAGACGAACTGCTGCAACGGGAGCGCCCAGAGCGGCCGCAGCGGTTCCCGGTCGAGCCGGAACGCGAGGATCGCCGTGATCACCTGGATGGCGAGGAGCGCCAGCCAGGCCACGGCCGTCTCCAGCCGGTCGAGGAAGAACAGCCCGTAGACGGCGAAGATGTCGACCACCGGCGCGAGCAGCGGCAGCACCACCGAGAAGAGGGCGATGAACGGCAGACCACGTCGGCCGAAGCGACCCGACGGGCCGCGTTCGATGATCGACCGCCGGTGCCGCCAGAGCGCCTGCATGGTGCCGTAGCTCCACCGGTACCGCTGCCGCCACAGCTCGGGCAGGGTGCTCGGCGCCTCGGTGCGGGCGACCGCGGTCTCCTCGTACACCACCCGCCAGCCGGCGCGGTGGATGCCCATGGTGAGGTCGGTGTCCTCGGCCAGCGTGGCCCGGCTGAGCCCGCCGGCGGCCTGGACCGCCTCCCGGCGGAACGCGCCGAGGGCGCCGGGGACGGTGGGCATGCAGTGCAGGGTGTCGTAGAGCCGCCGGTCGAGGCTGAACCCGATGACGTACTCGATGTGCTGCCAGCGGCCGATCAGCCGGCGCCGGTTGCCGACCTTCACGTTGCCGGCGACCGCGCCGAACCGCGGGTCGGCGAAGGGCTGCACCAGGCGGTGGATGGCGTCCGGCTCCACCACGGTGTCGGCGTCGACCATGACGAGCAGGTCGTGCCGGGCGAGCGCCACGCCGGCGTTGAGGGCGGCGGCCTTGCCCCCGCCCGGGACCCGGACCACCCGCACGTTGGGCAGGCCGAGCCGTTCCACCTCGTCGGCGGTGCCGTCGTCGGACTCGTCGTCGACGACGAGGACCTCGATCTCGGGATGGGTGCCGGTGGCGAGGCTGCGCACGGCCGCGGCGATGGTCTCGCGTTCGTTGTAGGCCGGCACGATGACCGTGACCGGCGCGTTCATCCGGTCACCCCACGACCAGGTCGGGGCGCGGCGGCGTCGGGCGTGCCGGACGGCGTAGCCGAAGAGCAGCAGGGTGCGGGCGAGGGTGAGCAGGCCGACGACGATCAGGAGCAGCCACAGTCCGCGTACCGTGCCGTCGGCGATCCGCACCGCCCAGGCGAGCAGGCCACCCTGGATCTTGTCCCCGACGCCGGCCGGGGCGGCGGCGGGCCAGCCCAGCCCCTCCGAGATGGTGGTGAAGCGGTAGCCCCGGGCCTGCATCTCGGGGATGAAGCGGTCCAGGGCGGCCACGGTCTGGGAGCGCTCGCCGCCGCTGTCGTGCAGCAGGACGACGGCTCCCCGGTCGCCCTTCGGGGTGGCGTTGCGCACGATGGCGTTCGTCCCCGGCCGGGCCCAGTCCCGGCTGTCGGTGTCCTCGAAGACGGAGACGTAGCCCCACCGGCCGGTGTCGCGGATGATCGGCCAGTCGGAGTCGTCCACCGCGTCCACCCCACTGGAGTACGGCAGCCGGGCGAGTGGGGCGGTGACCCCGGTGGTGTAGCCGATGACCGCCTCGGTCTGCGAATACTCCAGCCGGCGCCGCCAGGACGGCACGTTCGTCAGCTCAGGGTGGGTGAAGGTGTGGACGCCCAGCTCGTGACCCTCGCGGACCATCCGGCGGGTGATCTCCGGGTACCGGCTCACCTGGGAGCCGAGGACGAAGAAGGTGGCCGGCACGTGGTGGCGGCTCAGCACGTCGAGGACCTTCGGCGTCCAGATCGGATCGGGACCGTCGTCGAAGGTCAGCGCGATCGTCTTCGCCGGCATCCGCCGCGCGTCGACCCGACCGCTGCGCAAGTCGACGACGGTGCCGCCGTTCCGGACGGCGGCCGGCACCGACTTGGCGCCGGCCGGCCCCCGGCGCTGGTTGTCCGGAGTGAACCGGGCGTTGGCGTACGCACCGACGGCGAGCACGTTGAGCAGGATGAAGGTCGCCACCGCGGCGAAGAGCCACCGTCGCCGGGCCCGGCGCCGGCGGCCGGTCTCCTCGGGCGGGAGGACGGTGAGGTGGGTGTCGCCGACCCGGCGCCGGCTGCGCCAGACCGCCATCAGGCGGCCATCCGCAGCCCGAGGGCGTCCATGCCCTGGCTGACCCAGAGCGCCACGATCAGCAGCAGGGCCAGCAGCACCACGGCGGAGACGACGCGGCGCAGCACCTGGGCCCGCCGTCCGGAGCGGTCCACGAAGATGGCCGCGGTGACGTCGGGGGCCTGCATCATCTGCGTGGCGTCGGCGCCGCCGGGCGGGTCCGGTGGGGTCGCCACTCCCCTGGCCGGCCCGACCTCGGCCGCCCCGGGTGCCGCGCCTGCTGTCCCTGGTGGTCCCGCTGGCGATGGTCCTCCGGGTGGCACCGCCGTTCGTACCGGCAGCGGCGGAGTGGCCGGGTCGCCGGCGTCGGACGGACCGGCCTC
>NZ_QGGF01000081.1 GCF_003857015.1 Micromonospora globispora | reverse complement strand
TCACGAGGTCTCCGTGCTGATGGTCTTCTTCGTCGATGAACCATCTACCGGAGACCTCGCTACTTATCGATCACCGACGCGCCGGAATCTCATCGCCCACCACCGCCGACTTCGACACACGGCCTAGCGGCCGGGGCGGGGAGGGTGCGCTCCCCGCCCCGGTACGCCGACGGGACTCCGGCATCCGGCGGGCCGGGCCTCGGTCGTTAGGCTGAACGGTGATGGCATACCTGGATCACGCGGCGACGACCCCGATGCTCGACGAGGCACTCGAGGCGTACGTCGCCGCCGCCCGCGAGGTGGGCAACGCGTCGTCGCTGCACGCGGCGGGTCGCCGCGCCCGCCGGCGGGTGGAGGAGTCCCGCGAGCGGGTGGCCGCCGCCCTCGGCGCCCGCCCGTCCGAGGTGATCTTCACCGGCGGCGGCACGGAGAGCGACAACCTCGCCGTGAAGGGCATCTTCTGGGCCCGCCGCGCCGCCGACGCCGGCCGGGTGCGGGTGGTCTCCAGCGCGGTCGAGCACCACGCCGTGCTGGACGCGGTGGACTGGCTGGCCGGGCACGAGGGCGCCGAGGTCGGTTGGCTGCCGGTCGACCCCGCCGGCCGGCTCGACCCGGAGCGGCTCCGCGCCGAGCTGGCCGCGCACGGTGATCGGGTCGCCCTGGTCACCGCCATGTGGGCCAACAACGAGGTGGGCACCGTGCAGCCGGTGGCCGAGCTGGCCGCGGTCGCCACCGAGCACGGGGTGCCGTTCCACACCGACGCGATCCAGGCGGTCGGCCAGGTACCGGTCGACTTCGCCGCCAGCGGCGTGGCCGCGCTCACCGTGACCGGGCACAAGCTCGGCGGCCCGACCGGCGTCGGCGCGCTGCTGTTGGCCCGGGACGTCGCCGCCACCCCGTTGCTGCACGGTGGCGGCCAGGAGCGGGACGTGCGGTCAGGCACCCTCGACACCGCCGGCATCGTCGCCTTCGCGGTCGCCGTCGAGGCGGCGGTGAAGGGCCAGCAGGAGTACGCCGCCCGGGTCGCCGCGCTCCGCGACGAGCTGGTCGAGCGGGTCCGGCAGGCGGTGCCCGAGGTGGTCTTCAACGGTGACCCGGTGGACCGGCTACCCGGCAACGCCCACTTCTCCTTCCCCGGCTGCGAGGGCGACGCCCTGCTGCTGCTCCTGGACGCCCAGGGCATCGCCTGCTCCACCGGTTCGGCCTGCTCGGCCGGGGTGGCCCAGCCGTCGCACGTGCTGCTCGCGATGGGCGCGGACGACGACCGCGCCCGCTCGTCGCTGCGCTTCACCCTGGGCCACACCAGCACCCGCGCCGACGTGGACGCCCTCATCGCCGCGCTGCCCGGCGCCGTGGACCGGGCCCGCCGCGCCGCCGCCCTCCGGACCCCGCGCTGAGCCGGATACGCTCGGTGGGATGAGGGGAGTGGGCTGGTGAGGGTTCTGGCGGCGATGTCCGGCGGGGTGGACTCCGCGGTGGCGGCGGCGCGCGCAGTGGACGCCGGGCACGACGTGACCGGGGTGCACCTGGCGCTGGCCCGCAACCCGCAGACCTACCGCACCGGCGCCCGCGGCTGCTGCACCCTGGAGGACTCCCGGGACGCCCGCCGGGCCGCCGACGTGATCGGCATCCCGTTCTACGTCTGGGACATGGCCGACCGCTTCCATGAGGACGTGGTGGACGACTTCGTCGCCGAGTACGCGGCCGGTCGTACCCCGAATCCGTGCCTGCGCTGCAACGAGAAGATCAAGTTCGCCGCGGTGCTGGACCGGGCGGTGGCCCTGGGTTTCGACGCCGTGGTGACCGGCCACCACGCCCGGCTCGGCCCCGACGGTCAGCTGCGGCGCAGCGTCGACCTGGCCAAGGACCAGTCGTACGTGCTGGCGGTGCTCACCCGCGAGCAGCTGGCCAGGTCGATCTTCCCGCTCGGTGACTCGACCAAGGCCCAGGTGCGCGAGGAGGCGGCCCGGCGCGGCCTCGCGGTGGCCGACAAGCCGGACTCGCACGACATCTGCTTCATCGCCGACGGGGACACCCGAGGCTTCCTCGCCCAGCGGCTCGGCGAGGCACCCGGAGACGTGGTCGACGCGCTCACCGGCGCGGTCGTCGGCCAGCACACCGGCGCGTACGCCTACACCGTCGGCCAGCGCCGTGGACTGCACCTGGACCGGCCGGCCCCGGACGGTCGCCCCCGCTACGTGCTCTCCATCACCCCGAAGACCAACACGGTGACCGTCGGGCCCGCCGAGGCGCTGGAGGTTTCCCAGGTGCGGGCGACCCGTCCGGTCTGGACGGGCGGGGAGCGACCGACCGCCCCCGTCGAGTGCGAGGTGCAGCTCCGGGCGCACGGCGACGTCGTGCCGGCCACCGTCGAGCTGCACGGCCACGGCCTCTCCGCCGAGCTGCGCCGACCGGTCCGCGGTGTCGCCGCCGGCCAGGCCATCGTGGCGTACCGGCCGGACCCGGCCGGGGACGTGGTGCTCGGCTCGGCCACCATCACCGGCTGACGCCCCGCGGCCCGGCCCGGCCGGCGCTGCATGCCTGCTCGGCTGCTACAACTCTGATGATGGAATGAATCGGCTGTCGTGGCCGTGCGGCCTGGGGTGGCGGTTTGCCTGGCCGCTGGCGCCGAGATCGCCCGCCATGCGGGCCCTCTCGTGATTCGTTTACGCCATCAGGTCTGTAGCGTCCGGTCGGGCGTTGGCCGGCCCGGGTGGCGGGCTTCGCGTCGGGGCGGGGTGGCGCAACGGATAATCGTCGGCGTGACTGATCAGTCCTGGCCCTGGCCCGCCGGCGCGGCCACCGGCATCGGCTCGCTGCCCGGCACCGACATCGCCGAAGCACAGCGGATCGTGCTCGGCGAGCTGCCCGCCCTGCCGCACCTGCCCGAGCTGCCCGCCCGGGGTCCCGGGGCCGACCTGATCGGCCGCACCGGCGGCCTCCTGGTCGAGCTGCCGATCGAGCTGTACGCGGCCCGCTGGCGGATCGCCCCGCGCCCCGGCCGGGACCTGCGCCGCGCCCGAGACCTCTTGGAACGCGACCTGGACCAGCTCGCCGAGCAGGCCGAGGAGTACACCGGCCCGGTCAAGGTCCAGGTGGCCGGCCCGTTCACCCTGGCCGCGTCGCTGGAACTACCGATCGGCGGTCGGCTGCTGCGCGACCCGGGCGCGGTCCGCGACCTCACCGGTTCGCTCGCCGAGGGCGTACGCGCCCACGTCGAAGCGGTCGCCCGACGGCTGCCCCGCGCGTCGGTGCTGCTCCAGCTCGACGAGCCGGCACTGCCGGCGGTGCTGGCCGGGCGAGTACCCACCGAAAGTGGCTTCGGCACCCACCGGGCGGTGGAGTCGGAGGTGGCCCGCTCGCTGCTGCATACCGTGATCGAGGCGGCCGGGGTGCCGACCCTGGTGCACTGCTGCGCGCCGGACGTACCGCTGGAGCTGATCCGCTCCGCCGGCGCGGCCGGGGTCGCGCTGGACCTGGGCCAGGTCACCGACCTGGACCCGCTCGGCGAGGTGATTGACGCGGGCCTGGGGCTGCTGGCCGGCGCCGCGCCGACGGTGCCGCCCTCCTCCGGTCGCCCGCCGACGTCGGCGCAGGTCGCCGACCGGGTACGCACGCTCTGGGACCGCCTCGGCTTTCCCCGCCGCCGGCTGGCGCAGCAGGTGGTGGTCACCCCCGCCTGCGGCCTCGCCGGGGCCACCCCGCAGTACGCCCGCGCGGTGCTCACCGCCTGCCGGGACGCCGGCCGCCGGCTCTACGAGGAGTGAGGTTTTCCGTCGTACCCGCCGGGCAGGATGGCCGGCATGATTGGACAGCTGCGTTCAGTGGTGATCGACTGCCCCGACCCGCGTGCCCTGGCCGGTTTCTACGCTGAGCTGCTCGGCCTGCCGCTGATCGAGGACAACTCCGACGGCGACGACTGGGTGGTGCTCGGCGGGCCACCCGGTCACCAGCCGCGGATCGCGTTCCAGAAGGCGCCCAACCTGCGGGCGCCGGCCTGGCCTGACCCCGAGCGGCCGCAGCAGTTTCACCTCGACGTCACCGTCGACGGCATCGAGACCGCGGAGCGGGCGGCCCTGGCGCTGGGCGCTCGGCGGTTGCCCGGCGAGGGTGAGGGTTTCCGGGTGTACGCCGACCCGGCCGGGCACCCGTTCTGCCTCTGCTGGGACTGACCTGGGGCGGGGCCGGCCTGGCGGGGCTTGCGCGTACGGTGCATGATCGCCACCGTGATCGACTCCTCGCCCCGCCGGGCCTCCGGCTCGCTCTTCGGTCTCGCCTACGGTGACGCCCTGGGCAAGCCCACCGAGTTCCTCACCGTCGCCGAGATCGAGCGCCGGTACGGCCCGGCCGGTCCCCGGGAGCTGGCCGGTGATCCCGCGCTGGTCACCGATGACACGCAGATGGCGCTCGCGGTCGGCTGGGCGCTGCACGACGCGCCCGCGTTCACCCCGGAGGCGGTGGAGCCGCTGCTGCGGCGGCGCTTCCTCGACTGGGCGGTCAGTCCGGACAACAACCGGGCGCCCGGCATGACCTGCCTGCGCGCCTGTGCCGAGCTGTCCCGGGACATCCGCTGGCAGGAGGCGACGGTCACGGGCTCGAAGGGCTGTGGCGCCAACATGCGGGTCACCCCGGTCGGGCTGCTCGACGTCGACCTGGACACCCTCGCCGGGTTGGCCCAGCTCCAAGCCGGCCTGACGCACGGTCACCCGACCGGTCTGGCGGCCAGCGAGCTGACCACGTACGCGGTGCGGCTGCTGCGCGACGGCACCGCGCTGAAGGAGTTGCCGGCCCTGCTCGCCGCGCGGGCCCGGGAGCAGCGCCTGGTCTACCGCGCCGACTGGCTCGGTGACCTGTGGCAGGTTGCCGGGGCCGGGTCCCCGCGGGAGTTCATCGCGTCTGGCTGGGACGAGTGCCTGGAGGCCCTCGCCCGCCTCGACGCCGCGCTGGCCGGGCCCGACGACGGCGGCGACCCGTGCCGGCACACCGGGGAGGGTTGGATTGCCGAGGAGGCCCTCGCGACCGCCCTGCTCTGTGCCCTGCGGCACGCCGACGACCCGGTGGATGCCCTGGCCCGGGGTGCGAGGACCGCCGGCGACTCCGACTCGATCGCCGCCCTCGCCGGAGCCTTCGTGGGCGCTGCCCACGGCATGTCGGCCTGGCCGTCGGGCTGGTCCGCCCGGATCGAGTACGCCGACCAGCTCACCGCCCTCGGCGCGGCCTCCGACTGACCGGCCGCCCGCTCAGACCAGGGTCTCGGCGGCGACGAACCCGGCGGCGAGGCAACCGGCCAGTCCGAGAGGCCAGAACCACCACCATCCGGGCCGGTTCAGCCGGATCCAGCCGAGGGCCAGGCAGGTCACGGCCGCCACGCTGGCGACCAGCAGCGCGACCCAGGCGACCGCGCCACCGGGCGGCTCCGCGTGGAACCCCGGAGGGGGCGGCTCGTGGCTGCCGGTCACCTCCGGGCTGAACACGATGAGCAGCCAACCGAAGAGCGGGAGCAGGATGGCTCCGACGAGCAAGCCGACCGTCATCGTGCCCCGGCGGATCCAGCGGGTGGCCGTGGGCACGGGCAAGGCGTCGACGGCGGCGGGGTCACTCATCGCGCCAGTGTCGCCCCGATCGCGTGTCGCCCCGATCGCGGTACGCCGGCTCGTCCCCTCGGTCAGGCCGGGCTCGGCCGGCCGTGCAGTCGTCGGACCTGACGCCAGAGGTCCGGATCGCAGGTGCCGGCCCGGTTGGCGAAGGCGTCGGCCGGGACGTGCCGGGGTTCGGCGAGGTCGAGCCAGCTGTCGTGGTCCGCGTCGGCGTCCCAGTCGCGGGTGGGGATACGGACGTGATCGTCCCGGCCGGACTTGTCCTGGCTGGTGATCTTCAGGACGTCGGCGCCCCGGCTGTCGGCGTGCAGCACCAGGCAGGGGCGGACCTTCGAGCCGGTGCCGTCGGCGTACGGGACGTCGGCCCACCAGATCTCGCCGGGCCGGGGCTCGGCGGTGGGCCGTTCGGCGCCGCGCGGCCGGGGCGGTGCGGTGACCGCCCGCGGCGAGAGGCAGGGGTACGG
>NZ_QGGF01000082.1 GCF_003857015.1 Micromonospora globispora | reverse complement strand
CGGACCTACCGCGACCGCCGCATCCAACAAGGCCTCAGCACCACCGAAACCATGAGATGCCTCAAGCGCTACATCGCCCGAGAGATCTACACCCTGCTGACCGCTTGACGGACCATAGGAGCATCCGGGCCGCGGTCGTGCCACCAGGAGATAAGTAGCCGATGAACGTGCGTGTCGGGTCCGGCCAAGGACGAGAGACGACGGCGGCATCCGTGACCAAGCTCGGTGCCGAGACAGATGCCACCGTCGTGCTGCTCAGCGAGGCGCCTGTCCTACCTGCCGAGAACGTTCCGGTCCGATGGATGCCGATAGTCAGTTGCGGTAGCGGAAAAGGATCCGGCCGCGGTCGAGGTCGTACGGGCTGATTTCCACGAGCACGCGGTCAAACGGAAGGATCTTGATGTAGTTCTTCCGTATCTTCCCGCTGATGTGCGCCAGCACCTTGTGCCCGTTCTGGAGTTCCACTCTGAAGGTGGCGTTGCGAAGACACTCGAGAACGGTGCCCTCAAGTTGGATGCCGCCGTTAGCTTTGACCATGTTTCCTAGTACTCCGTTCGAAGACGGTTGGGTCGAGGAGAGGACGTCAACGGAGCACCAACTCCAGGTTGCTGCCCGTACGCCGGGCGCCGACGCCTTCGAACAGCGCGATCGCTGCGCCGTTGGACTGGTTAACATCCGCCGACGCCGTCGCGATCCCGCGCCGGTGGGCCGAACCCAGCACCTCGGCCAGTAACGCCCGAGCGATACCTCGGCGGCGCTGATCGGACCGGACCGCGATCAGACCGATCCGTGGTTGCCGCGCAAGCGGCGCTACGCGTACCAATCCCACATATTGATCGGACCATGCCGCCACGGCGTACTTCGCCGGGTCCGGTCGGGGAGGGCCGTCCGGACCGGACAACACCTCCGCCGGCATCTCCTGCCATCCGACAGTGGCTTCGATCTCGTCCCGGATGACGCGGTCCAATGCGCGGAGCGGACCCTCCTCGGCCTCGCCAACGGCCAACGTTGTCACGCCCCGCGGCGGTGGCGCCGAGCCGAGTCCCGTGATCCGCGGGTCGGTGGGCATGACGTACTCCCACTCGCGGCGGCGGGGCGCGAAGCCGGCTCGCTCCCACTGGAGCATCAGGTCGAGGTCGGCCTCGTCAACGACGGTGTACAGCGGCCTCGGCAGGTCCGCCAGCATGGTGTCGGCAAGCCGGTCGAAGACCACATCGTGCCATGCGTCGATGCTGAGAAAGAGCCGCCCGTCGGGACGGTGGGATACCTCGCCGCGGCCGACCACCTGGTCGTCCTCCAGAGCGTGCCATTGCCGCTCCGCGATCCGCGTGATGGCAACGGCATGCTCGCCCGTGCCGTTAAACAGGTGCGCAGAATCCATAGGGTGTCGCCTCTCGGGAGTGCCTTGTCCAGACGCTCCCGGGCGACACCTGCATCAATCGCCCGACCGTGACGACGAGGGGAGCACCCACATCGATACAACGTTCACGGTGCTCACCTCCTCGCGCAATGCCACGGCCGGACGCCAGGCTATCGGCGCGCACGGTGTCCCGTCTACTGCTTAACCGCTGACCAACCGAGCTCGCCAGTGCCCTCTTTTGCCGCTGACCGCGCGCCTCTGACGGACTGTCGAGTCCGCCCCGACGTCCGGCTGGGTAGTAACGCGGCGGGACATCTGGCTGGTCTCCGACGGCCGGCTCTGGCGGGTCCGTGGCCGCCTCGGTGGGGACGGAGGCCACGAGGTCTCCTACGACCGGCGGTCTCACTAGCTGTGCCGGCCGCTGCTGGTAGTGCTCAACGGCAGGCGTCTGCCCGGACGTGCACACCGCACCACGACGGCAGATCGGCTGCCCACACCCGCCAGCCGCCGGCGTCTCGACGGGTCTCGAACCGCCAGGCGTGTTCTGTGCCGCTCAAGCTGGTCTGCCCGTTCCACCAGATCGGGTGGACGTTCATGGTCACCTTTGCGCGGTCGTCGCCCTGGTCCTCGACGTCGATGGGTCCGACCGTCTCAAGCTTCGACGGAACCTTGGCGCGCTCCATCTCGCCGCGGTACTGACGCCACTGTCGCAGCAGCTCGTCATGACGGCTGGGGGCCAGAACCCGCGACAGTCCCAACTCTTCGCCGCTGCTCATCTTGAGCACGTAGACGTTCACCGCCGCGTCCGGCGTCGCCTCCCCGCGCTCTGCTTCGGCTTGCCGGAGAACAGCCCACGACACCGGCACGGCCACGATCCCCATACCCAGCACCGCTACGAGGGAGAGCACCACCCACGGCCAATGACGCGGCGATCGGACCAAGGCCGGCCTGCTGGCCGCCGCGCGGCGACCTGGCAGAGTTGGTCCCTCCCCTGGTCCCATACACGGCAAGGTATGGCTTCCAGAAGCCGCTGACCACCCTGCCGCAGGCGCGCGGGGCAGCGGCTGAGCCGCCACCACCGCACACTGCACCGATGAGGGAGCACCTAGCGCCTGTCCTTCGCGTCGCCGACGCCAACGCCTCAGTCGACTGGTATGGCCGGCTGGGCTTCATCAAACAGTGGGAACACCGGTTCGCGCCCGACCTGCCGCTCTATGTGAGCGTCATGAGGGAGGACATCGAGATCCACCTCTCCGAGCACACCGGAGATGCTCGGCCCGGCACACTCGTGTACCTCTACGTCCACGACGTCGACGCGGTCGGGGAGGCCTGCGGAGTTGCGGACATCGCCCACAAGGACTGGGGCCGCGAATTCGAGTTGGCGGACCCTGACGGCAATCGAATCCGAGTCGGCACCCCCTGGGACCGCTAGCGGTTTGGCGGTAGGTCGTAGGTTGGGCCCGTGGCGGGAGAGCTGATGCCAAGGCCCGAGATGCGAGTGTCCGATGCCGAACGGAACCGGGTCGTCGAGCAGCTGAATCAGGCGGTGGGCGAGGGACGGCTCACGCTCGCCGAGTTCGAGGACCGGATCGGGGGCGTGCTGGCCGCTCGTACCCACGCTGACCTGGCGCCCTTCATCGCGGACCTGCCGGTCGTGGTCGAGCCGCAGGTGCTCACGTTGCGATCCCGCGCCTCTTCGCTCAAGCGGGCCGGACGGTGGGTCGTGCCCCGTCAGGTGGTCGTCGAGGCCCGGTCGTCGAAGATCCGGCTGGACCTCACCGAGGCCGTGATCGCTGCACCAACGGTCCAGGTGACGCTCAACGTCCGGTCCAGTGCGGTGACGTTGGTGCTGCCGTACGGGGCGTCCGCCTCCCTGCACGAGGTCGAGATGTCGTCCAGCTCGGCCAAGCCGACGGTGCCTGAATCGGGCGGCCTGCACATCGTCGTGCGCGGCAGACTTCAGTCCTCGACTCTTAAGGTGCGATACCAACGGCGGTTCCTGCGCTGGCGGTGGTGACCGGTCCGGCGGTCCCCAACAGCAGGAAATTGTTCGCTCCCTTTGCTCTGCTGCAGCCGAGGCAACACTTCGGGGCTCCGGGTGTTGCCGTCGCTGCAGCAGAGCAAAGGAGGCAAGGGGTTGTCTGTGGGCGTCGGGCGGCGCAGCACCGGGCTGGCCGGGCGGGCTCCCAGCCAGGCGGTTCCGCGGCGCCGGCGGAGGGCCGGGCCTGACGCCCGGATCCGCCGGCGGAGGCCGGGGCTGACGCCTCAGCCCGGGCCGAACCGGGTGCGGTCAGAGGGGATAGGTGCGGGCGACCGCCAGCATCTCCGAGCTGTGCGAGCCGACCACGCCTACGTCCGACGGGCGGGGGCGGAAGCCCGGCACCTCGTCCAGGCCGTCGCTGGCGTCCATCGCCCGGAGCTGGGGACGGTGTCCGGGCGCCAGCACGAGGGTGATCTCGACGCCCTCCGCCGGCGGCGCATGGAAGACGATGCCGAAGCCCCACGGGCGCCCGTCCGTGGTTCGGGCGCCATCCACCCGTACGCCGTTGACCGTCGCCGACTTCACGAGCGTCGAGCCGTCCACATGCAGCGACAACAGCCGGACCGGGCGCTGGGGGGTGAGGCGTACCCGCAGCGTGCGCTGCTCGCCGGAGGTGGTGTCGGAGAGGATCTCGAGCTTGGGTGCGGGAAGGTTCGCCGCCTGCGCCGGGCCGGACCGCAGCTCGGCGTCCCCGAGTCCCGGGAAGTCCTCGACCTTCTGCCGCTTGTCGACGAACCCGGCGGTCCACGGTTGGGGATCGTCCTCGTGGCTGAGCCACTGGGCGCGGCCGGTGCCGGCGTCCAGGGCGTACATCAGATGGGTGGGCACCGGGTGCGCGGCGTCGAAACGGTCCACGCGCAGCCCGACCCCGGCGAAGACCACGGCGGCCAGCGCGGCCGCGAGCGTCGGCAGCACGCCCAGCCGGCGGGCCCGGAGCGCGAGCAGTCCGCGCTGCCCGCCGGCCTGCGGATGCAGCAGGTCGACCACCGGTAGCGCGGCCAGGCCGAGCAGCACCGCGAAGAGCGCCGCGACCCCGCCCATCGCCATCCCGAGCGCCGGGAAGAGCAGCACGACCGTCGGCAGCAGGATGACCACGCCGACCGCGCCGGCCAGGGTCACCGCGAGCACCGGCCAGGGCCCGTCGATCCGGGCGGCCAGCGCCGCCAGACCGGCCAGCGCGCCGGCCAGCGCCGGCAGGGTGGTCAGGTACGCCCCACCGGGCACCAGCACGGCGAGCAGCACCCCGAACAGGGCCAGCCACGCCAGCCCGCCGAACGCCAGCGCGGCCGGACCGGCCCAGCGGCGGGTCAGCGCGTACCAGGCGAGCAGGATCGCGGCGGCGAGCGCCACCACGGCGAGCCGGTACCAGACCGGCCGGTACGGGTCGAGCAGCTCGGCGTAGCCGGGGCGCAGCGCGGTGATGGCGCGCCAGAGCAGCTGCGCGCCCAGCGGGGCGAGGACGACCGGCACCAGGGCCAGCCCGAAGCCGGCCACCAGCCGGCGGGTGCTGGCCCGGCCGTGTCGCCGGAGCAGCCAGCCGAGGACGCCGACGGCCACCACGGCCAGCAGGGCCAGCGGCAGGATGAGCCAGCCGGGGTAGCGGACCAGCCCGCCCGGCACCGGGAAGTAGGTGGCGTCGTGGTCGGAGCCCAGCTTCTTCAGGTCGGTCCGGCCGAACTCGCGGGCCAACCCGAGCGCGTTGTCACCGTGCTGCTGGAGGCTGCCCCGGTCCATCGCCGCCGGGGTGTCCAGCGGGGTGTGGTAGACCGCGCCGCCGTCGATGTAAGCCGAGTTCAGCCCGACGAACCTGTGGTCGAGGAACGCGGTGAAGTCGGTGTCGTTCGGCAACGCCCGGTAGATCTCCACCGCGAAGGAGGTGCCGACCGGGTGCGGCGCCGCCCGGCCGAAGACGTCCACCAGCTTCGCGTTGTTCCGCGACGTCTCGAACATGATCACCGGGCCGGTCGAGCCGCGTGCCTCCAGATTGAGCACCACGCCGCCGTCGGCGGCCAGCGGGTGGCTGGCGGCGAACGCGGAGGCGCCGCAGAGGCACGCCTCCTCCGCGTCGGTGAGCACGAAGACGATGTCGTTGCGCGGCCGGGGCCCGGCGGCCAGCGCGCGGGCCACCTCCAGGATCGTCGACGTGCCGGCGGCGTCGTCGTTCCCGCCCGGCCCGGACTGCACCGAGTCGTAATGGGCCACCAGGAAGACCCGCCCGGTCGGGTCGGTCCCCGGCAGCCGGGCCACCACGTTGCGCACCCGGGCCAGGGTCGCCCCGGCGGCCGCCCCGCTGAGCTGCCCCGCCTCGGGCGCCACCGCGTCCTGCACCTCGGTCTGCAGGCCCAGGCCGCGCAGTACGCCCACGACATGTTCGCGGACCTGGTCGTTGGCGGCGCTGCCGGCGACGTGCGGCCGGGCGGCGATCACCTGCACGTTCCGGTACGCCCGCTCGGCGCTGAAGTCGCCCGCCGGCGCGTTCGCCGGACGCGGCGTCGGGGTATGGAGGTCGACCAGCACTCCGGCGCCCACGGCGAGCAGCGCGGCGAGCGCGGCGAGCGCGGCGAGCGGCCGGCGGCGGGGTCGAGCCAGCGACCGGTCGGCGGGGCTGGACCCGACCAGCGGCCGGGCGACGGGGCGGGTGGGGGGTGCGCCCACGGGGACTCCTCGGGGGTGGGGCCAGGGGTGGGATC
>NZ_QGGF01000325.1 GCF_003857015.1 Micromonospora globispora | reverse complement strand
TCCCCGCTCTGCACGACCAGGCCGTCCACCCCGAGTTCTGCCGCGCCCAGACCGGACTGCCCGTCCTCGCGGCCGGCGGCATCGGTGGGGCTGACGACGTGCGGGCGGCGCTCGCCGCCGGAGCCACCGCCGTTCTGGTGGGCACGCTGCTGCTGCGGGCCGACGAGAGCGGGACGAGCGCCACCCACCGCGACGCGCTCGCCGATCCCCGCCGCGACCGGACGGTGGTCACCCGGGCGTTCACCGGACGGCCGGCCCGGGCGCTGCGCAACGACTTCATCGACCGGTACGACGCGGAAGCGCCGCTCGGCTACCCGGCACTGCACCACCTGACCCGGCCGCTGCGGGCCGCCGCCGCGCAGGCCGGTGACCCGGACCGGGTGCACCTCTGGGCGGGCACCGGCTGGCGCGCCGCAAGGGCCGCCCCGGCCGCCGAGATCGTCGGCGACCTGACCCGGAGTCTATGAGCCGGCCGCGTACCGGCCCCGGTCAGCGGGTCGCCTGGTCTAGGAGTTCGAGCAGGTGGCGGTACGGCTGGCCGGTCGCCCGGGCCATGCCGATCTCGCACGTGCGGTTGACCGAGGCGTACCCCTCGAACTCCCGCCGCGACACCGACCGGGCCTCCTCCCGGGTGGCGGAGGCGGTCAGCTCGGGGTGCAGCAGCCCCCGGTCGCCGGCGAAGCCGCAGCACTGCCACCCGTCCGGGACGACCACCTCGTCGGCGACCGCCTCAGCCACGGCGAGCAGCGCCGCGTCGAGCCCGAGCCGGGTGGACGAGCAGGTCGGGTGCAGGGCGAGCGAGGCGAGCCGCCGACGGACGGTCAGCCGGGGCAGCAGCTCGGTGGCGGCGTACGCGACGGCGTCCACGACGCGCACGGTGTCGCCACCGTCGGCGACCAGCCGGGCGAAGCCCTCGGTGCAGGACGCCGCGTCGCTGACCACGGGCAGTGCGCCGTCCCGGCTGGCCGCGCGCAGGGTGGGCGGCACCCGGTCCTGGACGGACTGGTAGCCCGCGGTGAGGCCCTTGGAGGACCAGGGGGTGCCGCAACAGATGGTGGCGATCCCGTCGGGGACGAGCAGGCGCACCCCGGCGCGCTCGGCCAGGGCCAGCAGCGCGGCCGCCACGCCCGGCCCACCCTCGGCGGGGGCGAACATGGTGCCCAGGCAGGACGGGACGAACACCGCGTCCGGGTCGTCGACCGGGTGGGGACGGCGGACGCTGCCGCCCCGGGGCAGGTCCCGTTGCCACCGCGGGACCCGCTCGGCGCCGAGGACGACGCGGGCGGCCCGGGTGGCGGCCTCGGGCAGCGCGGGCGGGAGGCTGCCGGCCAGGTCCAGCGCCCGGCCCATGCCGTGGGTGGTGGTGTCCCACCGGTTGGCGGCGCCCTGCCAGCCGGTCTGCGCGAGGCGGCCGTTCCGCTCAGCGCGCAGCCGCTTCACCAGGTCGCCGGTGTTGATGAGGACCGGGCAGGCGGTGGCGCACATGCCGTCGACGGCGCAGGTGTCCACCGCGTCGTAGTCGTAGTCGTCCGCCAGCTCGTCGGCCAGTTGCGCGTTGCCGTCGGCCCGGGCGGCGGCGATCTCCCGGCGCAGCACGATGCGCTGCCTCGGCGTGGTGGTCAGGTCGCGGCTGGGGCAGACCGGCTCGCAGTAGCCGCACTCCACGCAGCGGTCCACCTCCGGCTCGACAGTCGGCACGGTCTTGAGGTGCCGCAGGTGGATGTCGGGGTCGTCGCTGAGCAGGACGTCGGGGTTGAGCACGCCATCGGGGTCGCAGAGCCGCTTGACCTCGCGCATGACGTCGTACAGCTCGTCGCCGAACTGCCGGCGGACGTACGGCGCCATGACCCGGCCGGTGCCGTGCTCGGCCTTCAGCGTGCCGCCGTAGGCGAGGACGGCGTCGACCATCTCCTCGGTGAAGACGGTGTAGCGTTCCGGCGCCTCGCCGCCGGTGAACCGCTCGTTGAGCATGAAGTGCAGGTTGCCGTCCTTGGCGTGGCCGAAGATGACGCTCTGCTCGTAGCGGTGCCGGGTGAACAGCTCGGCCAGCTCGGCGCAGGTGTCGGCGAGCGCGGCCACCGGGACGGCGATGTCCTCCAGCAGCGCGGTGGTGCCGGAGGGGCGGGCGCCGGCGACGGCCGCGTACAGGCCCTTGCGGATGTGCCAGAGCGCCGCCCGGGCCGGCGCCTCGCCGCTGAGCCGGGCCGGGCTGGTCAGCGGCAGGTCGGCGAGGACCGGCCGGGCCGCCGCCACCCGGTCGGCGAGGACCTCCGGGTCGGTCTCCTGCCACTCGATCAACAGGGCCGCGTGCTCCCGCACGACCAGGCCCCGCAGGGCGGCGTCGGCCTGCGGGTCGAGCTGGGCGACGCGCAGGGCCTCGGCGTCGAGCAACTCGATCGCCGCCGGGCCGGCCGCCACCAGCGCCGGCATCGCGGCCATCGCCTGGCCGAGGGTGTCGAAGATGAGCAGGCCGGTCGCGGCGTGCCGGTGCACCGGTACGGTGCGGAAGGTCGCCGCGGCGACGAAGGCCAGGGTGCCCTCGCTGCCGACGACGAGCCGGGTGAGCAGGTCGCTGGGTGAGTCGTGGTCGAGGAACGCGTTCACCCCGTAGCCCATGGTGTTCTTCATGGCGTACTGGGCCTGGATGCGGCGCACCGAGTCGGGGTTGCCGCGCACCCGGTCCCGCAGCCGCAGGAGGCCGGCGTGCAGCTCCGGCTCGGTGGCCCGCAGCCGCTCGTCGGCGTCCCGGGCGCCGGTGTCCAGGATGGTCCCGCTGGGCAGCACGAGCAGCAGGGACTCCAGCGTCCGGTAGGTGTTGAACTGGGTGCCGCAGGTCATCCCGCTGGAGTTGTTGGCGACCACGCCGCCGATGGTGCAGGCGGACTCGCTGGCCGGGTCGGGGCCAAGCTTGCGGCCGTACGGGGCGAGCCGGTTGTTCACCTGGCGCAGCACGACTCCCGGCTGCACGCGCACCCGCCGGCCGTCGTCGAGGACGTCCACCTCGCGGAAGTGCCGGCGGGTGTCGACCAGCACCTGGTCGGTGACGGCCTGCCCACTGAGACTGGTGCCGCCGGAGCGGAAGGTCAGTGGCGTACCGGTCTGCCGGCTGTGCCGCAGCAGCGCCGCGACCTGCTCCGCGCTGCCCGGGGTGACCACCGCGCGCGGGTGCAGCAGGTAGTGCGACGCGTCGTGGGCCAGCCGCAACCGGTCCGCGGCCCGGGTCCGCACGCCGCCGGGGACCGCCGCGTCGAGCGCCGCCAGCGCCGGATCGGCGGCGCGGCGTCCCGCCCGGGTCATCGGAGTGGCCGTTCACCGGCGCGGGCGATCAGGCGCGAGGCCCCGGTCATTTTCGACTGCATGGCGCACCTCCCCCAGGCCACAGCCTAACCGCGAATCGGCCGACACTCCGGCGGGCCCTTGCCCCCGCATAGACCCTGGTGGATACTCGCCGCTACAGCGTTCGCCGAGGTCACCGCGTCGATGCCGAGATCCGGCACCGACCAGCGGGAGCCGAACCCGGTGCGCCCGTCCCCTTCGAGGAGGAGCCCGTGAGAACCCGACCCACCTCCGGCCGGTTCGCCCGACTACTCGCCGCCATCGTCGGCCTGGTCGCCGCCGGCGCGTTCACCGCGCCGACCGCCGCCGGCGCCGCCCCGCAGAGCTACGACCTCGCGCAGGCCAGCGACGCCGTCCAGGCGTCCGGCGTCGAGGGCATCGCCTGGCACGTCGACGCCGGCTCCGGGCGGGTGGTGGTGACCGCCGACGACAGCGTCTCCGCCGCCGAGATCTCGACCATCAAGCAGACCGCCGGACGCAACGCCGGCGCGATCCGGATCGACCGGGCGCGCGGAGTCTTCCGTGCGCTGCTCTCCGCAGGTGACGCCATCTACGGTGGCAACTACCGCTGCTCGCTCGGCTTCAACGTGGTCAAGTCCGGCGTCTACTACTTCCTGACCGCCGGGCACTGCGGGAACGTGGCCAACACCTGGTACACGAACTCCAGCCACACCACTCTCATCGGCCCGACCATCGGCTCCAGCTTCCCGGGCAACGACTACGCCCTGGTCCGGTACGACAACACCGGCCTGAGCCACCCGGGCGGCTACACCGCGGCGAACGCCTACGTCGGTGAGTCGGTGAAGCGCACCGGCTCGACCACCGGCACGCACAGCGGGACCGTGACCGCTCTCAACGTGACCGTTCGGTACGTCGGCAGCGGCACCGTCAAGGGCATGATCCAGACCACCGTCTGCGCCGAGCCCGGCGACTCCGGCGGCCCCCTCTACGACGGCACCAAGGCGCTCGGTATCACCTCCGGCGGCAGCGGTGACTGCAAGTCCGGTGGCACGACGTTCTACCAGCCCGTCCCCGAGGCCGCCAGCGCGTACGGCGTGACGGTCTACTGATCCACCGCTGGTCGGCCGCCCGGCTCAGCGCCGGGCGGCCGACCCCGGTCAGGCGACCTTGCGGCCCACCGCCGAGTACTCCGAGGTGGGGGTGGTGTCGTTGCCGTCCGGGCGCCACCGCGAGCAGGTGACCAGGCCCGGTTCGAGGATCTCGAGGTCGTCGAAGTAGCGGGCGATCTCCTGCGGGGTGCGGACGGCCATCGTCGCGGCGCCACCGTCGTTCCACATGTCCAGCGCCCGGTCGACCGCCTCCGGGTTGACCTCCCGAGTGGGGTGCGAGACGACCAGGTAGCTGCCGGCCGGCACCGCGTCGATCAGCCGGCGCACGCTCCGCACCGCCTCGTCGTCGTCCACGACGAAGTTCATGATGCCGAGCAGCATGATGGCGATCGGCTGGGTGAAGTCCAGCGTCCGGCGGGCCTCCGTCAGGATGCGCTCCGGGTCGCGCACATCCGCCTCGATGTAGTCGGTCGCGCCCTCCGGGCTGCTGGTCAGCAGCGCCCTGGCGTGCACGAGCACCATCGGGTCGTTGTCGACGTAGACCACCCGGGACTCCGGGGCGACCGCCTGCGCCACCTCGTGGGTGTTGTTCGCCGTGGGCAGGCCGGTGCCGATGTCGAGGAACTGGCGGATGCCGAGGTCACCGGCGAGGTGACGGACCGCCCGGCCGAGGAACTCGCGGTTGAACCGGGCCGACTGGACGAGCTCCGGCATGAACGCGAGAACCTGCTCCGCGGCCTGCCGGTCGGCGGCGAAGTTGTCCTTGCCACCGAGCAGGTAGTTCCACAGCCGGGCCGAGTGCGGGACGCTGGTGTCCAGGGCGTCCGTGCGCGCCGTCGTGGTCAGGGGTTTGTCCGTCACCGACGCTCCTTTGTGTCTGGCGGGTCCGGGTCAGCCTAGGTGCCCACCGCGTGGGCATCAACGCCCGGTCACCATCCGAAGTGGGCAATCCCGCGCATTCCCCGGTGACCGCGGCCGCGGTTACCGTGCGGAGATGACGCCTGACGGATACGCCACCCCCGATCCGCCGGCCGTACGCGAGGCCCTGGTCCGCCAGTGGTACCAGCTCGCCGTAGCGGTGTCCACGCTGGACCTGTCGACCCCGACGCGGGTGGCGGGCTGGACGAACCGGGAGGTCGTCGCCCACCTGGCCGCGCAGCCGCTGCTGCTGACCCGGTTCCTCGCCGGCGCGGCACCGCCCGGAGCGGAGGTGACGCTGGCGGTCAACCTCGCCGAGACCGGGGCGCTGGCCGTGGCGGTCGACCGGGCGGCCCGCACCGCCGCCCGTACCGGCCGCCTCGACCTGGCCGGCAACGTCGAGCGGGCGGTACCGGTGCTGATGGCGGCGGACCTGGGGCGCACCGTCGGCACCCTGCGGGGCGCGATGACGCTCGCCGACTACCTGATCACCCGCTGCGTGGAGGCGGTCGTGCACGGCCTGGACCTGGTGGCCCCGATGGCGCCGGATCCGGAGGCGGCTGCGATCGCGGCGGACGGCCTCCGGCTGGTGCTGGCACACCGGGCACCGGGACTGGTCTCCGTGGCGTCGGACCTGGACGCCGTGACATGGCTGGACCTCGCGACCGGGCGCCGGTCGGCGGCCGGCCCGCTGGCGCAGGTGCTGCCGCTGCTCACCTGAGCGAGGCGGTCCGCTCCCGCGGCGCCCGTCGGCGTCGGCCTGCCGATC
>NZ_QGGF01000069.1 GCF_003857015.1 Micromonospora globispora | reverse complement strand
GCGGCGGCGTCCGGGTGGCGAGTACCGGCCGCCGCCGGTGCCAGCGCGGTCGGACCGGCACCCGGGGCGGTGGGGCGACCGGCCCCGGCCGACCGGTGCCGGCGAACGGGCCGTCGTGCTCCGGTGCCGCTCGACTGCTGGTCACGACGTCAATTTGACACCGGTACGGGGGCCGCGCCGGGCAGCTCAGGCCGCGTGTCGGCGACAAATCGGACGGGGTGCGGACGGCTTCCGGCACCACCCGCCGCACCGGGACGCCTATTGATTCGCGGGCGGCCCGACGCGGTCACTAGGCTTGCTGCTCATGAGTCACGTTCTCGCGGCGGTGGCCTGGCCGTACGCCAACGGCCCGCGCCACATCGGCCACGTATCCGGTTTCGGCGTTCCCTCCGACGTGTTCGCCCGGTACATGCGGATGGCCGGCCACGACGTGCTCATGGTCTCCGGCACCGACGAGCACGGCACGCCGATCCAGGTGCAGGCCGACGCCGAGGGGGTCACCCCGCGCGAGCTGGCCGACCGGTACAACCGGGTGATCGCCGAGGACCTGCGGGCGCTGGGGCTGTCGTACGACCTGTTCACCCGGACCACCACCCGCAACCACTACGCGGTGGTGCAGGAGCTGTTCCAGGGGTTGTACCGCAACAACTACATCGTCCCCAAGGTCACCGTGGGCGCGATCTCCCCGTCCACCGGCCGGACCCTGCCCGACCGGTACATCGAGGGCACCTGCCCGATCTGCGGGTACGACAGCGCCCGCGGCGACCAGTGCGACAACTGCGGCAACCAGCTCGACCCGATCGACCTGATCAACCCCAAGTCGAAGATCAACGGCGAGACGCCCGAGTTCGTCGAGACCGAGCACTTCTTCCTGGACCTGCCCGCCCTGGCCGACGCGCTGCGGCAGTGGCTGGACGCCCGGGAGGGCTGGCGCCCCAACGTGCTGCGCTTCTCGAAGAACCTGCTCGACGACCTCCAGCCCCGGGCCATCACCCGTGACCTGGAGTGGGGGGTGCCGATCCCCCTCGACGGCTGGCGCGACCGGCCGGACAAGCGGATCTACGTCTGGTTCGACGCGGTGATCGGTTACCTGTCCGCCTCCATCGAGTGGGCCCGCCGCACCGGCGACCCGGAGGCCTGGCGCAAGTGGTGGTCCGCCGACGGCGAGGGCAAGGACGCCCGCGGCTACTACTTCATGGGCAAGGACAACATCGTCTTCCACTCGGTGATCTGGCCGGCGCTGCTCGGCGGCTACTCCGGCGAGGGCTCCCGGGACGGCGAGCCGGGCGAGCTGGGCCGGCTCAACCTCCCCACTGAGGTGGTCTCCAGCGAGTACCTGACCATGGAGGGGCGCAAGTTCTCCTCGTCCCGCAAGGTGGTCATCTACGTCCGGGACTTCCTGGAGCGGTACGACGCCGACGCGCTGCGCTACTTCATCGCCGTCGCCGGCCCGGAGAGCAACGACACCGACTTCACCTGGGCCGAGTTCCTCCGCCGCAACAACGACGAGCTGGTCGCCGGCTGGGGCAACCTCGTCAACCGCTCCATCTCGATGGCGGCGAAGAACTTCGGGGCGATCCCGCCGGTCGACCCGGCCGGGCTCACCGAGGACGACGAGGCGCTGCTCGCCACCGCGAAGGCCGGCTTCACCGTCGTCGGCGACCTGATCGCCCGGCACCGGCAGAAGCAGGCCATCGGCGAGGCGATGAAGGTCGTCGCCGAGGCCAACAAGTACCTGTCGGAGCAGGCCCCGTGGAAGCTCAAGGGCGAGGACGACAAGCCCCGGATGGGCACCATCCTGCACGTCGCCCTCCAGGTGGTCAGCGACGCCAACACGCTGCTCACCCCGTTCCTGCCGCACTCCGCCCAGAAGATCCACGAGCTGCTCGGCGGCACCGGCGTCCACGCGCCGATGCCGGTGATCGAGGAGGTCGAGGACCTCGACGGCGGGCCGGCGTACCCGGTGCTGACCGGCGACTACACCGTGGGCGTGCGCTGGGAGTCCGTACCGCTGGAGGCAGGCCGCCCCCTCGCCCCGCCGAAGCCGGTGTTCCGCAAGCTCGACCCGTCCATCGTCGAGGAGGAGCTGGCCCGGCTGGCCGGCTGACCCACGCACGCCGGTACGGCCCCGGGGGGATCCCCGGGGCCGTACCGCGGTTGTCCGGTCAGGCGCGGGCCATCGCCGGGGCGCCGGTGAACTCCAGGATCGCCTTGTTGACGTCGGCGGCGTTCGTCCACGGGGTGCCGTGCGGTGCGCCCTTCAACGTGATCAACTGGCTGCCCGCCAACATCGGCTGCAACCGCTGCCCGGTGTTCGGATACGGCAGCACCGCGTCCTGGTCGCCCTGCACGATCAGCACCGGCACGTCGATCCGGGACACGTCGCCCCGGAAGTCGGTCAGCCAGGCGTCCACGGACTGCAAGGTCGCGAGCGCTGAGGCCCGCGCGCCGATCTGCCAGTGCGCCCGGTACGCCTCCTCGGTGACCAGCTTCCCCTTGTTCTGCTCCCAGTTGAAGAAGTTGTTGCAGAACTGGGTGAGGAAGGCGAACCGGTCCGCCTGGATGGCCTGCTTGAACCCGTCGAAGAGGCTCTGTTCGACTCCCTCCGGGTTATCCCCGGTCTTGAGCAGGAACGGCGCGAGCGGGGCGAGCAGGACTGCCCGCTGCACCCGACCCGAGCCGTATGCGCCGAGGTAGCGGGTCACCTCGCCGGTACCCATCGAGTGGCCGACCAGGATCGCGTTCCGCAGGTCCAGCTCGGTCATCAGCACGTCGAGGTCGGCCGCGAAGGTGTCGTAGTCGTACCCCATGGCGGGCTGGGCCGAGTTGCCGAAACCGCGCCGGTCGTAGGTGATGGTCCGGTAGCCCGACGAGAGCAGCGCGGGAACCTGTTTCTCCCAGGTGGCGCCGCTGAACGGGAAGCCGTGGATGAGCACCACCGGCTGGCCGGAGCCGTGGTCCTCGTAGTACAGGTCAATGGGGGCGGAGTTCTCCGTCCCCACGGTGATGAAAGGCATGCGGGTCTCCTGATGCGGTGCGTGTCAGACGGCCCACGCTTTCCCGATCCGTGCCCCGTTATGCCAGCCGGTACGGCAGGTCCACCACCCGGTCGTCGGTCACCTCGGCGCCCGGCGCCCAGGTCTCGTAGACGCCCCGCTCGTGGCACTGCGCCCCGGTCGCGACCACTGCGTCCGGGTCCGGCCGGCACAGCCGCAACCGCAGCCAGCCCGCCTCTTCCCGGAGCACCAGGCAGGGGACTCCCCGCCAGGCGGCGTGGCGCACCCGCCGGGCCGCCGCGTCCACCGGGTAGCGGGCCGCCCGGGTCATCGCCAGCACCCGGAAGCCGCCCGGCAGGTCGGCCACCGCCTCGTACTCGCCGCCGGCGTACGCGCCGACGAGCTGGGTGGAGCGGGGCGCTTCCCCGGTCGGCACGTACTCCTGGTCGGGGGAGAGCTCCGGCACCGCGGCGAGCAGGTGACGCCACTGCGGGCCGACCATCCGCAGCCAGCCCCGCTGCTCCGCCTGATAGCTGTAGAGCGCCACCTCCACCCCCTCCGCCGGGTAGGCGAGCAGGGTGGCGTTCGCCGGCATCGGCAGGTCGGCGAAGTCCCGGGTGACGAACTCCGGGATGAGCTGGGCGTTGCTCGGCACGAACCCGGTGCCCAGCACCGGCGGCCCGACCCGGTCCCGGGGCGGCAGCGCGGTCAGGCCCCGGTGCGCCTCGCCGACCGGTACGTCGTAGTCGTCCGCGCCGGCGGCCCGCCAGCGCAGCGCGTACGCCACGTCGGTGCCGTCCTGGCCACCCTCGCCGTCCGCCCGGAGCACCGCCAGCGCGGCCGGCGTCCGCAGGTGCGCCACGTCGTGCTCCCGGTAACAGAAGCCGTGCGGCAGCCAGCCCCGCACGTACCCGGCGAGCTGCCGGGCGGAGAGCACCTTGACCATCCGGGTGCCTGGCCGGATCACCGCCGAGCCGCGGACCGCGGCGAGCACCGGATCAGCGGCCGCGGCCGGCTGCTGGCTGAGCTGGTGCACCTGCGCCCAGCCCCGCTCCCGGTGCAGCGGCACCAGCAGCGGCGTCTCCGCCTCCTCGGCCGGCTCCGCCGCCCCGTGCACCGCGGCCACCTCGGTGACGTGCACGAACTTCCGCCACGGCAGTGGCGCGCCGGGTCGGGGCGCCCACTCGAAACCGGGCACCTCGTCGCCGCTGAACAGCTCGTACGCCGCGCCCCGGGCGATCTCCTCCGCCGGGTGGACCCGGCCGTCGTACGTCACGTGCAGCCCGGTCCGCTCCGAGGCGGTGCCGGTGCCCTGAGGGGTGACGCTCACTCGCGGCACGCTAAGCGCTACAGATGCCCAACACGTGAACAGTCGATGGCGGTCAGGGAACGTGCCCTGACGGCGGTGTGTGATGCTGGCGGCGATGACCGAGCAGAACGAATCCCGCAAGCAGCGGGCGGCCCGCCGGGCCGGCGAGTTCCCGCCCGCCCCCGAGCCGCTGCCCCGTCCCGTGCTGGACAGCCACACCCACCTGGACATCACCGTCAGCGAGGTCGGGGTGCCCGGCGGCGGCAGCGCCGAGGACCCGGTCGCCGCCGCCATCGAGGTGGCCGCCGGGGTCGGCGTGGACCGGCTGGTCCAGGTCGGCGTCGACCTCGACTCCTCCCGGTGGAGCGCCGACGTCGCCGACAAGTACGCCCCGGTGCTGGCCACCGTGGCGCTGCACCCGAACGAGGCGCCCCGAGTGGCCGACCTGGACGAGGCGCTGCGCGAGATCGAGGCGCTCGCCGCCCGGGACCGGGTACGCGGTGTCGGCGAGACCGGGATGGACTTCTTCCGTACCGGGGACGAGGGGCGGGCCGCGCAGGAGGAGAGCTTCCGCGCGCACATCGCCATCGCCAAGCGGTACGACAAGGCGCTGGTCATCCACGACCGGGACGCCCACGCCGACGTGCTGCGCATCCTCGACGACGAGGGCGCCCCGGACACCGTGGTGCTGCACTGCTTCTCCGGCGACGCCGAGTTCGCCGCCGAGTGCGTCCGCCGCGGCTACCTGCTCAGCTTCGCCGGCACGGTCACCTTCGGCAGCGCGGCCGCGCTGCGCGAGGCCGCCGCGGTCACCCCGATCGACCAGCTGCTCGTGGAGACCGACGCGCCGTACCTGACCCCGATGCCGCACCGGGGACGGCCGAACGCGTCGTACCTGATCCCGCTCACCGTCCGGTCGCTCGCCGCGACCACCGGGACGGACCTCGACGAGCTCTGCGCGGCGATCTCGGCGACCGGCGACCGCGTCTTCGGCCCGTGGTGAGCGGACCGGAACCCGCCGCTACGCTACGGGGCGTGACCGGTCTCCTCGGCCCGGCGGAGATCCGGGAACTCGCCGCCCGCCTCGGCGTCGCCCCCACCAAGAAGCTCGGCCAGAACTTCGTGCACGACCCGAACACGGTCCGCCGGATCGTCACCGCCGCCGGCCTGGCCCCGGACGACGTGGCGCTGGAGGTCGGCCCCGGGCTCGGCTCGCTCACCCTGGCCCTGCTTCCGGTCGCCGCGCACGTGCACGCCGTGGAGATCGACCCGACGCTGGCCGGCGCGCTCCCGGAGACCGCCGTCCGGCACGCCGGACCGGACGCCGGCCGGCTCACCGTGCACCGGGCCGACGCGCTGCGGATCCGCGCCGCCGAGCTGGCCGACCCGGCGCCGACCGCGCTGGTCGCCAACCTGCCCTACAACGTCGCGGTGCCGGTGGTGCTGCACCTCCTCGCCGAGCTGCCGAGCCTCCGCCACGGCCTGGTGATGGTGCAGAAGGAGGTCGCCGACCGGCTCGTCGCCGGTCCCGGCTCCAAGGTGTACGGCATCCCGTCGGTCAAGCTCGCCTGGTACGCCCGCGCCCGGGCCGCCGGCAAGGTTCCGCCGAACGTCTTCTGGCCGGTGCCGAACGTCGACTCCGGCCTGGTCGCCTTCACCCGCCGGGAGCCGCCCCGCGCCGACGTGGCCCGGGAGCAGGTCTTCGCCGTGGTGGACGCGGCGTTCGCCCAGCGTCGCAAGACCCTGCGCGGGGCCCTCGCCGGCTGGGCCGGCGGCGCGGACCGGGCCGC
>NZ_QGGF01000084.1 GCF_003857015.1 Micromonospora globispora | reverse complement strand
GTGAACCGGCCCGGGCGCAGCACCAGCCCGGACCGGACGTCGACCAGCTCACCGGGGCCGGCGGGCAGCGCCACCGGGCGGGCCGGGTCGACCAGCTCCGGGGCGAGCCGGAGCAGCCGGACCACGCGCCGGGCGGCCACGTGCCCGCGGGTCAGCTTGTCGGCCGCCTCGGTGAGGTTGCGCAGCGGGCTGACCAGGAACGCGGTGTAGCCGTAGAAGGCGACGAGCTGACCGGCGCTGATCTCGCCGCGCAGCGCGAACCGGGCGCCGAGCCAGGTCACCAGCACCAGGAACGCGCCGGGGAGCAGGATCTGCGCCGCCTCCAGCAGCGACTCGACGCGGGCCACCCGGAGACCGTCGGCGCGCAGCGCCTGGGACTGCGCGCGGTAGCGCGCGGAGAGGAGGGGCTCCCCGCCCACGCCCCGCACCACCCGCAGGCCGGAGACGATGTCCCCGGCCCGGGCGGTCAGCCGGCCCTCCTGTTCCCGGTACGCCTGCTGCTGCCGGTGCAGCGGCCGGATCAGCAACGCGACCACGCCCATCAGCAGCGGCACGCCGAGCACCACCACCAGCCCGAGCGGTACCGAGGCGTCCAGCAGGATCACCGCCACGGTGACGATCGCGACGACCGCACCCGTACCCCGGGCGGTGATGTCGATGGCGCTTCCGATGTGTTCGATGTCGGCCGTACCGATGGCGACCACCTCGCCGGCGGCGACCCGGCGGGGCAGCGCGGCGCCGAGCCGGTTCGCGGCCTCGACGGTGACCTGCACCGTCCGGTACGCGGCGCCGAGCCAGTTGTGCACCGCGCAGCGGTGCCGGAGGATCCCGGCCCCCGCCTGGAGCACGCCCAGCCCCAGCAGCGCGAGCCCCCAGCCGAGCAGGGCGTCCTGGTCGCGGTGGGTGAGACCGGCGTCGACGGCGCGACCCACGGCGGCCGGCATCAACGCCTGGGCGACCATCCAGACCACGGCGAGCACGATGGCGCCGGTGAAGAGCAGCGGGTGCCGTCCGGCCAGCCACACCAGGTAACGGGTGGCGGACCGGTGGTCCGGGGTGCCGGGATCGCCGGCCGGTGAGAAGCGCATGACCACCCGACGCTAGGCGAACGCCGAGGCGGCGCGCCAACGAATTCCCGCCGGTCAGCGGGAGTGCGACGCAGGTCGCACCGGTCGTGCGGGCGGCGGGACCACCCCGGTCGCGCGCGGTCGCTAGGCTTCCGGCGGGACGCGACCCGCGTCCCTCCACAGTCGACTCTGCGGAATGGAGTGACCGCGTGACCGACCCGTACAACCGACCGGACGGCCTGCTGGACCGCTTCACGACGGCACGGGGTGCGGCCGACGCGGCCGACGGCCTCGTGCACATCGAGGTGGACGGCACCGGCGACCTGCTCGCCCTCGACCTCGACCCGCGGGCCATGCGGCTGCCGGCGGCGGACCTGTCGGCGGCCATCCGGGCGGCGTTCGGCGCAGCGCGTGGCCAGGTGCAGGCGAAGCTCCAGGAACAGCTCACCGCCGAGCCACCGGCGCTGCCCGCCGGGTTGGGTCCGCTCCTCAACGACCTCGGCTTCGGGGCCCAGCGGCGGCTCGACGACCTCACCGCGGCGGCGCAACAGATCGCGGACCGGCTGGACCGGCTGGGCGGGACGGGGGCCCGATGAAGCCGATGCACACCGAGCCGGAGGTGCTGGCCGGCGCGGCGCAGGCGATCGCCGGCGTCGCCGTGGAGCTGGAGACGGGCCTGAGCACCCTGGAGGCCACCGTCACCACGCAAAACCCGTGGGGTGCGGACGAGCCGGGGACGGTCTTCGGCGCGGCGTACACCGAGGTGCTGTCGCACGCCCTGGAGACGTACGGCTCGCACGTGCAGCTCCTGCTCACCGCCGCCGAAGGACTGGCCGACTGGGCGCAGCAGGTGGTCGAGACCGATCAGGCGTCCGACGCGCTGTTCAGCTCGCTGCACGGCCGCCTCGGAGCCTGAGCCGTGGGTCTCGAACTTCCCGCCGAGCTGACAGAGCCGCTGAGCTGGATCGGCATGGACTGGCCGCAGGCCGACGAGGAGCTGCTCTTCGCCGCCGGCCAGCAGTGGTTGAGCTTCGGCATGACCCTGCAGGCCGCCGCGGAACGCGCCAACGGCGCCGCCAAGGCGGTCGGCCGGTACAACACCGGCGACACCGTCGACGCGTTCGAGGCGTGGTGGCAGCGGGAGGACGGCCCGCAGCTGCGGCTGCTGGAGGACGCGATCGCCGCGCAGCTCATCGGCGCGGTGTTGATGATCTTCGCGGCGATGACGCTGGCCATGAAGATCGCCTTCATCGTCCAGCTCATCATCCTGCTGGTGCAGGTGACCCTGGCGCTTTCCGCCGCGATCGTCACCGCCGGCGCCTCCACCACCACCGTGCCCGGCTTCATCGCCGCCACCCGGATGATCTGCCAACGCCTGGTCAAGATGATCGTGCAGCAGGTCCGGTCGGTGCTCAAGCACATCCTGGAGCAGGCCAAGCGGCTGCTCAAGCTGGTCCGCAAGGTCGGCGCCAAGCGGGCGGCCCGCAAGGTCGAGAGGCAGATCGCCGCCGACCTCAAGCGGGTCAACCCCAAGTTCGACATGAGCACCCCGCACTACTCCGCCAACTGCACCCACTGCGTCCAGGCGTACGAACTGCGGCGACGCGGCATCGACGTCGAGGCGACCGCCCTGCCGGACAAGTTCCACCCGTGGCGCGGCCGGCCCCTCGCCGATGTCGAGAACACCTGGGGCCGGAAGTTCAGCCCGGGCAGCCAGGCCGACATCGAGAAGGCGTTCGACAACTTCGGCCCCGGTTCCCGCGGTGTCGTCTCCATCCGCTGGCCGAACGGTGGTGGCCACGTGTTCAACGTGGAGAACGTCGGCGGCAAGGTCCGCTTCATCGACGGGCAGAACGCCGGCCAGGACGTCAGCCACTACTTCACCCAGGGCCACAGCCCCTCGTTCGTCCGGCTGGACGACATCCCCATGCCCGGCGGGCTCACCGAGTTCGTTCGACCACCCGGATAGGATCACGCGTCATGGCTGTCACCTACGAGCAGGCTCGGGAGATCGTCCGCCGGGCCACCGAATCGGACTGGCCGTTCGGCACGTACTGCCTCGACGATCGCCGCATCGTGGAGAACGACGAGTTCTACGTCTTCGAGGTCGGCTCGCGGGAGTACCTGGTCGACGGCAACCTCTCGTACGCCATGGCCGGCTCGGTGCCGATCGTGTACAAGGCCGACGGCCGGCTGGAGTGGGTGCCCTCCGTCAAGACCGGAACAGACCCCACGATCCGGAACCGGCCCAACCCGGCGCCCACACTCCAGGTCTGAGGTCTGAGCCGTCGACAGCCGACCGGTTCGGGTCAGCGGTCGACCTGGGTGAAGTCCCAGGAGTGTGGCGGCCGGGCGACCAGCATGGCCGGCGGCTCGGGCAGGTCCCGGGGGTTGCTCCGCCACTTGGAGATCACCACCAGCCGGTGATCGGTGGAGGAGAACACCTCGCTGGACAGGTGCCGCGGGTCGTGCTCGAACTCGGGCAGGACGAGGTCGCAGACCCAGGTGATCAGGTCGGCGAAACCGTACGGCTCGGCGCGCGCCTCCCACATCCGTACGATCACGGCGTCCCTCTCGTTCGCGGCGGGCGGCACGTCACACGCTGACCAGGGTCAGCGGCATGGCCGAGTCGGCGGGCAGGTCGAGCCGGCTGGGGGTCACGCCGGCGGCGACCAGATGCGAGCCGAGCGCCGCCACCATCGCCCCGTTGTCGGTGCAGAGCTTCGGCCGGGGCACCCGCACCCGGATGCCGTGCTTGGCGGCGCGGTGCTCGGCCATCGCCCGCAGCCGGGAGTTCGCCGCCACTCCCCCGCCGATCACCAACGTCTCGATTCCGCTGGTCCGGCAGGCGTCCAGCGCCTTGCCGACCAGCACGTCGCAGACCGCCTCCTGGAACGAGGCGGCCACGTCGGCCACCGGCACCGGCTCGCCGGCCCGCTGCCGGGCCTCCACCCAGCGGGCCACCGCGGTCTTCAGACCCGAGAAGGAGAAGTCGTACCGGTGGGCGGCCAGGTCCTTGGGGGCGGTCAGGCCGCGCGGGAAGCCGATGGCGCCGGCGTCGCCGGCCCGGGCCTCCCGGTCGATCCACGGGCCGCCGGGGAACGGCAGCCCGAGCAGCCGGGCGACCTTGTCGAACGCCTCGCCCGCGGCGTCGTCGATGGTCGCGCCGAGCGGGGTCACCCCGCGGGCCAGGTCGTCGATGCGCAGCAGCGACGAGTGCCCACCGGAGACCAGCAGGGCGATCGCCGGCTCGGGCAGCGGCCCGTGCTCCAAAGTGTCCACGGCGACGTGCGCGGCGAGGTGGTTCACCCCGTACACCGGCTTCTCGGCGGCGAGCGCGTAACCCTTGGCCGCCGCCACGCCCACCAGCAGCGCGCCGGCCAGGCCCGGGCCGGAGGTCACCGCGATCGCGTCGATGTCGGCGATGGTCACCCCCGCCTCGGCGAGCGCCCGGTCCATCGTGGGGACGATGGCCTCCAGGTGGGCCCGGCTGGCCACCTCCGGCACCACGCCGCCGAACCGGGCGTGCTCGTCCACGCTGGAGGCGATCGCGTCGGCGAGCAGGGTGTGCCCGCGGACGATGCCCACGCCGGTCTCGTCGCAGGAGGTCTCGATGCCGAGGATCAGTGGTTCGTCAGCCATGATCGTTATTCCTGGTTCCGCTGCATGACCAGCGCGTCGGTGTTGCTCGGTTGGTAGTAGCCGCGCCGGATCCCGATCGGCTCGAAGCCGTACATCGCGTAGAGCTTCTGCGCCGGGGCGTTGTCCGCCGCGACCTCCAGCAGCGTGCTGCGGGCGCCCCGCCCGGCGGCCTCGGCGAGCAGGGCCTCCAGCAGGACCCGGCCGATGCCCCGGCGCTGCGCGTCCCGGCGGACCGCGATGTTCTGCACCCACGCCTCGTCGGGCGGTGCCAGGGCGAGCCCGGCGTAGCCCAGCACGTCGCCGGTGTCGTCGGTGGCGACCAGGTAGTGGTGCCCGTTGGCCAGCTCGTTCCAGAACATCGCCGGCGACCACTGCTCGGCGCCGAAAAGGTCCGCCTCGATCGGCAGCACCTGGTCGATGTGCCACCAGCGGAACCGGCTCAGCCGCACCCCGCTCACGGCATCACCTCAGCTCGCGACTGCGGGGCTCGCAGGCCCGGCTCACTCCTCGCGCTCACGGCAGGACCGGCTTGTGGCCGGTCGCCGCCACGGCGTCCGGGCGGCGCAGGTAGAGCGGGGTAAGCCGTTCGCTCGGGGCCCCGGCGCGAATCCGCTCCGCCGCCAGTGCGGCCAGCGCCGTCGCGTCCGGGTAGCGCGGCTCGGCCCGCACCGGCAGGCCGAGCACGTCGGCGTACCGGTGGGCCCCGTCGCCCACCGCGACGGTGACCGCCAGGTCGCGCGCCCGCTCGGCGGCGACCGCGGGGACGTCCACGTTCGGCCCGGCGATGCGCTGGCCGGCGCCGTCGTAGACCGCCCAGTAGACCTCCTTGCGGCGGGCGTCGCTGGCCGCGAGGACCGGCTCGCCGGCCGCCGCCGGGTGGCCGATGCCGTCCAGCGAGCAGACACCGTACGTGGGGATGCCCAGCACCTGCCCCATCGTGGCGGCGGTGACCAGGCCGACGCGCAGCCCGGTGAACGGCCCGGGACCGAGCCCGGCAACGATCGCGGACAGGTCGCCGGGCCGCGCGTCAGCGTCGGCCAGCACCGCGTCGACCTGCGGCGCGAGCAGCTCACCATGCGCCCGGGCATCGACCGTGCACCGGTGCGCGCGGGCCGCGACGCCGTCCGCCGTGACCTCCACCAGCGCGGCGGTCACCGCGGGGGTCGAGGAGTCCACCACGAGTACGAGCACGGTATGCCAGCGTAGCGGTCTCCCCGCTCGCGCCCGGTCGAACCCCGTCCGGGCAGACCTGGCGGTCCACGGCGAGGCCGCCTGCCTCGTTGACCACTGCCTGCGGTCCCCGGGCCTCGATCGGACCCGGGACTTCCGCCACCGCCCTGGCGCCGGCCCCGACCTGGCCCGGCGCGGCCCCCGCCCGGCGCGACCGCGGCC
>NZ_QGGF01000137.1 GCF_003857015.1 Micromonospora globispora | reverse complement strand
GTGTGGCTTCGCCGGTTGGCTGGCGGCCCGGGTGGGGGCCGGCGTGACGGGCAGGGCTGGCACACGGCTGCCGTGGCGGGTCAGCGGAGTGCCGTTGACGGTTGGGGCCATGGTGGGTTCCTCCTTGTCCGGGGCGCGCAGACGGCGCGCAGAGATGACCGGTCCACCAGGTGGATGGGTCGGGTCAGGAAGAGCGGGGGAGGGGTGGCGCGGGTGGTTGGTGCGACCTTGGGTCGCCGCGCGGGGCGCGTGCCGACCGGCCGAAGCGGGTGGGCGTGGCGCACCGCTGGGATGCGGCGAGGGATCCCTTGGTGGGACCGAACCGGGTGGAGCGAGAACTGAGGTGAAGGTGTTGCCGACGACGGTAGAGACCGGCTCTCACAGCGCCTTTTTGCCCGCAGGATCAGGGAGGAGGGGCGTTGACCTGCGGTGTGACAGTTCTTAAGGCCGTCGGCAGGCCCTGTTCCGGTGGCTCTGTGAGAATCGCACGCACTCACAGATGATCTTGTGGTCTGACAGTCACAGTCCGTGGGCAGCGTCGGGCTTGCTGCTGGCAAGGCAACGACAGGCGTGCTGACCTGGGCTGTGAGAGCGGCGCCGGGGGGTGTCAGCCGTCGATGTCCTCGATGTAGCGGTGGGGGTTGGTCGCCGGGTTCGCGGGGCCGTGGTCGCTGGGCAGCTCGTGAAGCCACCGGCGCAGGCCCGGGTCCGCGGCGAGGGTCCAGGAGGGTCCGGCGGGGTGCTCGTCGTGGACGCCGACGGCCACGGGCATGGCGGTGGGCACGCCGGTGAGGGCGTCGAGGAGGTGGGCTTCGCGGCGGCGGCCCGGCACGCGCAACAGCACCGGATACCTGGGGCCGAACTCGGCGAGCCGGCTGTAGGCGCGCAGCTTCGCCAGCACCGTGCCGAGGGGCTCGGTGGCGTTGTCGTGCTCGAGGAAGAACCCGACCGTGCGGCCGTCAACGGACCAGATGCCGTGCCCGTCGGGGCGGATGCCGGCGATCGCGAAGGCGGCGGTGGCGTGTTGTTCCGACCACCACCGTCGCAGGTGCGTGTCGTGGTGGCTGCGGGTGTGTTCGATCAGGTCGACGAACAGCTGGTTCGTGCCGAGCAGATGCCGCAGGTTGCGGCTTCCGACGATCCGCGCGACCCGGTCGAAGCTGGTGCGCGGTGCGCGGGCGTCAGGGTGGTCGGGGTCGTGGAACGTGGTGGGGTGCACGAGCATGCCCAGCGGGCCGAGGGTGTAGAGGTATTGCCGGTCACCGGTGGTCACATCGACGAACCGGCTGACTGCCTCGATGGAGTACAAGGTCGCCAGGCGCAGACGCGCGGAACGGGCTGACGGGAACAACGCCTGGGTGATCTGGCCGGCGGACAGGACGTAATGCTCCGCGAGCCATGCCAGAAGCTGGCGATCGCGCAGGGTGAGCCTGCGGAGATGGGCGAACCGGTCGCGTAGGAGGGAGCGGGACACGAGCGTTCTCCTTGGGGGAGGTAGAAGGAACTGGACCCTCCTGTGGGGAGGGTGTCGGGAACTGGCGGCGACAGCAGCCGCTGGCGGTCACGGGCCGTGTGCTGCCCTGACAGGCAACCGGCCGGGAGTGGCTGCCCCACCAGGGGTGAGCCCCGGTGAAGGGCGGCTGAAGGCCGCGTGGAAGGACACGCGGAAACCCCGAGCCCTGGCACCGACAGACGATGCGGCGCGGGTGACCGGCCTGTGAGGGTCGCTCTAGCGTCGGCGGCTGTTGCTTCGAGAGGCCTGGTCGCTTCGCCGCGAGTACTGCTCGACAAGGTCGTCGATGGCGCTGGTGTCCTGGGCGGGCACCGACCCCGCAGCAACCCGCCGAATGGCGGTGGCCTCCCCGACGACCGGCTTGGGTGCACGCGTCTTCATGGTGAACGCCGGTGTCTGGCGGCCGTCGACCACGAGGCGAGCGACGGCGGTGTAGGCGTCGAGGTGGGTCAGGTCGTGCTCGTCGAGTTCGGGCAGCGTGTGCCGTGCGAGAACGCGAGCGTCCTCCGGCGCGCACGAGAAGTAGATCTTGTTGCGGGCGTTGGCGGAGGCGGCGGCGAGCAGGTCGCGGGGGAACTGCGCGAGGTCCTGGTGGGACAGGACGAGGGACAGCCGGTACTTGCGGGCCTCGGCGAGCATCGTGTCCAGCGAGTTGGCGAGGGTGAGGAAGTTCTGCGCCTCGTCGATGATCAGGGTCGCGTCCCGGCGACGCTCGGGCGAGGTCTTCGCCCGGGCGGTGGCGGCCTGCCACACCTGCGCGAGGACGAGGGAGCCGAGCAGCTTGCTGGTGTCCTCGCCCAGGGTGCCCTTGGGGATGCGCACCAGCAGGACACCGCCGTCGAGGACCTTGCCCATGTCGAAGCTGGAGCGCGGGTAGCGCATGGTGCGCTTGACGAAATCCCGCAGCAGGAACGCCCGCAGGCGGGCCAGGACGGGCCCGATGACCTGGGAGCGCAGGGCGGGGTTGAGCTCGTCGTACCACTGCCAGAACCCGGACAGCCCGGCCGGGTCGTCGAGGCCGACGGTCATCGCCGACCGGAACTGCGCCGAGTTCAACAAGGGCGGGATGTGTTGGAGGGTGACGTTGGCGTGGCGCAGCAGGGTCAGGCAGGCCACCCGCATCACGTCGTCCATCCGGGGCCCCCACGCCTTGGCGAAGATGTTCCCGAAGATCGACACGAGGTTGTCGACCACCAGGTCGGGATCGTCGCCGGACAGCGGGTTCAGCGTCGGCGGGTTGGGCTGGTCGGGGTCGAACAGCACCACCCGGTCCGCGACGCTGGCGGGGAGCCGGTCGAGGATGTCCAGGACCATGTCGCCGTGCGGGTCGATGACCACCATCCCGCGACCCGCTGTGATGTCGTCGACGGCCATGTTGACCAGCAGCGTCGTCTTCCCGGAGCCCGTGGATCCGATCACGTGCGTGTGATACCTCGCATCCGCCACCGCTAGGGCCACGGCGTGCCCGCCGACCTCCGCGTCACCGAGGACCTTCACGCCGCGACCGCCGGTGGGCACGACCACCGGGGCGGGCATGGACTTCGCCCGCGCCCTGTCCAGGCCGGGCACGGCCAGGTCCCGCGGCAACGCGGCGAGCGCGGCCAGCTCCGGCGTCGAGGTCAGGAACCCCGCACCGAGGCGACGGCGGTCAAGGACCGCGACCGGCGAGGACATGCGGGCCCGGTGCGCGAGCCGGTTGCGGCCGGCGTAGACGGCGAAACTGGAGGCGACCGCGTCCGCCACCGCCCGTAGCCGGCCCTGCGGGTCGGTTCCGCTGCGCTGGCTGTTCTTGGCGACGGCGTAGCGGATGCCGGTCTGCCACAGCGGGTGGGAGGTCTTGTCCAGGATCGCCCGCAGGTCCCGCTCGACGCCCGGGTCGCGGCGTCCTGCCGGGACGGTCGACCAGGAGCCGCCGCTGCGAGCAGGAAGGAACAGCTCGATCAGCCACAGCAGCGGCGCCGCCGGATGGATCATCGGGACGGCGGCCTTGCCGTCACGCAGCCGCCCGGCAGCCCGCCGCGCCCGTGCCGCACGGCGGGGCGTGGCGGGGCGGGCGAGGACCTGCACGCAGGCATGCTCGTTGGCCTTGAGTCCGGATCCGGCGGACATCAGCGCCCGCAGCGGATCGTTGTCATGATCGGTCGCCAGCGGCAGCCATTCGGCGGCGGTGGGCAGGAGATGCCCGCCCACCGCGGCACGCACCTCGAGCGGGATCGGCGGGCCTGCCGCCTGCGTGGTGGTCGCGGCGCCGGGCCATGCGGCCCGCACCGCCGCCTCGACCGCACCCTGCGGCACGGTGCCCGGCACCCAGATCGAGATCAGCAGCCGCCGCCCGGTCCACGTGTACTGCCACACCACGTGCGGGCTGCCGTAGAGCAGCCGGCGCCGGCGGGACGGGGTAAGGGTGCCGGCCAGGTTCGCCCACAGCGCCGCGGCGCCGGTGGCGTCGACCTGCGGTGGCGGGGCGATCGTCACCGTGCGGGCATTGTCGGCGTGCCGGCGGTGCCGCCACAGATCGAGCAGGTTGCGGCCGGCGACGTAGGCGATGAACCCTGCGGCGGCCACCGCGAGCAGCCACGGCCGTTGCACCGCCCAGTTGGCAGCGTCGGCGACCCAGCGGCTGGGTCCGGTCGCCGGCACGATGAGGCCGGCGCCCGGCCCGGGCGGGCCGGGCGCCGGTGACGGCGATACGAGCAACGACAGGGCTTCTGGTGGCCTCACAGGTCGTCCTCCTCGTCGTCGAGGTCGGCTAGGTCCGCAGGCCGGGTCGTGCACAGCAGGTGCTCGGCGTCGGAGGAGATGGCCTCGAAGCTGCTGCGGTTGGTGCCGGAGATCAGCAGCCCTTGGCCGACGCGGGCGGCGAGCAGCAGTCGCCGTTCCCCGGCGGTGAGGCCGAACGCGTCGCCGATGGCGTCGATGGCCTGCGGGGCCTGCTTGAGCAGCACCTGGGTGGCGGCGTTGGCGACGACGGCTTGGCCGAGGTCGGTGCCGAGGACGTCGGCGACGTCCTGGGTGATGACGGTCAGGCCGGCGTGGCGCTTGCGGGCGGCCTTGGACATGCGGAACAGGAACCGGGCTCCCTCACCGTCGCGCATGAGCAGCCACGCCTCGTCGACCACGACGAGCCGGCGGGTGGCCAGCCGCGCCGGGTCGACGGCGTCGACGCTGCGCCAGATCGCGTCCAACGCTAGGAGGGTGCCGACGGTGCGCAGCTCGTCGGCGAGGTGCCGCAGCGACCACACCACCAGGTGCCCGTCCGGGCGGGTCGTGGTCGGCCCGTCGAACAGGTCGGAGAACGATCCCTCGACCCACGGGGCGAGCCGAGCCGCGAGCTGCCGGGCGGCCTGGTCCTCGCCAGCCCGAAGGGCGGCGGCGAGGTCGCGCAGCAGAGGGGCGGGGCGGTGGTGGGTGGCGGGGTCGGCGGTGATGCCAGCGGTCCGGTAGACGGCCAGGATCGCCCGGTCCAGCGCGGCGCGTTCCGCCGGTGGCGGCTGCTGGCCGAGTAGGACGTTGATCAGCGTGTGCAGGAACAACCCGCGACGGGTCAGCACATCCGGGCGAGTGTCGCCGGCCGGCAGGTCGAACGGGTTGATCTTCACCCCGTGCACGCCGAGGCGGACGATCGTGCCGCCGACCGCGTCGGCCAGGCGCAGGTACTCCTCCTCGGGGTCGATCACCGCCACCTGCACCCGCTGGTAGAGGTTGCGCAGGATCTCCAGCTTGACGAAGTAGCTCTTGCCGGCGCCGGAGCGGGCCAGGACCACGCAGTTGTGGTTTTCCTGCGCCCACCGGTCCCACCACACGATCCCTCCGGAGTCCGGGTTGACTCCGTAGAGGACCCCGCCCTCGGCGGGCGGGTCACCGGGCAGCGGCGCGGGCAGGTCGGCGCTGGCGAGGGGGAACGCGGCCGCGAGGGCGGTGGTGTCCATGGTGCGCAGCATCTGCAGCGAGTCCGTGGCCAGGGGCAGGGTGGTGGTCCACCCGGCGAGGTGCCGCCAGGTGGCCGGTTGCACCTCGATCAGGGTGGACGCGGCGGCGGCCTTGACCTGCGCGCACGCGTCCAGCAACTCCTCCTCGGTGCGGGCGTGCACTGTGAGGTACAGGCCGACGCGGAACAGCTTCGCCGCGCCGCGGGCGAGGCGTTCGGCGAGGTCGGCGGCGTCGTCCGCGGCGGCCTCCACGTAGGGGTCGGACAGCTTGCCCCGCTCGGCGTCGGCCCGCCTCGAGGACTCGAAGCGGGCCCGCTGGTTGCGCAGCCGGGACGCCGCCACCGGAGCGGGCATCGGCTCGATGTGCAGGGCGAGGTCCAGGCGGCCCGGCCAGGACAGCAGTGGTTCAAGCCAGGCCGGGCCGACCTCGGCCGGGTAGCCGGTCACCACGAGGGTCGCGGCGTACCCGTCCCCGACGCGCAACATCCGCGGGGTCACCTCGAGCGACGCCGGTGCGACGGTGGCCGCCAGCCCAGCGGACTGGCGGCCGTTGTCGGTAGGGGTGCGGGGGCGGTTGCGGTTTCTCATCTCGATCGCTTCTCTCTGCGTATGGGGCGGCTGTCGGGAGCCGGGCCACGGATCACGGTGTCGGGGGCGGCCAGGCCGCCGGGGCGGGGTGGCCGGTAG
>NZ_QGGF01000133.1 GCF_003857015.1 Micromonospora globispora | reverse complement strand
GCTCCCGCCGGAGGCGGCGCCGGGTGCCGGCGGGAGCAGGGTGAGCGCGGGTGCCGGGTGCGCGCCGGCGGCCGGGTCCGTCCACCGGACCACCGTGCCGTCCGAGTACGTCTGGACGACCTGGAAGGCCAGCCGGTCGGTCTGCGGCATCGGGCCCATGGCGAGGGCGAGCCGCGCCGGCGCTGCTGCCGTACCGGGAGCCCGGGCCCAGGTCACCGCGTCGGTCACCAGGTTCACCCCGGCGGCGTGGATGCCGGCCACCGGCCGGTCGAGGGTGCGGGTGGTGATCCGCGGCGCCCACCCCGGCACCGACATCGGGTAGACCTCGGCCACCGGGGCCTCGGCCGGCAGCCGGATCTCGATCCGCTCGGTCCGGGCACCGGGCCGCTCCTCGGGGAGCGTGAAGGTCACCTCGACGGCGTCGCCCTGGTGGACCTGCGCCGGGGCGGTCGTGATGGTCACCTCGGCCGCCTGCGCGGCGCCGGGCCAGCCCAGCGCCCCCACCGCGGCGGCCAGCAGTGCGGCTCCCCGGATCCGGGCGCGACGGGTCATCGTCATGGTCGTCCCCATCCGTGTCGGTGGGGCCGGCACCGGTTCCGGCCCCCACCCGGTAGTTCGGTCGGCGCGCCGGAAAGGTTCAACGGCCCGTCGAACGGCGCATCGGGGGCGGCCTCACCGATCGGGACGGCGGTGGCGTCGCCGACGGTGCGGAACGGGCGACCGATAGCATCGCAGGAGCCGGTACCGGCACCAGCCGAACACCATCGACGACAGGAGTCACCGTGTCAGCACCCCGTACCCCCGTCGTGGCCGACCCCGTCGTCGTCGCCGCCGGGACGACGGCGGCCGACGCGGTGGCCGCGGCCGGGTTGACCATCACAGGCCCGAAGGCCGTCGTGGTGGTCCGCGACCCGCAGGGTCAGCTCCGCGACCTGGACTGGAAGCCCGCCGAGGAGACCACCGTCGAGCCGGTCAGCCTCGACTCGCCGGACGGGCTGAACGTGCTGCGGCACTCCACCGCGCACGTGCTCGCCCAAGCGGTGCAGGACGTCTTTCCCGAGGCCAAGCTCGGCATCGGCCCGCCCATTGAGAACGGCTTCTACTACGACTTCGCGGTCGACAAGCCGTTCCAGCCGGACGACCTGGCGAAGCTCGAGAAGCGGATGCAGGAGATCATCAAGTCCGGCCAGCGGTTCCGCCGGCGCCGCTTCAAGAGCCTGGACGAGGCGAAGGCCGAGCTGGCCGCCGAGCCGTTCAAGCTGGAGCTGATCGACGTCAAGGGGGAGGGGCTGGACTCCTCCGAGGTGATGGAGGTGGGCGGCGGCGAGCTGACCATCTACGACAACCTCGCCGCGAACGAGGACAAGGTCTGCTGGTCGGACCTCTGCCGTGGCCCGCACCTGCCGAGCACCCGGCTGATCGGCGCGTTCAAGCTGATGCGCTCGGCCGCCGCGTACTGGCGGGGGTCGGAGAAGAACCCGCAGCTCCAGCGGGTGTACGGGACGGCGTGGCCAACCCGGGACGAGCTCAAGGCGTACCTGAAGCTGCTGGAGGAGGCCGCCCGGCGCGACCACCGCAAGCTCGGCGCGGACCTCGACCTGTTCTCCTTCCCGGACGAGATCGGCAGCGGTCTGCCGGTCTTCCACCCCAAGGGTGGCGTGATCAAGCGCGAGATGGAGGACTACGTCCGCGCCCGCCACATCGAGGAGGGCTTCCAGTACGTCGGCACCCCGCACATCTCCAAGGAAGGTCTCTTCCACAGCTCGGGTCATCTGCCCTACTACAAGGACACGATGTTCCCGCCGATGGAGATGGAGGGCAGCGACTACTACCTCAAGGCGATGAACTGCCCGATGCACAACCTGATCTACCGGTCGCGCGGGCGGTCCTACCGTGAGCTGCCGATGCGGCTGTTCGAGTTCGGCTCGGTGTACCGGTACGAGAAGTCGGGCGTCATCCACGGGCTCACCCGGGTGCGCGGCTTCACCCAGGACGACTCGCACTCCTACTGCACCCGCGAGCAGGCGCCCGCCGAGGTCAAGCACCTGCTGGCGTTCGTGCTCAACCTGCTGCAGGACTTCGGGATCACCGACTTCTACCTGGAGCTGTCGACCCGCGACGACGCCCGGCCGGACAAGTTCGTCGGCTCGGACGAGGACTGGGCGACGGCGACCGCGGTGCTCGAGGAGTGCGCGGGGGAGACCGGGCTCGAGCTCGTGCCGGATCCGGGCGGCGCCGCCTTCTACGGCCCGAAGATCTCCGTCCAGGCCAAGGACGCCATCGGCCGCACCTGGCAGATGTCGACGATCCAGTACGACTTCAACCAGCCCAAGGGCTTCGGGCTGGAGTACCAGGCGGCCGACGGCAGCCGGCAGCAGCCGGTCATGATCCACTGCGCCAAGTTCGGATCGATCGAGCGCTTCATCGGCGTGCTCACCGAGCACTACGCGGGGGCGTTCCCGGCCTGGCTGGCCCCGGTGCAGGTGGTCGGCATCCCGATCCGCGACGAGCACGCGGAGTACCTGGCCGGGTTCGTCGCCGGGCTGCGCGTCGAGGGTGTCCGGGCCGAGGTGGACACCTCCGCAGACCGGATGCAGAAGAAGATCCGTACGGCGCAGCAGCAGAAGATCCCGTTCATGGTGATCGCCGGTGACGACGACGTGGCCGCCGGCACGGTCTCCTTCCGCTACCGGGACGGCTCGCAGCGCAACGGCGTACCGCTGGCCGAGGCGGTCGCGCACGTCCTCGACGTGGTCAAGTCCCGCACCAACGCGGGGCCCTCCGCGCAGAGCTGACACATCCGGCGGTCGACCGCCTCGATTCGCCGCGAACGGCGGTGTCCCCTGCCCGGGACACCGCCGTTCGCCGCATCCCCGGCCGGACCATAGGATCGGCGGTGTGACTGGGGCGGCGCGGCACTTCGACAACGGCACCGACAACGGCACCGACAACGGGCTGGCGGACGGGCTGGAACGGCTCTGGACGCCGCACCGGATGACCTACATCTCCGGCGAGGACCGGCCCGAGGGCGGCTACGAGAAGCCCACCGGCTGCCCGTTCTGCCTGGCGCCGGGGCTGCCGCCGGACGAGAGCCTGATCGTCGCCCGGGGTGAGCACGTCTTCGCGGTGCTCAACCTCTACCCGTACAACCCGGGGCACCTGCTCGTCTGCCCGTACCGGCACGTCGCCGACTACACCGAGCTGGACGAGCCGGAGACCGCCGAGCTGGCGTCCTTCACCAAGGCGGCCATGCGGGTGGTCCGGCACGTCTCCAACGCGCACGGGTTCAACCTTGGCATGAACCAGGGCGGCGTGGCCGGCGCCGGCATCGCCGCCCACCTGCACCAGCACGTGGTCCCGCGCTGGGGCGGCGACGCCAACTTCATGCCGGTGATCGGCCGGACGAAGGTGCTGCCGCAGCTGCTCGCCGACACCCGCGACCTGCTCGCCAAGGCCTGGCCGGCCTGAACCCCGCGCCCGGTCCGGTCAGCCTGACGCGGGACCGCCCGAGCATCAGCGCGACCGGCCGCGGACCTGGGCCAGCCGGCGGCGCGCGCTGGTGGCGGTCCGCCGGGCCGCCTCGGCCTGGTCGGTGGCGAGTTCGGCGTGGACGGCGAGCTGGCGCAGCCGGCGTTCGACCATCCGGTCGCCATGGCGGGCGATCCAGACGCAGACCGCGGCCAGCGGCACCTCGACCAGCGCGGCCAGCACGATCGACAGCAGCAGGTCCGGCCCCCCTGGCGTCGTGGTGACGTCGAACCAGGCGTCCACCACCAGCATGGTCGCGGTGGCGCTGGCCGCCAGCCCCACCTGGCGGTGCCCCCGGTACGCCTGCACCGCGGTCAACGCCAGCATCGCCACCAGGCCCAGGTCGAAGCCCACCCAGGCGGCCCGGTAGTGCACGCTCAGCGCGTGCCGGGGCAACGTCACCGCCAGGTAGCCGATCCAGGGCAGGGTGAGCAGCGCCAGCACCGCGAAGGTTGGCGCTACCCAGCGGGGCGTCGGCCGTACTTCCGTCGCCCGCTGGATCTGTTCCGCCGCCATCGCCATCCGTGCCTCCAGGGCGCGGTAGTGCCTCGCCACCGAGATCGGCAAACCCCGGTGGCGTCCCTTCGACAGTACGATCTTGCGCATGGCTCTGCTGCACCGCGCCGAACTGCGCCCCACCAAGCTTGAACTGCTCACCGCCTGGCTGCCCGGCCGCCCCTGGTTCGCCGGCACGGCCGGGGCCGATGTCACCCGGGTGGCCGGGTGGCGCTTCGACGACCCGGCCGGCGAGGTCGGCATCGAGACGATGCTCGTCCGGGTCGGGGAGGGGCCGGTGCTCCAGGTCCCGCTGACCTATCGGGGCGCGCCGCTGCCCGGCGCCGACCGCTGGCTGGTCGGCACCACCGAGCACTCGGTGCTCGGCCCGCGCTGGGTGTACGACGGCTCCGCCGACCCGGTCTACGCGTCCGCCCTCGCCGCCGCCGTCCTCGCCGGCGTCGGGCAGGCGGAGGAGTATTTCGAGGTGGACGGGCGGCGGGAGGTACGCCCGCCCAGCATGACCGTCACCGGCAGTCGAGTCGGTGGCGCCGAGCCGCCGGTGGTGGACGCGCTGCCGGAGGTGGTCGACGGCGACCTCACGCTGATCAGCGCCGAGGGGATCGAGCTGGTCCTGGCCCGGCGGCCGGCCACCGCCGCCGCCCCGTCCGAGGCCCGCCTGACCGGCACCTGGCCGGGCCAGGAGAGTGCGCTGGTGCTGGCGTACGCGACGGCCCACTGACCCTTTGCGTGCTCGCCCGGCACCCCGGGTGACGATCCCGCCCAGCCGCGGCGGGAAGGTGACAGGATGCGTCGATGGCAGTGATCACGCGGACGCTGGGCCGCAGCGGCATCGAGGTCAGCGCCCTCGGCATGGGGTGCTGGGCGATCGGTGGCCCCTGGGCCGAGGGCAGCCGGCCGCTGGGCTGGGGCGCGGTCGACGACGAGGAATCCGTCCGCGCCGTCCGCCGCGCGCTCGACCTCGGGGTGACGCTCTTCGACACCGCCGACACGTACGGGGCGGGGCACGGCGAGCGGATCCTGGGCCGGGCGCTCGCCGGCCGCCGCGACGAGGCGGTGATCGCCACCAAGTGGGGCTACACCTTCGACGAGGCGTCTCGGCAGGCGACCGGGGAGGACGCGTCGCCGGCGTACCTGCGGCGGGCGGTGGTGGACTCGCTGCGCCGGCTGGACACCGACCGGATCGACCTCTACCAGCTGCACCTGGGTGACCTGTCGGTGCCGCGGGCCGAGGCGCTGATCGGCACGCTGGAGGAGTTGGTCGCGGACGGGCTGGTCCGCGGGTACGGCTGGAGCACCGACCGGGCCGACCGGGCCGCCGCGTTCGCCCAGGTGGCGCCGCACGCGGCGGCGGTCCAGCACGGCCTGTCGGTGCTGCGGGACGCCCCCGCCATGCTCGACGTGTGCGACAAGCACGACCTGGGCAGCGTCGCCCGGGGGCCGCTCGGCATGGGGCTGCTCACCGGCAAGTACGGCACCGACTCGACGCTGCCCCGGGACGACGTGCGGGGCACGGCACCGAACTGGCTGGAGTGGTTCCGCAGCGGCCGGCCGGCGCCGGAGTGGCTGCGCCGGGTGGCGGCCGTCCGCTCCGCGCTGACCGCCGACGGACGCACCCTCGCCCAGGGCGCGCTGGGCTGGATCTGGGCCCGCAGCGGCCGGAGCGTGCCGATCCCCGGCGCGCGTACCGTCGCCCAGGTCGAGGAGAACGCCGCCGCGCTGCACCGCGGCCCACTCGCCCCGGACCACTTCGCCGAGGTGGAACGTACCCTCGCGGCCCTGCGGACCGCCGCGCTGCGGGACGCCGACCGCCCGTACTGGCGGATGCCCCCGGTCCCGGCCGCCCGCCCGTGACCGGCTCCGAACGGGCGGCCGGGGGCTGGGTTCAGGCGCGGGCGGCGTTTTCCTTGCGGACCTGCTCGGCCAGGTGGGCGGGCATCGGCTCGTAGCGGGCGAACTCGCGGCGGAACGTGCCCGTGCCGGCGGTCATCGAGCGCAGCTCGACGGCGTACCGGAGCAGCTCGGTGGCCGGCACCTCGGCGCGGACCAGGGTGCGTCCCTCGGCGTCCGGGTCCGGCTCGGTGCCGAGCACCCGGCCGCGTCGGGCGGACAGGTCGCCCATGACGGCGCCGACGGAGGAGTCGGACACCCGGATGGTCACCTCGTCCACCGGCTCCAGCAGCGCGGGTTGCCCCTTCTCGGCGGCCTCGCGCAGCGCCAGCGCGCCGGCGGTCTGGAACGCCGCGTCCGAGGAGTCGACGCTGTGCGCCTTGCCGTCGAAGAGGGTCACCCGCAGGTCCACCACCGGGTAGCCGGCGACCAGGCCGCGCTCCATCTGGGCGCGGACGCCCTTCTCCACCGACGGGATGTAGTTATGCGGGACCGCCCCGCCGACCACCTTGTCGACGAACTCGAAGCCGCCGCCGCGGGGCAGCGGCTCCACCTCGATGTCGCAGACCGCGTACTGGCCGTGGCCGCCGGACTGCTTGACGTGCCGGCCGTGGCCCTTGGCGCCGACGGTCAGCGTCTCGCGCAGCGCCACCCGGACCGGCTCGGTCTCCAGCTCGACCCCGCCGCTGCGCAGCCGGTCCAGCACCACGTCGGCGTGGGCCTCGCCCATGCACCAGAGCACCAGCTGGTGGGTCTCGGCGTTGCGCTCCAGCCGCAGGGTCGGGTCGCCGGCGACCAACCGGGCCAGGTTGCGGGCGAGCGCGTCCTCGTCGGCCCGGCTCTTCGCCACGATCGCCACCGGCAGCAGCGGCTCGGGCATCTCCCAGGGCGCGATGAGCAGCGGCTCCTCCTTGGTGGAGATGGTGTCGCCGGTCTCCGCGCTGCCCGACTTGGTGATCGCGCAGAGGTCACCGGCCACGCAGGAGGTCACCTCGCGCAGCGTCGCACCCAGCGGGGTGTAGATGTGGCCGACCCGTTCGTCGGCGTCGTGGTCCGGGTGCCCGCGCTCGGCCATCCCGTGCCCGGAGACGTGCACCGTCTGGTCGGGACGTAGCGTGCCGGAGAAGACCCGGACCAGGGAGACCCGGCCGACGTGCCGGTCGACGGTGGTCTTGACCACCTCGGCCACCAGCGGGCCGTCGGGGTCGCAGGTGAGCGGCGGCCGGGGCGAGCCGTCGACCCCGGTGACCGCCGGGAGTTCGTGCTCCAGCGGCGACGGGAACGCGGCGACCAGGCCGTCCAGCAGCATGTCCAGGCCGACTCCGGTCTCCGCGCAGACCGGCACCACCGGGTAGAAGTGGCCGCGCACGACGGCCTTCTCCAGGTCGGTGATGAGCACCTCGGTGTCGATCTCCTCGCCGCCCAGGTAGCGGTCCATCAGGGTCTCGTCCTCGCTCTCGGCGATGATCCCCTCGATCAGCTCGTTGCGGGCCTCCTGGATGGCCGGCAGGTGCTCCGGGTCCGGTTCCCGCACGGTCGCCGGCAGGCCGTTGGAGTAGTCGAAGACCCGCCGGGTGATCAGCCCCATCAGGCCGACGACGGAGACGCCGTCGTCGCCGAGCATCGGCAGGTAGAGCGGAAGCACGTTGTCGCCGAAGACCCGCTGGCAGAGCGCCACCGCCTCGTCGAAGTCGGCGCGCGGGTGGTCCAGCCGGGACACCGCGACGGCGCGCGGCATGTCGACCGCGGCGCACTCCTCCCAGAGCGCGGCGGTGGCGGCGTCCATTCCGTCGACCGCGGAGACCACGAAGAGCGCCGCGTCGGCGGCCCGCAGTCCGGCGCGCAGTTCGCCGACGAAGTCGCCGTACCCGGGGGTGTCCAGGAGGTTGACCTTGACGTCGTTGTGCAGCAGCGGGGCGCAGGCCAGGCTCACCGAGCGCTGCTGGCGTACCGCCGCCGGATCGTGGTCGCAGACCGTGGTGCCCTCGGTGACGCTGCCGGCCCGGCTGATCGTGCCGCTCGCCGCGAGCAGCGCCTCGACCAGCGTGGTCTTCCCCGCACCGGAGTGCCCGACGAGCACCACGTTGCGAACCCTGTCGGGCTCGGTCACCACCGGCGCGCCGCCGGTGACACCCTTCTCCTGATTTTTCTGCGCCATCGCGGCGCACCTCCCTCAGCCGGTGGTGGTGGCGGCGACCGCCGCGCGCGACGGGGAAGCGGGCCCGGGCGGGTGCCGCGGCGATATCCTCCGGTGGTCTCCTGGACGACGGGTATGCGGACGGGTGGTCCGGTGAAGTGGCTCACCTCCCACACTCGATCTCACACCCGTTGCCGGGTCGGCACAAGGCCGAACGGCCCGGTCGGACGACCGGCCGTATCGCCGGCCGCTGCCGACCGTTATCGTGAGACCCGCCATGGCGAAGATCTTCCAAGTGACGGCCCGAGCGGGGATGACCCGTGTCGTGGAGCCGATCGCGCGCGGCCTGCTCCGCGCGGGCGTGTCCCCCAACGCGGTCACCGTGACCGGCACCCTCGGCGTGCTGGTCGGCGCGCTCGGCTTGGGCGCTCGCGGCCACCTGGTCGCCGGCGCGCTGATCGTCACGGTCTTCGCGCTGACCGACCTGCTCGACGGGACGATGGCCCGGATGAGCGGTGGCTCCACCCGGTTCGGCGCGTTCCTCGACTCGAGCATGGACCGGATCGCCGACAGCGCCGTGTTCGGCGCGGTCGCGTACTGGCTGGCCACCCAGGGGGACCATGCCGGCACGGCCGCCGCGCTGATCTGTCTGGCCGCCGGCGGGCTGGTCTCCTACGTCAAGGCCCGCGCCGAGGGGCTCGGCATGACCTGCAACGTGGGTATCGCCGAGCGCACCGAGCGGCTGCTCATCGTCGGGGTGGGCGGCCTGCTCACCGGCCTCGGCGTACCGCTGGCGCTGGAGATCGCGCTCTGGCTGCTCGCCGCCGTGTCGATCTTCACGGTCGGGCAGCGGATGGCCCACGTGTACCGGCAGGCCCAGCTGGTCGGGCAGGAGTGAACCTCACCGAGCTCGGTTACGTCGCCGGCTGGCGCCTGGTCCGCGCGCTGCCGCGGCCCGTGGTGGCCGCGGCCTTCCGGGCGGGCGCCGACCGCGCATACCGCAAGGGCGGCGGTGGTACGGCCCGACTGCGCGCGAACCTGCGCCGGGTGGTCGGCCCGGAGCTGCCCGAGGCGGAGCTGGACGCGCTGGTGCAGCGAGGTCTGCGCTCGTACGCCCGGTACTGGATGGAGGCGTTCCGGCTGCCCGCGCTGAGCCGGCAGCAGATCCTCGCCGGGTTCCGGCTGGACGGGGTCGAGAAGCTCGCCGCCGACGTGGCAGCCGGCCGGGGCGCGGTGGTGGCGCTGCCGCACGCCGGCAACTGGGACGCGGCCGGCGCCTGGGTCGCGGCCACCGGCTGGCCGATCACCACCGTCGCCGAACGGCTGAAGCCGGAGGGCGTGTACGAGCGGTTCCTCGCCTTCCGGCAGGGGCTCGGCATGGAGATCCTGCCCACCCACGGTGGCGAGCGGCCGGCGTTCGACGTGCTCGTCGACCGGCTGCGGGCGGGCGCGGTGGTGCCGCTGCTCGCCGACCGGGACCTCTCCGCCCGCGGCATCGAGGTCGACTTCTTCGGGGTGCGGACCCGGATGCCCGCCGGGCCGGCCCTGTTGGCGCTGCGTACCGGCGCGCCGCTCTACGTCGCCACCCTGTGGTACGAGCCGGACGCGGCCCGCGCCGCCATCGAGGGGCCGCTGGAGCTGCCCGACCCGGACAGCGGCCCGCTGGACGTGCGGGTCCGGCTGGTGACCCAGCGGATTGCCGACGGTCTGGCGGCGGGCATCGCCCGGCATCCGGAAGACTGGCACATGTTGCAGCGGATGTGGCTGGACCAGCGCGCGACCGCCGAGGGCGGGTCTGGATCGGTACAGCCGACGACCACCGGATCGGTCTGAGGGAGAGGGCGCGCCAATGCGTATCGGCATCGTGTGCCCGTACTCCTTCGACGTCCCGGGCGGGGTGCAGAACCACGTCATGGACCTGGCCGAGGCGTTGATCGGGCTCGGGCACGAGGTGAGCGTCCTCGCCCCGGCCGACGAGGACTCCGCGCTGCCGCCGTACGTGGTGTCGGCCGGTCGGGCCGTGCCGCTGCCGTACAACGGCTCGGTGGCGCGGATCGCGTTCGGGCCGGTCTCCACCGCCCGGGTGCGGCGCTGGATCACCCGGGGCGACTTCGACGTGCTGCACGTGCACGAGCCGCTGACGCCCAGCCTGTCGATGCTCGCCGTGCTCTCCGCCCGCGGCCCGGTGGTGGCCACCTTCCACACCGCGATGACCCGGTCCCGGGTGCTCTCCGCGGCGCAGGGCGCGCTGCAGATCCTGCTGGAGCGGATCACCGCCCGGATCGCGGTCAGCGCCCTGGCCCGCAAGGTGCAGGTCGAGCACATGGACGGCGGTGCGGTGGAGATCCCGAACGGGGTGACCGTGGCGAAGTTCGCCGGGGCCGAGCCGCTGCCCGGCTGGCCGGGGGAGTGCGCCCCGGGTACCGACGGCACGATCGGCTTCCTCGGCCGGTTCACCGAGACCCGCAAGGGCTTCCCGATCCTCCGGGAGGCGTTCGTCGAGCTGGCCCGCGAACGCCCCGGGCTGCGGCTGCTGGTGGCCGGTCCGGGCGACCCGGACGACCTGTTCGACCCGTTCCCGGCCGAGCTGCGGGATCAGGTGACCTTCCTCGGCCTGGTGTCGGAACCGGACAAGGCGCGCATGCTGCGCAGCGTCCACCTGTACGTCGCACCGAACACCGGCGGGGAATCCTTCGGGATGATCCTCACCGAGGCGCTCGCCGCCGGCACCACGGTGGTCGCGAGCGACCTGGACGCGTTCCGCCGGGTGCTCGACGGCGGGCGGGCGGGCCGGCTCTTCCCGACCGGTGATCCGCTCGCGCTCCGCGCCGCCCTCGCCGAGCTGCTCGACGACCCGGACCAGCGGGCCGCGTTGACCGCCTGCGGCGATCAGGTGGTGGCACATTTCGACTGGCCCGTGGTTGCCCGCCGGGTTCTGGAGGTATACGCAGCGGCGATCGAGGCCACCGACGGCCGGGTCATCGACCAGGAATGGGTGGGGCTGGGCTGACCACCGGGGCCGGTGTGATGCGCGCGTCGGGCCGGCCGCGCCCGAACGGGCGGGAGGAGGAGCAGCACTACGATGCCGGGCATGTGGTGGGTGGTGGGCGCGGTCGTCGTCGTCGGGCTCGTCGCGACGTACCTGATCTGGACGGCCGGACGGGTCGAGCGGCTGCAGGCCCGGGCGGAGTCGGCCGCGCGGGCCCTCGAGGCCCACCTGCTGCGCCGCGCGGCGGCCGCGGCCGTCCTGGCCGAGCAGCGGTACGGCGTCGAGCCGTACGGGGCGGCGCGGATCGCCCTGGACGCCGTGCCCGAGGAGCGGGAGGCGGCCGAGAACGACCTCACCCGGCAGCTGCGCTCGGTTCAGCTCGATCCGGCCGATCCGGCCTGCGAGGCGGTGATCGCGGCGAGCCGGCGGCTGGCGCTGGCCCGGCAGGTGCACACGGACCTCGTCCGGGACGCCCGGGCGGCCCGCGGCCGGCCCCTGGTACGACTGTTACGGATGGGGCATCGGCATCCGTGGCCGCGCTACTTCGACATCGACGACCCGACCCTCGCCGCGCCCGCGGACGTCACCACCGGCTGACCGCGGCGATCCGGCCGGGCCGCGCTCGCCGGCCCTGGGTAGGCGTGATGGGGGCCACATAGCAGGCCACCGTGGGTCTGATTGGCTGTCGGACCGGCGTTGGCCCCGACGTAGCATTTTTCGCAAGCCACCCGCTGAGCAGGTCCAAGGAGCGATGACCCGTGTCCGAATCCACCTCCCCGAACGCCAACGCCACGCCCGTCGTCGGCACCGCCCGCGTGAAGCGGGGGATGGCCGAGATGCTCAAGGGCGGCGTGATCATGGACGTGGTCACCCCCGAGCAGGCCAAGATCGCTGAGGACGCCGGCGCGGTCGCCGTCATGGCGCTGGAGCGGGTGCCCGCCGACATCCGCGCCCAGGGCGGCGTGTCCCGGATGAGCGACCCCGACATGATCGACGGCATCATCGACGCCGTCTCGATCCCGGTGATGGCGAAGGTCCGGATCGGCCACTTCGTCGAGGCCCAGATCCTCCAGTCGCTCGGCGTCGACTACATCGACGAGTCCGAGGTGCTGACCCCGGCCGACTACGCCAACCACATCGACAAGTGGGCCTACACGGTGCCGTTCGTCTGCGGCGCGACCAACCTCGGCGAGGCGCTGCGCCGGATCACCGAGGGCGCGGCGATGATCCGCTCCAAGGGTGAGGCGGGCACCGGTGACGTCTCCAACGCCACCACCCACATGCGCAAGATCCGCCAGGAGATCCGCCGGCTGAGCTCGCTGCCGGAGGACGAGCTCTTCGTCGCCGCCAAGGAGCTGCAGGCGCCGTACGAGCTGGTCAAGGAGGTCGCCGAGACCGGCAAGCTGCCCGTGGTGCTGTTCACCGCCGGTGGCATCGCCACCCCGGCCGACGCCGCGATGATGATGCAGCTCGGCGCCGAGGGCGTCTTCGTCGGCTCGGGCATCTTCAAGTCGGGCAACCCGGCCCAGCGCGCTGCCGCGATCGTCAAGGCCACCACCTTCCACGACGACCCGGACGTGCTGGCGAAGGTGTCCCGCGGACTGGGCGAGGCCATGGTCGGCATCAACGTCGACGAGATCCCGCAGCCGCACCGGCTGGCCGAGCGGGGCTGGTGACGATGAGCGGGCCCACCATCGGTGTGCTCGCCCTCCAGGGTGACGTCCGTGAGCACGTCGCGGCCCTGGCCGGCGCCGGCGCGGACGCCCGCCCGGTACGCCGTCCGGTGGAGCTGGACGCGGTCGACGGACTGGTCATCCCCGGCGGGGAGTCCACCACCATCAGCAAGCTCGCCGACATCTTCGAGATGCGCGAGCCGATCGACAAGCGGATCGCCGGCGGGATGCCGGTCTACGGCTCCTGCGCCGGCATGATCATGCTGGCGTCCGAGGTGCTGGACGGGCGGCCGGACCAGCGCGGCTTCGCCGGTATCGACATGACGGTGCGGCGTAACGCGTTCGGCCGGCAGGTCGACTCGTTCGAGGCGCCGGTGGAGATCACCGGGGTGGCGGGCGAGCCGTTCCACGCGGTGTTCATCCGGGCGCCGTGGGTCGAGCGGGTCGGCGCCGGGGTCGAGGTGCTGGGCCGGGTCACCGACGGCCCGGCCGCCGACCGGATCGTCGCGGTCCGGCAGGGCAACCTGCTGGCCACCTCGTTCCACCCGGAACTCACCGGTGACCTGCGGCTGCACCGCTACTTCGTGGACCTGATCCACGCCGCCGCCTGAGGGCACGCAGGGGCCCCTTTTCCATCGTTCTGCGATGCGGGAAGGGGCCCTTTTTCCCATCTGCGGGCATGTTTTCCGGCCTGCGCCCGTTGTTTCCTGGCAGTGAATCGGCCACCCGCCGACCCTCCGACGCGCCCCGCCACGGGTGCCGGGTGTGACACGCGGGGATGCGACCTCGGTAGGATTGCCGCGGTTCGGCAGGGCCAACGCTCGCCGCAGCCTTCCACGCGGAGCCGACCGGCCAGATCGACCTTCATTCGGTCCGTAGCGCCGCCTGGCGGCGCGCAGGCCGAATTATGGTCGAATCCGCACCGGTTGACCGTGGAAACGGCGCGGGCAGTCGACGCAGGCGTGGATCATTCAACGGAGGTATGAGATGTCCGGCCACTCAAAGTGGGCGACCACCAAGCACAAGAAGGCCGTCATCGACGCCAAGCGCGGCAAGATGTTCGCCAAGCTGATCAAGAACGTCGAGGTTGCGGCCCGCACCGGCGGTGGCGACCCGGCCGGCAACCCGACCCTCTACGACGCCATCCAGAAGGCGAAGAAGAACTCGGTCCCGAACGACAACATCGACCGGGCGGTCAAGCGCGGTTCCGGCCTGGAGGCCGGCGGCGCCGACTACCAGACGATCATGTATGAGGGGTACGGCCCGAACGGCGTCGCCCTGCTCATCGAGTGCCTCACCGACAACCGCAACCGGGCGGCCACCGAGGTGCGCACGGCGCTGACCCGCAACGGCGGCTCGTTCGCCGACGCCGGCTCGGTGTCGTACATGTTCTCCCGTAAGGGCGTGGTGATCGTCCCCAAGACGGGCACGACCGAGGACGACGTGATGATGGCCGTCCTCGACGCCGGCGCCGAGGAGGTCAACGACCTCGGTGAGGCGTTCGAGGTGGTTTCCGAGCCGACCGACCTGATCGCGGTCCGCACCGCGCTGCAGGACGCCGGCATCGAGTACGAGTCGGCCGAGTCCTCCCTCATCCCCAGCGTGAACGTGCCGCTGGACGAGGAGGGCGCGCGCAAGATCTTCAAGCTGATCGACGTGCTGGAGGACTGCGACGACGTGCAGAACGTCTACGCCAACTTCGACGTCTCCGACGAGATCATGGCCGCGGTCGGCTGACCTCTCCGGACGCTGAGCCCGGCACCACCGACATCCGTGGTGCCGGGCTTTTCCGTGCCGACGCCCCGCTGTCGGTCAGCGGGCGGTGAAGCGGCGGGCGACCGCGTCGAAGGCGGCGTTGCGGCGCAGGCTGCCGTCGGGCAGCACCGCCATCAGGCCGTACCCCGCGGTGTCCAGGTCGTGCTCCGTTCGGCCCAGGCGTCCAGCGGCTCCCCGCTGCGGTAGTGGTCCACGCCGACCACGTCGAACGGTCTCCAGTCCACGCTCTCGAAGCTCAGCGCCGCGTACGTCAGCGGGCCGGCGAAACGCGCGCGGGCGGTGGCGACGGCCCGGCGCAGGTGCCGGTTGAGCGCACAGGGGAAGGGGCCGTGCCGCAGCGTGCTCCAGAGCAGCCGGGGTGGGCTGGTCAGGGTGGTCGTGCGGTCCGCCGCGGTCGCCCCGGCGACGATGCCCCAGAGGAACAGGGTCGCTTCCCAGCCGACCACCAGCGTCACCTCGGCGCCTCGGGCCCGGAGCCGCTCGGCGTCGACCGCGCACTCGGCGAGGTGGGCCAGGGCGGCGCGCGGCGTGGCGTCCGGCAGCCCGGGGGCGAGCGGCTGCGTGCCCTCGCCGCCGCCACGGCCACCGTCGCCCGTCGCCACCCCTGGTACGTGCCGCTGCTCGGCAGCCGCCCGCCCTACGGTCCACACGGGCTGGCGTACCAGGAGGCGGTCTTCGCCGCGCTGGACCGGCCCGGCCTGGACCCGGCGACGATGATGCACGCGGCGAACGCCTTCCTCGGCTACCTGGTCGGCCAGCTCCACCTCGAGCTGCTCCGGGTGCCGGCCGGGGCGACCGCCCACGTGCCGCCGCCGGAGCAGTTGCGCTACCTCGCCCGGGCCGTCGGCGACGGCCGGCACCCGACCCTGGCCCGGCTCTTCACGCAGGGCCAGCAGTTGGACGCGACCGAGGTCTTCGAGGCCGGGCTGGAGATCGTCCTCGACGGGATCGCGGCGAAAATGGGCTGAGCCGCGTCGGACGGACGAGACGCCGGCCACCCCCGGCGCGGACGGTGGAGCCGGTCAGACCGGCTCGGTAGGGTAGGTCCCGGTCGACTCCGACCGACCCAAGCACAACCCGGGGGGCGCCACGCATGGGCGATTCGTTCGCGCATCTGCACGTGCACACTGAGTACTCGATGCTCGACGGCGCGGCCCGGCTCAAGGATCTCTTCGCCGAGGCGAAGCGGCTGGGCATGCCGGCCGTGGCGATCACCGACCACGGCAACATGCACGGCGCGAACGACTTCTACAAGCAGGCGATGGCCGCCGGCGTCACCCCGATCCTCGGCGTCGAGGCGTACGTGGCGCCGGAATCGCGCTTCCACAAGCAGCGGGTCAAGTGGGGTCGGCCGGAGCAGAAGAGCGACGACATCTCCGGCAACGGCGCGATCACCCACAAGACGATGTGGGCGCGGAACAGGACCGGCCTGCACAACCTCTTCAAGCTCAACTCGCGGGCGTCCATGGAGGGGCACTACGTCAAGTGGCCCCGGATGGACATGGAGCTGATCGCCGAGCACGCCGAGGGGATCATGGCCACCACCGGCTGCCCCTCCGGCGCGGTGCAGACCCGGCTGCGGCTGGGCCAGTTCGACGAGGCCCTCAAGGTCGCCGCGGCCTACCAGGACATCTTCGGCAAGGAGAACTACTTCCTGGAGATCATGGACCACGGCCTCGACATCGAGCGCCGGGTCCGCGACGGGCTCATGGAGATCGCCCGCAGGCTCGACATCCCGCCGGTGGTCACCAACGACTCGCACTACACACACGAGGCGCAGGCCGAGGCGCACGACGTGCTGCTCTGCGTGCAGACCGGCAGCAACGTCGCCGACCCGAACCGGTTCCGCTTCGAGGGCGGCGGCTACTTCGTCAAGTCCGCCGAACAGATGCGGGCGGTCGACACGTCGGAGTTCTGGCAGCAGGGCTGCCGCAACACCCTGCTGGTCGCCGAGAAGGTCGACCCGACCGGGATGTTCGAGTTCCACAACCTGATGCCGCGCTTCCCGGTCCCGGAGGGGGAGACCGAGGAGTCCTGGTTCCGCAAGGAGACCTTCGCCGGGCTGGCCCGCCGCTTCCCGAACGGCGTCCCGGACACCCACGTCAAGCAGGCCGAGTACGAGCTGGGCGTCATCATCCAGATGGGCTTCCCGTCGTACTTCCTCGTGGTCGCCGACTTCATCCAGTGGGCGAAGAGCCAGGGCATCGCCGTCGGTCCGGGCCGTGGCTCGGCCGCCGGCTCGCTCGTCGCGTACGCCCTGGGCATCACCGACCTGGACCCGCTGCCGCACGGCCTGATCTTCGAGCGCTTCCTCAACCCCGAGCGCGTCTCCATGCCGGATGTCGACATCGACTTCGACGAGCGCCGGCGCGGCGAGGTGATCAAGTACGTCACCGAGAAGTGGGGCGAGGACAAGGTCGCGCAGATCGCGACGTTCGGCACGATCAAGGCGAAGGCCGCGATCAAGGACTCGGCCCGGGTGCTCGGCTACCCGTACGCGGTGGGCGACCGGATCACCAAGGCGATGCCCCCGGCGGTGATGGGCAAGGACATCCCGCTCACCGGCATCTTCGACCCGAAGCACCCCCGCTACGCCGAGGCCGGCGAGATCCGCGGCCTGTACGAGTCGGATCCGGACGTCAAGAAGGTGATCGACACCGCGCGCGGCATCGAGGGGCTGATCCGGCAGACCGGTGTGCACGCCGCCGGCGTCATCATGTCCGCCGAGCCGATCATGGAGCACATCCCGCTGATGCGCCGGGACGCGGACGGGGCGATCATCACCCAGTTCGACTACCCGACGTGCGAGTCGCTCGGGTTGTTGAAGATGGACTTCCTCGGCCTGCGCAACCTGACCATCATCGACGACGCGCTGAAGAACATCGAGAGCAACCACGACCGCAAGGTCGACCTGCTCACCCTGCCGCTGGACGACAAGCCGACGTACGAGCTGCTGGCCCGGGGCGACACCCTGGGCGTGTTCCAGCTCGACGGCGGGCCGATGCGCTCGCTGCTGCGGCTGATGAAGCCGGACAACTTCGAGGACATCTCCGCGGTACTGGCGCTCTACCGGCCCGGTCCGATGGGCGCCAACTCGCACACCAACTACGCGCTGCGTAAGAACGGCCAGCAGGAGATCACCCCGATCCACCCGGAGCTGGCCGAGCCGCTGGAGGAGATCCTCGGCCCGACGTACGGCCTGATCGTCTACCAGGAGCAGGTGCAGCGCGCCGCGCAGAAGCTCGCCGGCTACAGCCTCGGCCAGGCCGACCTGCTGCGCCGGGCGATGGGCAAGAAGAAGAAGGAGGTCCTCGACAAGGAGTTCGTGCCGTTCCGCGACGGCATGCGGCGCAACGGCTACTCCGACGAGGCCATCCAGACCCTCTGGGACATCCTGGTCCCGTTCGCCGACTACGCCTTCAACAAGGCGCACACCGCCGGCTACGGCCTGGTGTCGTACTGGACCGGCTACCTGAAGGCGAACTACCCGGCGGAGTACATGGCCGGGCTGCTCACCTCCGTCGGTGACGACAAGGACAAGATGGCGCTCTACCTGTCGGAGTGCCGACGGATGGGCATCCAGGTCCTGCCGCCCGATGTGAACACCTCAGCGGGGCCGTTCACCCCGGTCGGCAAGGACATCCGCTTCGGCCTGGCGGCCATCCGCAACGTCGGCGCGAACGTGGTCGCCTCGATCATGCGGTGCCGGGAGGAGAAGGGCGAGTACACCGACTTCTACGACTTCCTGTCCAAGGTGGACGCGGTGGTCTGCAACAAGAAGACCATCGAATCGCTGATCAAGGCCGGCGCGTTCGACTCGATGGGGCACCCGCGCAAGGGCCTGCTCGCCGTGCACGCCGACGCCATCGACGCGTACGCCGACGTCAAGCGCAAGGAGGCCGTCGGCCAGTACGACCTCTTCGGCGCCGGCTTCGGTGACGCCGACACGGGCGGCAGCACCACGGTCATGCCGACCATCGGCGAGGGGGAGTGGGACAAGCGCGACAAGCTCGCCTTCGAACGCGAGATGCTCGGCCTCTACGTCTCCGACCACCCGCTCTTCGGCCTGGAGCACGTGCTCGGCGCGGCCGCGGACACCACCATCGCCGCGCTCGCCGAGGAGGGCGGGGTGCCCGATGGTGCGGTGGTCACCCTCGCCGGCATCCTCTCCGGCGTGCAGCGCCGGGTCACCAAGCAGGGCCGGGCCTGGGCCTCGGCCACGTTGGAGGACCTGGCCGGTGGGGTGGAGACGTTGTTCTTCCCCAATACGTACGAGGTGATCGGCCAGTACATCGCCGAGGACGCGATCGTGGTGGTCAAGGGGCGGGTGGACCGCCGGGACGACACCCCGCGGATCATGGCGATGGACATGTCCATGCCGGACATCAGCAGCAACCCGGCGAACAAGCCGGTCACCCTGACCATCCCGGTGCACCGGTGCACGCCGCCGCTAGTGGAACGGCTGAAGGAGACCCTGGTGCTGCACCCCGGCGACACCGAGGTGCACGTCAAGCTGCTCAACGGCGGCAAGGTCACCACGCTGCGACTCGGCCCGTTCCGGGTGGCGGCCACCACCGCGCTGATGGGCGACCTGAAGAGCGTCCTCGGCCCGGCCAACGTCAGCTGACCGCGAAGGGGCCAACCCTCAGAGGCCCAGTTGCCGTGGCGCAGACAGGCTGAACCCAAGGGCGCCTGCTGCACCGTCCGTGCGCGCCCCCAGCGAGCGGGACTCGGGGGAAGACTACCCATAAGCCGTACTTTCGCCGGAGTTGTTCGTGTCTGTCGGCCATTGACCTAATCTCCTTACCAGGCGCACCTCAGACGGGGAGGTGTCTGGTTTGCGCTGGGAATTCATCCGGTCGCGGGGCCGCCCCATAGGTGTAGGCGGGTGACTTGCCCTGCCTCAACGATCAACCTATTTGATGCAGAACAAACGGTGGCAACCGTTGACCACCCACCCCTCGTGTCCGTGCCCTAAAAACCACGAGCCCGTCAATCCGGAGAGGGAGCAAGATGAAGAGAATTGGTAGAGCGGGAATCGTAGGCGCAGCTGCGCTTCTGCTAGGGGCCTTGTGGGGTGCTCCGGCACTCGCCCAGGAAGGCCTCCACTTCGTCGGAACGCCAACGGTCGAGGCGACCAAGACGACCACCGAGGCATTCCTGACGGCCACCGGAGAGGTGGCAGGAGCAGGAACCGGTGGGACTGCGACGCTGTCCGCCACCGCTGTGGTGACCAGCGGCTGCATCAACCCTGGTTCCAAGGACCATGAGCCGAATGGCCTTCAGCGAACCACCACAACGGTTACCGGCTCAGAGGAATTCACGACACGTCAGGGCCGCGGCTCGTTCACCGTCGTGACCAGCTCGGTCAGTCCCGGTACGTGTCCGGGCAAGATGACGCCGGTGCTGGTCGACGTGGTATTCGAGGACGTAACCCTGACGGTCGAAGCGCAGACCGGAACAATCACCTATGACTTCGGGACTGTCGACCCCGTCTGATCCTCAAGAGAATGTGGGGGAGGGGCTATTCGGCTCCTTCTCCACATTCTCTTATCTCCAAGGATTCGCGGGCCGAGACGACGTTGCCGCATTACAACGGCCGGTACTCGACCTCGGGCCGGCCCGGGGTCCCGTAGCGGGGGCTGCGTACCGCCCGCTCGATGGTCACCAGGTACTCCAGGTAGCGCCGAGCCGTCACGCGGGAGATGCCGGTCTGCTGGCTGACCTCGGTGGCGGACAGCCCCGCGCCGGCCGGCAGGACGGCCAGCACCCGGTTCAACGTCTCCGCGTCCAGCCCCTTGGGCAGGGTGTGCCGGGCCGCGCCCCGCAGGGTGGCGAACATCCGGTCCACCTCGTGCTGGGCGGCCACCTCGCCGTCGGCCAGCGCCTGCCGCCGGTAGTCGGCGTACCGCTCCAGCTTGTCGCGAAACGCGGCGAAGGTGAACGGCTTGAGCAGGTAGTGGGCCACCCCGAGGGAGACGGCGGTGCGGACCATCGCCAGGTCGCGCGCCGAGGTCACGGCCAGCACGTCGATGCTGCTGCCCGCCGCCCGCAGCGCCCGGCAGACCTCCAGGCCGTGCAGGTCGGGCAGGCGAAAGTCGAGCAGGACCAGATCGATGTCCGCACCGCCGCCGTGGCGCAGCGCCGCCATCGCCTCCCGCGCGGTGTGCGCCACGCCGACCACCACGAAGCCGGGCACCCGCTCGGTGTACGCCTTGTGCGCCTCCGCCAGCAGCGGCTCGTCCTCCACCACCAGCACGCGGATGTCGGTCATCGCCCCTCCCGCGGCACCGGCAGGTGGACGGTGAACAGTGTCCCGCCCTCGTCCGGGCGGCCGACCTCGGTCCGCCCTCCGTGCCGGCTGACCACCTGCCCCACCAGGGCCAGGCCGAGCCCGCGGCCCGCGCTCTTGGTCGACCAGCCGCGCCGGAACGCGTCCGCCACCCGGTCGGGGTCGAGCCCCGGACCGTTGTCGCCGACCCGGATGACGATCTCGTCGTCGACGGTGCCGACGAAGACACGTAACCGCCGCGGCGGCGGGCTGCCGGCCACCGCCTCGAGGGCGTTGTCGACCAGGTTCCCGACGACGGTCAGCAGGTCGCCGGTGGGCAGCGGGCTGTCGTCGAGCCGGCAGTCCGGCTCGATCACCAGGTCCACGCCGCGTTCCCCGGCCCGTGCCGACTTGCCGAGCAGGAGGGCGGCCAGCGCCGGCTCGGTCACCGCGCCGACCACCCGGTCGGTCAGCTGCTGGGCCAGCTCCAGGTCGCGGGTGGCGAGCCGGACCGCCTCGTCGGCGCGGCCCAGCTCCACCAGGGTCAGCACGGTGTGCAGCCGGTTGGCCGACTCGTGGGTCTGCGCCTGCAGTGCCTCGGTCAGCGCGCGTACCGAGTCCAGCTCGCTGGCCAGGTTGCGCAGCTCGGTCTGGTCGCGCAGGGTCAGCACGGTGCCGAGCACCTTCCCCTCGAAGCGGGTGGCCCGCTGGTTGGCCACCAGCACCCGATCACCGGCCAGCACGGGCTCGTCGTGCGCGTCCCGCCCGGAGGTCAGCAGCTCGGCCACCGCGGGCGGCAGGTCGATCCCGGCCACCGGCTCGTCGGTCACCGCCGCGTCGTCGTCGAGCCCCAGCAGCCGGCGCCCCTCGTCGTTGACCAGCGCCACCCGGCGGTCCCGGGTCAGCACCAGCAGCCCCTCCCGTACGGAGTGCAGCACCGCGTCGTAGTACTCGTACATCCGGGTCATCTGGGCCGGCCCGAGGCCGTGCGTCTGCCGGCGGAGGCGGCGGCTGAGCAGCCAGGAACCGGTGGCGGCGAGGGCGAGGGCGGGTACGGCGGCGGCCAGCAGCACCGGGATCTGGGCGAGCAGCTTCTTGTTGATCGCCTCGGTGGTGATGCCGACGGAGACCAGACCGATGATCCGCTGGTCGTCGCCGTACACCGGGACCACCGCGCGCACCGACTCGCCGAGGGTGCCGACGTTGGTGACGGTGAACGGCTCGCCGGCCAGGGCGGGGCCGATGTCGCCGATGAACGGCTGCCCGATCAGAGTCGGGTTGGGGTGCGAGTAGCGCGTCCGGTCCGGGGCCATGACCACCACGAATCTCGTTCCCGTCGCCACCCGGATCGACTCCGCGTACGGCTGGAGGGCGGCCGCCGGGTCGGGGGAGGTCAGGGCGGCGCGAACCTCGGGGGAGCGGGCAACAGTCTGCGCGACCGCAAGCACCTCGTCCTTCGCCGCCTGCCGGGAGTCGATGCGAGCAAGCCATACGGCGCCCGAGGCGCCGGCGAGCACCAGCAGCGTCACCACCACCGCCTGGAGGGCGAACAGCTGCCCGGCGATGCTCCATTGGCGTCGGGCCACGTCCACCTCCTGCTACCGCGGATCCCGTCCGCAAGTGTCGCGCACGGCTCAGCGGCCGGTTTCGGTCGCAAGTCACAACCGAGTCACAGAGGTGAACAGAATGAACGCAAGGCTGCCCTGTGCTGAGATGCGCTTCACATTGTGGGCATGGACACCACCACCACACCCACCTCCGCAGCCGCCCGGCCGGTCCGCCGGGACCGGACGCGTTACCTCTACCTGGCGGTCATCGTGGCCGTCATCGCCGGCATCGTGGTCGGCCTCGCCGCCCCCGAGGTCGGCAAGGAGCTGAAGCCGCTCGGTACCGGCTTCGTCAACCTGATCAAGATGATGATCGGGCCGGTGATCTTCTGCACGATCGTGCTCGGCGTCGGATCGGTCCGCCAGGCGGCCAAGGTCGGCAAGGTCGGCGGTCTGGCCCTCGGCTACTTCCTGGTCATGTCCACCGTCGCGCTGGCCATCGGCCTGGTGGTCGGCAACCTCATCCACCCCGGCTCCGGCCTGAACCTCGGCGCGGACCTCGCCGGGGCGGGCCAGAAGGCGGCCGGTGGCGAGAGCGGCGACACCGTCGACTTCCTGCTCGGCATCATCCCGACCACGCTCTTCTCTTCGCTCACCGAGGGCGAGGTGCTCCAGGCGCTGCTGGTGGCCCTGCTGGTCGGCTTCGCCGTGCAGGGGATGGGCCGGCGTGGCGAGCCGGTGCTGCGGGCGGTGGAGGTGCTCCAGCGGCTCGTCTTCAAGGTGCTGGCGATGATCATGTGGGTGGCGCCGATCGGCGCGTTTGGCGCGATCGCGGCCGTCGTGGGCGCGACCGGTGTGGACGCGTTGAAGAGCCTGGCCCAGGTGATGTTCGGCTTCTACGTCACCTGCGCGGTCTTCGTCTTCGTGGTGCTCGGCACGCTGCTCTGGCTCGTCGCGCGGATCTCGATCTTCAAGCTGCTCGGCTACCTCGGGCGGGAGTTCCTGCTGATCCTGTCCACCTCGTCGTCGGAGTCGGCATTTCCCCGGCTGATCGCCAAGATGGAGCACTTCGGGGTCAGCAAGCCGGTCGTCGGCATCACGGTGCCGACCGGGTACTCGTTCAACCTCGACGGCACCGCGATCTACCTGACCATGGCGTCGCTGTTCATCGCCGAGGCGCTGGGCAAGCCGTTCTCGCTGGGCCAGCAGATCTCGCTGCTGGTCTTCATGATCATCGCCTCCAAGGGCGCGGCCGGGGTCACCGGCGCGGGCCTGGCCACCCTGGCCGGCGGTCTGCAGTCGCACCGGCCCGACCTGGTCGACGGTGTCGGCCTGATCGTGGGCATCGACCGGTTCATGTCCGAGGCCCGGGCGCTGACCAACTTCGCCGGCAACGCGGTCGCCACCGTGCTGGTCGGCACCTGGACCGGCGAGTTCGACCGGGAGCAGGCCCAGGCGGTGCTCAGCGGCCAGCGCCCGTTCGACGAGACGACCATGCTCGACGAGGACGAGTCGGGTGACGAGCCGGCCCAGCCGGCGCCCGCGCAGCGGCCGGCGACGCTGGCCGACGCGCCGGCCTGAGCCGTCGACGAATGCCCCCTGGGGCGCGCCGGAGCACCTCCGGCGCGCCCCTCGCGTACGTGGCTCAGGTGCCGCGCCGACCCAGCACCTCGGCCGACTGCTCGGCGGTCTCCAGCACGACGGTGTGGTAGCTCTCGATCCGCGACAGGATGGCCTCGCGCGGGCCGTCCCGCCAGGCGTCGCTGCCGTAGAACGCCGCCTCCTGCTTGTCGCGGACCGCGAGGGAGGGGAAGGCCCGGATCAGGTACGCCTCCTCGTGGCCGTCCTCGCGGACCAGCGACGCCCCGGCGGCCACCACCCGGATGCCGAACAGGGCCAGCAACGGCGCGGCTTCCTCGCGCATCACCCGGACGAACTCGTCGCTCGTGCCGGGCCTGAGGCGGTACGTGCGGATCTCCAGAATCATCGGCGGCCTCCGGAAAGGGGCGGAACCTCGACGGTAGTCCCGTCGGCGAGGGGCCACCATCGCTCAATTGGCGCTGACCAGCGCCCGGCGACGGCACTAGCGTCCCCGGCATGGAACTGGAAGAGGCGCAGAAGCTGTGGCAGCCGGAGCCCGGCTGGTTGAACACCGCGACGTACGGGCTGCCGCCCGACCCGGCCTGGACGGCGCTGCAGGCGGCACTGGCGGACTGGCAGGTGGGGCGGATCTCCTGGGAGGGGTGGGCCGAGGCGGCCGGCCGGTCCCGCGCGGCCTTCGCCGCGCTGGTCGGGGTGACCGCGTCGGACGTGGCGATCGGCAGCACCGTGTCTCAGCTGCTCGCCCCCGTCGCGGCGGCGCTGCCGCCGGGCGCGACCGTGGTGGTGCCGGAGGTCGAGTTCACCTCCAACCTCTTTCCCTGGCTGGTGCAGGAGGAGCGGGGAGTCCGGGTCCGCACGGTCCCGCTCGCCAAGCTGGTCGACGCGATCGACGCCGACACCGACCTGGTCGCGTTCAGCCTGGTGCAGTCGTCCGACGGCACCGTGGCCCCGTACGACGAGATCGTCGCGGCGGCCCGGGCGCACGACGCCCTCGTCGCGGTCGACGCCACTCAGGCCTGCGGCTGGCTGCCGTTCGACGCGGGACGGGCCGACGTGGTGGCGGTGTCGGCGTACAAGTGGCTGATGGCGCCGCGCGGTGCGGCCTTCGCCTACCTGGCCCCGGCGCTGCGTGAACGGCTGCGCCCCGACGCCGCCGGCTGGTACGCGGGCCAGGACCCGCACGCCTCCTACTACGGCCCGCCGCTGCGGCTCGCCGACGACGCCCGGCGCTTCGACATCTCCCCGGCCTGGTTCAGCTACGTCGGGGCGGCGCCGGCCCTGGAGCTGCTCGCCGAGGTCGGCCTACCCGCCGTCCGCGACCACGACGTGGCGCTGGCCAACCGGTTCCTCGCCGGGTTGGGCCGGCCGCCGGGCGACAGCGCGATCGTCACCGTCGAGGTGCCCGGCGCGCAGGAGAAACTGCAGCGGGCCGGGGTGCGGGCGGCGGTGCGCGCCGGCCGCGTCCGGGCATCGTTCCACCTCTACTCCGCAGCGGAGGACGTCGACCTCGCCCTGGCGGCGCTCACCAGCTGAGCCTCGACTGAACCGATGACGATTTGCCCGAATCGTCGCTAAAGTCGGCGGGTGCCCAGTCGAGCTCGGACCGCCACCGTACTGGCGGCGATCCTCCTCACCGCCCCGACGGCCTGCACGCGCACCGAGGCCGGGGACCGGGGGGCCGATCCCTCCCCGGGCTCGCGGGCGCCGTCCGCGTCCGCCGCGCCGTTCGGCCCGCTGCTCGCCGGCATGCCGCCCTACCTCGCGGCCGGCAACGTCTACGCCAGTGCGGGGCCGAACATGCTCAGCCAGGCCGTGCGCGGCGACCGGGCCCTGGTGTACGTGCCGAACACCAAGAGCAACGACGTCTGGGTCATCGACCCGGCCACCTACAAGGTGGTGGGGAAGTTTCCCGGCGGTCCCGAGGCCCAGCACGTCGTCCCGTCGTACGACCTGCGCACGCTCTACGTCGCGTCCAGCCGCGTCCCCGACGGCGGGGTGGTGCCGGTCGATCCACGGACCGGCCGACCGGGGACGTTCGTCAACCTGCGCGACGTCTACAACCTCTACTTCACGCCGGACGGCCGGCAGGCGATCGTGGTCGCCGAGGCGTACCAGCGGTTGGACCTCTACGACCCGCGGACCTGGCGCCGCACCCGGTCGGTCCGGTTCCCGCAGTGCGGTGGCATCAACCACATGGACTACTCCGCCGACGGCAGGACGATGCTCTGGAGCTGTGAGTTCGCCAACCGGATGCTCGTGCTGGACACCGCCACACTCCGCGAGCTGCGGGAGTTCCCGCTGGCCCGGGCGTCCGACGGGATGCCGCAGGACACTCGGCTCACCCCGGACGGGCGGCACTTCCTCGTCGCCGACATGCACGCCGACGGCGTCTACGTCTTCGACGGCCAGGCCACCAGACAGACCGGGTTCATCCCCACCGGGCGCGGGGCGCACGGCATCTACTTCAGCCGGGACGGCCGGCTCGGGTACGTCACCAACCGGGACGCGGGCACCATCACGGTGCTCGATCTCGCCACGCTGAAGCCCACCACCACCTGGCGGATCCCGGGCGGCGGCAGCCCGGACATGGGCGGACTCTCCGCCGACGGTCGGGTGCTGTGGCTCTCCGGCCGCTACCACGATGAGGTCTACGCGCTCAGCACCGCCGACGGCAGACTCCTCGCCCGGATCCCGGTGGGCCGGGGCCCGCACGGGCTGACTGTCTGGCCGCAGCCCGGCCGCTACTCACTCGGCCACACCGCCAACATCCGGTAGCGCCCCGGGCTCGCCACGCCGTCGTCCGACCCGGACGTCGGCCGTCGCGTCCGGACCGCGCGGAAGCACCCCGAATCAGGCCAGGTGGCCGCCGATCCTCGTGTAGCCGCGCAGCAGGTCGCGGGAGATGATCAGCCGCTGCATCTCGTCGGTGCCCTCGAAGATACGGTAGAGCCGCACCTGCCGGTACCAGCGCTCGATGGGCAGCTCGCGGGTGTAGCCCATGCCGCCGTGGATCTGCAGCACCCGGTCCACCACCCGGTTGACCATGCCGGCGCCGTAGAGCTTGCACATCGAGGAGGCGTGCCGCGGGTCCATGCCCTGGTCCACCGTCCACGCCGCCTTCAGCACCAGCCAACGGGCCGCCTCCAGCTCGGTCTCCGAGTCGGCGATCATCCACTGGATCGCCTGGTTGCTGCCGATCTTCGCGCCGAAGGTCTCCCGGGTGTTGGCGTACTCGATGCCCATCTGCAGGGCCCGCTCGGCGATGCCGATGGCGTGCGAGGGAATGGTGTACCGGCCCTTGCCGATCCACTCCATGCCCAGCGCGAAGCCCTGCCCGACCTCGCCGAGGATGTTCCGGTGCGGCACCCGTACGCCGTCGAAGATCAGCGACGCCGGCCCACCCTCGCCCATGGTCTGGATGAACTCCGAACGCCAGCCCATCGCCCGGTCGACCAGGAACGCCGTGGCGCCGCCGTTGCGGGCGCCCTTCTCCGGGTCCGTCACGGCCACCACGATGGCGAAGTCCGCGTCGTTGCCGTTGGTGATGAAGGTCTTCTCGCCGTCGAGGATCCAGTCGTCCCCGTCGCGGCGGGCACGCAGCCGGATGTTGGCCGCGTCCGAACCGGCGTCCGGCTCGGTGATGGCGAAGCAGGAGACCCGTTCTCCCTCGATGGTGGGGATGAGGAACTCCCGCTTCTGCTCCTCGGTGGCGTGGAAGAGGATGTTGTCCGCCTCGCCGCCGAACCGGAACGGCACGAACGTGCGGCCCAGCTCGGTCCAGATCAGCGACTGCATGACCGCCGGCAGGTCCATCCCGCCGTACTCCTCGGGGGTGGCCAGCCCCCAGAAGCCGAACTTCTTCGCCTTGAGCTGGAGTTCCCGCAGTTCCGAGCGGTCCAGGCCGGGTTGGTGGGCCCGCTCGCGGCGCAGCACCTCCTGCTCCAGCGGCATCACCTCACGGCTGATGAACGTCCGGACGGTGTCCCGAACCGCCCGCTGCTCGTCGGTGAGTGAGAAGTCCATGGTGATGTCCTCCCGGGGGACCTGCGTGCCGTCGTCGAGCCCTAAACTAGCGGTGCAAGTTTTGTCGCGTCCAGACCCCGAGGAGACCACGTGCCCCGACCCCGGCAGCCCCTGCTCGACCGGCAGCGGATCGTCGAGGCCGCCCGGGCGGTGATCGACGCCGAGGGGCTGTCCGCGCTCTCCACCCGCCGGCTCGCCGCCGAGTTGGGCGTCCAGGGCCCGTCGCTCTACAACCACTTCGCCACGAAGCAGGAGATCCTCGACGCCGTCGCCGACAGCGTGACCGCCACCGTCGACACCTCGGCCTTCGCCACCCGGGACTGGCGGGTGGCGCTGCGGCAGTGGGCGCTGTCCTACCGGCGGGCGCTGAGCGCCCACCCGAACATCGTCCCGTACCTGGCGCAGGGGCCGGGGCGACGGCCCGCCGCCCTCGCGATGGCCGACGCGGTCTACGGCGGACTGGTCCGCGCCGGGTGGCCGCCGGCCCGGGCCACTCACATCGGCGCGGCGCTGCGCTACTTCGTCGCCGGCTCGGCGCTCGGCTCGTTCGCCCGGGGCTTCGTCGAGGACCCCGAGCTGTACGCGGCGCACTACCCGCACCTGACCCAGGCGCACCGGCTCCCCGGGCACCAGGAGAGCGTGGACGAAGGGGCTTTCATGCTCGGTCTGGACGCGCTGCTGCAGGGCCTCGCCGCCGAGTACGAACGGACCGTCGGGCCGCTCGCCCCGCTGGAGTCGACCGACGCTCCGGAGTAGCGTCAAAACTCCCAGCGCTAGTTTCACCGCCCCTCGAACGCTCACACCCCTCGAAGGACGACATGGATCTCGCCGCCGCGCCCCCGGATCTGCTGGTCCGCCGCCACCTGCACATCGCCGGAGACTGGGTCGACCCGGTCGACGGCGACCCGATCCCGGTGGAGAACCCGGCCACCGCTGAGATCGTCGGGCAGGTCCCGGCCGGCACCCCGGCCGACGTCGACCGGGCCGTCGCCGCCGCCCGCGCCGCCTTCCCGCACTGGGCTGCCACCGCCCCCGCCGAACGGGCCGCCCACCTCGACCGGCTGCACACCGCGCTCGCCGCCCGCGCCGACGAGATCGCCCGCACCATCGCCCTCGAACTCGGCACCCCGCTCAAGCTCGCCGCCCGGGTGCAGGCCGGTCTCCCGCTGACCGTGCTGCGCGGCATGGTGGACCTCGCCGCCCGACCGCCCGCCGAGGAGTCCGTCGGCAACTCCCTGGTGGTCCGCGAACCGGTCGGCGTGGTCGGCGCCATCACCCCGTGGAACTACCCGCTGCACCAGGTGGTCGCCAAGGTGGCACCCGCCCTGGCCGCCGGCTGCACGGTGGTGCTCAAGCCCAGCGAACTCACCCCGCTGACCGCGTACCTGCTCTTCGACGCGATCGCCGAGGCCGGGCTGCCCGCCGGAGTGGTCAACCTGGTCCCCGGCACCGGGCCGGTGGTCGGCGAGGCCATCGCCGCCCACCCCGACGTCGACCTGGTGTCGTTCACCGGCTCCACCGTCACCGGACGCCGGATCGCCCACCTGGCCGCCGACCGGATCGCCCGGGTCGCCCTCGAACTCGGCGGCAAGTCGGCCAACCTCCTCCTCGCCGACGCCGACCTGCCCACCGCCGTCAAGGTAGGAGTGGGCAACGCCTTCCTCAACTCCGGCCAGACCTGCACCGCCTGGACCCGGATGCTCGTGCACCGCGACCGGTACGACGAGGCACTCGACCTGATCGCGCAGGTCGTCGGGGCGTACCGGGTCGGCGACCCGTTCGACCCGGCGACCCGGCTCGGCCCGCTGGTCTCCGCCGCCCAGGCGGAACGGGTCCGCGGTCACGTCGACCGGGCCCTCGCCGACGGGGCGCGGCTGATCGCCGGTGGTCCGGCCGTCCCGCTGCCCACCCGCGGGCACTTCGTCGCGCCGACGGTCTTCGCCGACGTGCACCCCGACAGCGCGCTCGCGCAGGAGGAGGTCTTCGGTCCGGTGCTCGCCGTCATCCCGTTCGCCGACACCGACGAGGCGGTCGCCATCGCCAACAACTCCCGGTACGGGCTCGCCGGCGCGGTCTGGTCCGCCGACGGGGAGCGGGCCCTCGCAGTCGCCCGCCGGCTGCGCACCGGGCAGGTCGACATCAACGGGGGCGCGTTCAACCCGCTGGCGCCGTTCGGCGGGTACAAGCAGTCCGGACTCGGCCGGGAGCTGGGCGCGTACGGGATCGACGAGTTCCGCGAGATCAAGGCGATCCAGCGGTGAGGGCCCTCGTGGTCCGCGGCCGGGACGCCACCCCGGCCGTCGAGGAGGTACGCCTGCCCGCCCCCGGCCCCGGCGAGCTGCGCGTGCGGATCCGGGCCGCCGGCATCTGCCACTCCGACCTGTCGATGGTGAACGGGACGCTGGCACCGACGTACCCGCTGGTGCTCGGCCACGAGGCGGCCGGCGTGGTCACCGAGGCCGGTCCGGGCACCCGGCTTGCGGTGGGGACGGAGGTGGTGCTCAACTGGGCGCCCGCCTGCCGGGCCTGCTGGTGGTGCCGCCAGGGCGAACCGTGGCTCTGCGCCGCCAACGCCGGCCCGGCGGTCGCCCGGGGCGAGACCGCCGACGGCACGCCGCTGCACGTCACCCTCGGGCTCGGCGCCCTCGCCGAGGAGGTGGTGGTGCCCGAGCGCGCCGCCGTCGGAGTCCCCGAC
>NZ_QGGF01000349.1 GCF_003857015.1 Micromonospora globispora | reverse complement strand
GACCGGCGGGATCGTGGGCGGCTTGTCCGTGATCCTGGTCGTCGGTCTGGTGCGGCTGGCCGAGTGGGCGGGCTCCTGGTGGGAGCGGAGGGCGCCGAGCACGCGACGGGAACGGCGGGGGAGGACGATCCAGCCGCAAGAACCCGCGGTGCGGCCGTCCCCGAGCTGGCAGGCCGCCGAGCGGCCCGCGCCGCGACACCGCAGGCCGTGGCCGAAGGCGTACCGACGGCGTCTCATCGTCGGCGTCGCGGCCGCCGCCGTCCTCGCCGGAGTCGGGTCGGCGGTGGCCCTCGTGATGGCGCCGTCGAGTCCGGAGGACGCCGTCGAGGCGTACTTCGCGGCGCTGGCGGACCGGGACGCGGACCGGGCGAAAGGCCTCGTCGCCCCCGGGTACGACGGCAACGGGGCGAGTGATCCCTTCCTGCTCGACGGCCGCGTCCTTCGACATGCCAGCTACCACCCGCCCCGCGATGTTCACTTCGAACACCTCGACCTGAACGACCCCAACGCCGCGTTCAACCGGGCGAATGGCACGCGGGTCGTCCGGGTCGCCTACACGGTGGCCGGCACCCCGTACCACCATCAGCTGCGGCTCATCCCGTACGAAGGTGGCCGGTGGGAGCAGAAGTGGCGGATCGCGGACCCCCTGCTGTCGCTGGAGATCCCGACGGGAATGGGAACCCCGGTCGTCGCCGGCGCCCTCTTCCGCACCACGCACCGGCCGGTGCTCGTCTTTCCCGGCGCCTACGAATTGACCCTCCCGGCGCAGCCCTTCCTGCGGATGGAACCGGTGACGCTGTTCGCCGGCCGAACGGACCGGGTGCCGCTGCGGGCCACCCTGCTCGAGCCGGGTCGCGCCGAGGTGGAGCGACAGGTCCGCGAGCACGTGGACGCCTGCGCCCGGCGCACCGAGCTCCAGCTGCGCGACTGTCCGTACGAGATGAGCGTGCCGCAGCTCCCGGCGTCGGCCGTCACCCGCCAGGTCGTCACCTACCCCACGGTGCAGGTCGAGGCGGACCAGTTCGGCGAGCAGCTCGTGGTGACCACCGCACAGCCGGGCCGGTTCGAGCTCACCCCCCACACCATGCCGGTGACGACCCGGTCGTATCCGGTGGACTTCTCCGTGGGCGGCCGGGTCGCCCTCGTCGCGGACACGGTTACCTTCACCCCGCGCTGATTTAAGGGCCTGTTGCAAAAGGGTCGTAGCCATTCGTTGATCGCGGGGATGAGGACCGTGCCGCACGACGTCGTCGCCTTGCCGCTGCTGGGTAGGCGGCTGAGGCGGTGACCGGGGTGGTGCGGTTCACGGGCGGGCCAGCTGGTCGCGGCGACGGATGAGGTACGCCGTCTCGGCGGTGTTGCCGGCCAGCCCGATGGCCCGGTCGTACGCCGCCCGCGACTCGTCGCTGCGGCCCAGCCGGCGCAGCAGGTCGGCGCGGGTGGCGTGGAAGGCGTGGTAGCCCTCCAACGGCAGACCGTCCACCTCCGCCAGGGCGACCTGCGGGCCGTCGATCTCGGCGACGGCGATCGCCCGGTTGAGCCGCACGATCGGCGAGGGGTCGAGGCGGACCAGCTGGTCGTAGAGCGCGACGACCTGCGACCAGTCGGTGTCACGGACGTCGCGGGCGTCGGTGTGGACGGCGTTGATCGCGGCGAGGATCTGGTAGCGCCCCGGCGCCTGGCCGGAGGCGAGGCGGGCACGGACCAGGGCGTGGCCCTCGGCGATCAGCTCGCGGTCCCAGGCGCCGTGGTCCTGCTCGTCGAGGGCGACGAGCTCACCGCTCGCCGACACCCGCGCGGCCCGGCGGGCCTCCGTCAGGAGCATCAGCGCCAGGAGTCCGGCGACCTCGCCGTCCGCCGGCATCAGGGCACGGACCAGCCGGGTCAGCCGGATCGCCTCGGCGGTCAGGTCGCTGCGGACTGCCTCCTTGTCGGGGTCTGAGGCCAGGTAGCCCTCGTTGAAGATCAGGTAGAGGACGGCGAGCACGCCCGTAATCCGGGCCGGGAGGTCCGCACGTAACGGCACGCCATAGGGGATCTTTGCCGCCTTGATCTTCGCCTTCGCGCGGGTGATCCGCTGGCCCATGGCGGTCTCCTGGACCAGGAACGCGCGTGCGATCTCGGGCACCGTGAGCCCGCCGACCATCCGCAGGGTCAACGCAACCCGTACCTCCATGGCGAGAGCGGGGTGGCAGCAGGTGAAGACGAGGCGGAGCCGGTCGTCGTCGATGGCGCCCAGCGGTTGGGAGGTGTCGGACAGCATCAGCGCCTCCTTGTGCTTTTCCTCGCGCCTGGCCTCGCGCCGGATCCGGTCGATGGCCTTGCGGTGGGCGGTGGTGGTGAGCCACGCGCCGGGGCTCGGAGGGACGCCGTCAACCGGCCAACGCTCGACGGCGGTCGCGAAGGCGTCGGCGGCCATCTCCTCGGCGATGTCGAGGTCCCCGAGGCGCCTGGCCAGGGTCGCGACCACCCGGGCCCACTCCTCGCGGTGGGCCCGGATGATCACCTCGTCGATGTCGGTCATTCGCCCAGGAACGGCCGGAGCTCGACCCGACGGTTGCAGCTCTTCGACCCCGCGGCAGTTAGCCGAAGCGCCACGTCGAGGTCGGGTGCGTTGATGATCCAGAAGCCGATGATGAACTCCTTTGACTCCACGTACGGCCCGTCGGTGAACACCGCCTCCCCGTCCCGGCCGTCGACGACGGTGGCCGTGCTGGGTGACGCGAGGCCGCCGGCGAAGACCCAGTGGCCCTCAGCCTGGAGCTGTTCGTTGAAGACGTCGATCGCTGCCATCTCCTCCGCGGTGGCGAGATCAGTCGTGTCGGCGAGAACGGAAAGCAGGTACTGCGCCATCGGGATCATCTCCTGTCGTCGTGTGGCCGCCCCTTCGGGCCGCCTTCCACCCCTGCTACGAACGCCGCTGCCTCGATCCGACACGCTCCGCTGAGATTTCTTCGAAGATTTTCGTACGCCGCGCGGTGCGGCGGGGCATCACCGGCTGGGGCCTGATTCCGGCCACCGAAGTGTCCCCGGCTCGCACGCGCGCGGACACCACCCCGCAGCAGGGCTATTTCCCGCTCGACCAGGCGACCGTCGACGGAGCCGACGCGCCCATGCACATCACCGGCTGGTCGTGATGCCGCTGGCCGGCCTCAGGCGGCCAGCGCCGCGCTGATCGCGCGTACCTGCGCCGGGGCGACCGAGGCCCAGTAGTCGTTGTCGTGGCAGCCCCTGCCGATCTCCACCATGCCCGGGTCGGGCAGCCGGTCCCGCAGCGTCCGCACCGCCGGGGCGAACGGGTCCGCCGCGCCGATCGCGATCCGCACCGGCAGGCCGGCGAACTCCCGGGCCCGGGCGGTCACGTCGTAGCGGGCCCACTCGTCGGCGCTGTCGAACGCGCCGGCGTTGACGCCGCGGGCGTCGTCGTACGAGTGGAAGATCGCCGGTGAGGTCGCCACCACCGCCCGGAACCGGTCGCGGTGGGTCAGCGCGGCCAGCAGCGCGCCGTACCCGCCCATCGACCAGCCGGCCACCGCCACCCGGTCGGTACGCAGGCCCCGCTCGCCGAGCAGTGGCAGGAACTCGTCGACCAGCATGCCGAGCGGGTCGTCGTCGGCGTGCGGGTGCCAGTACCCGTCTCCCCCGTCCGGCGCCGCCAGGGCGAACGGGGCGACGCCGTCCCGCATCGCTCCGGCCAGGAACTCCGGGTACCGGGCGGCGGTCACGGCGGTGCCGGCGCTCGCCGCGTACCCGTGCAGGGCCAGGCAGACGGGCAGCTTCGCGCCCGGGGCGTACCCGGGCGGGTAGGAGATGGCGAAGGCGACCTCCCGGCGGCGCGCCGCGGAGCGGAAGCTGCAGGTGACCGGCGGCTTCGCCGCCGTCTACCCGGTGCTGTCCGCACTCGAGGAACGCGGAGCGGCCCGCCGCGGCTACTTCGTCGAGGGCCTGGGAGCGGCCCAGTTCGCGGTCCCCGGCGCGGTGGACCGGATTCGCGCCCTCGCCGATCCGGCCGACGGCAGCCGGGGCCGGGGCGGGCCGACGCTGGTGCTCGCCGCGACCGACCCGGCCAACCCGTACGGCGCGGCGCTGCCCTGGCCGGAACGGGTGGTCGACTCGGGTGACGGGACGGCCCCGGCGACCGGTCACCGGGCCGGCCGGAAGGCCGGCGCGCTGGTCGTGCTGGTCGGCGGCGACCTGGTGCTCTATGTCGAGCGGGGCGGGCGGACCATCCTCTCCTTCACCGACGACACCGACGCGCTGGCCGCCGCCGGCAAGGCGCTCGCCGACGCGGTGCATTCCGGGGCGTTGGGTGCGATCTCGGTGGAACGCGCCGACGGCGAGGCAGTCCATTCGTCGCCGCTGCGCGACGCGCTGACCGCCGCCGGCTTCCGGGCCACCCCGCGCGGCCTCCGCCTCCGCGGCTGAACCCGCCGCGCCTGCGCCGGCGCGCGCAAGATCGTGCTCGATGCTGGATCGAGTGGCATCTGCATGCGACGGAGGCCACTGTTTCCAGGATCGAGTGCGATCTTGAGGACGAAACGCACCCGGGTCGGCCGGTGTAGGTGGGTAGGGTGAGCCGGCCGGGAGGGAGCACGGGGACGAGCGATGGGCACGATCGAGGTACGACCCGCGGAACCGCACGACCACCAGGACGTGGCGGCCCTGCACCACCGGGAGTGGGGCGGCCCGCACGTGGTGGTCCACGACACTCGCTACGACCTGCGTACGCTGCCGACGCTGGTGGCGGTCGACGCGGCGGGCGAGGTGGTCGGCGCGCTGGTGCACCGGCTCGCCGACGACGGGCTGGAGGTGGTGAGTCTCGCCGCCACCATGCCGGGCCGGGGTGCGGGCAGCGCTCTGCTCGCCGCCGCCGAGGCGGTCGCCGGGTCCGCCGGCGCGGCCCGACTCTGGCTGGTCACCACCAACGACAACCTGTCGGCGCTGCGCTTCTACCAGCGCCGGGGGCTGCGGATCGTGGCGGTCGACGCGGGCGCGGTCGATCGGGCCCGACAGGTGAAGCCGACCATCCCGTACCTCGGGGCGGACGACATCCCGCTGCACGACGAACTGATCCTGGAACGCCGGCTGGAGACCAGGGAGCGATGACGGTGACCGTCCCGTGGATCTCATTGACCACCGACTACGGCCTCGCCGACGGGTTCGTGGCGGCGTGCCACGGGGTGATCGCCCGGCTCGCCCCGGCGGCCCGGGTCATCGACATGACCCACCTGATCCCCCCGGCCGACGTACGCCGGGGCGCGGCGGTGCTCGCGCAGACCGTGCCGTACCTGCCGACCGGCGTGCACGTGGCGGTGGTCGACCCGGGCGTCGGCACCACCCGGCGCGGCGTCGCCCTGGCCGCCCCCGGCGGGCTGCTGGTCGGGCCGGACAACGGACTGCTGCCGGACGCCGCCGAGGCGCTCGGCGGCGTGACCGCCGCGGTGGAGCTGACCAACCCGGAGTGGCTGGCCCCCACGGTCTCCCGCACCTTCCACGGCCGGGACGTCTTCGCCCCGGTCGCCGCCCGGCTGGCGCTCGGCGCCCCGCTGGCCGAGGCCGGCCCGGCGGTGGACCCGGAGACCCTGGTCCGACTCCCGGCGCCGGTGGTCCACCGCACCCCGGACGGCTTCACCGCCGAGGTGCTGACTGTGGACCACTTCGGCAACGTGCAGCTCGCGGCGCCAGCCGACCTGCTGGACGGGCTGCCGGCCCGGGTTCGGGTGGCCGGTCTGGAGGCGGTGCACGGGCGGACGTTCGCGGACGCTCCGGCGGGCGCCCTGGTGGCGTACGCCGACTCGGCGGGACGGGTGGCGGTGGCGGTCAACAACGGCCGGGCGGCCGACGTGCTCGCCGCCCGCCCGGGGGATCTGCTGCCGGTCACCGGCACCTGAAAATCGGGTCGCCAGGCACTCCTACCTGGGCGTCGAGTATGGAATGCTGCTCCGGTGGCTGATCTCTGGGTTCCCGCGGCCTGCCCCTGCTGCGCGTCCCGCACCGGCGGCGGCACCTGCCCCGTCTGCTTCTGGACAGATGACGGCCAGTCGGACACGGACGCCGACATGGTCCGCGGCGGCCCGAACGGCGACCTGAGCCTCACCCACGCCCGGCTCAACTTCGCGGTCTACGGCGCCAGCCACCCCCGCTACCAGGACAT
>NZ_QGGF01000087.1 GCF_003857015.1 Micromonospora globispora | reverse complement strand
GGCCTGGACCCGGAGCGGGAGGCCGCGCTGCTGGCCGCCACGGCGCCCCCGGCCTGACCCGCCACCGGGCCCGACTGACGGCTGGGCGGCGACCGCCCGGCTCGGGTCAGTCCCGAGCCGGACGGTCGCCGCTACCGACCGTGTGCAGTGGTGTCCCGGATCAGGCCGGCACCACCGGCAGATCGAGCACGTCCTCGACCGCGCGGCGGGGAGTGGCGGTGCCCGGTTGGCCGTACCCGATCCGCATCACCATCTGCGGCGTGCCGAACCGTCCCAGCGACAGCCGGAGCGCCTCCCGCGCCCCCGGCACCTCGATGGGCTGCGAGATCATCGACACGCTCAGCCCGGCGTCGGTGGCGGTGAGCAGCACCCGTTGCAGGGCCTGGCCGGCGATGACCTGGTCCGTCGCGGTGTTCCCCGCCGACCCGAGCACCGCGACCAGCGGCTCCGGCTCGAAGTCCCGGCCGGGCGCCCGGTTGCGGCCGCCGAACCCACGCTGCGGCAGCAGGTCCTGCGGCTCGCTCTGCGGGCCGCCGGCGGCGGAGGGCACCCCGTCGGGCGAGGGCTCCGAGCGGATCCACGCGTCCCGTTCGGCCCGGTAGGCCGGCTCGCGTTCCAGCACCCGGTTGGCACTGCGGGCGATCTCGGCGAGCGCGTTGACCGCGCTGGTACCGATCACCAGCTCCAGCCAGCACTCCTCGGCCCGGGCGGCCTCGCCGAGCCGCCACCGGGCGTCGGCGGGAACCGGATCGGGCCAGAACGGCGCGCGATTGCTGAACCGGCGGCTGATCGCCCCGTACAGGTTCTGCTCGGTCAGGGTCGGGCGGCGCGGCACGTCCGGGACCAGCCGGGCCATCACGTCCGGCTCGGTCGGGTACGGCCGGAGCCGGACCGTCGCCGGCGTGCCCGCGACGGCCAGGGAGAGCCGCAGGTTGAACAGGGCCGCTCCGCAGGAGATTCGCGCGCCCCAGCCGCTGGGATCGGTGGCCGGCAGCCGGCGCCGCGAATCGACCAGGAGTTCGATCCCGCCGTCGCGGAGGCGGAACCGCCAGGGCTGGGTGTTGTGCAGGGAGGGTGCCCGGACGGCGTCCGACGCGGCGGCCCTGAGCTGCTCGACCGTGTAGCCGGTGTCCATGGTTGTGCTCCTTCCGTGGCAGCCGTGCCGCCCCCGAGTGGTCCACCCCCACACTGCGTCAACCAGGGGCTTTGCGAGCAGGGCCGGAGGGCCCCACCTCGCTGGGCCCCCTTGCCCGACGGCGACGCGTCGCGGAAGGGACCTTCGGCCCGTGTGAAGCCCGGCCCGAACGGGGTAGAAAAGACGGATGATCCGGGTGTTCCTGCTCGACGACCACGAGGTCGTCCGCCGTGGCCTTGCCGACCTGCTGCAGAGCAGCGGCGACATCGAGGTGGTCGGCGAGTCCGGCTCCGCTCAGGAGGCGGCCCGCCGCATTCCCGCGCTCCGCCCCGACGTGGCGATCCTCGACGCCCGGCTGCCCGACGGCAACGGCATCGACGTGTGCCGGGACATCCGCGCGGTGGACTCCTCGATCAAGGGGCTGATCCTCACCTCGTACGAGGACGACGAGGCGCTCTTCGCGGCGATCATGGCGGGCGCCGCCGGGTACGTGCTCAAGCAGATCCGCGGTACCGACCTGGTGGACGCGGTCCGCCGGGTGGCGGCCGGGCAGTCCCTGCTCGACCCGGCGATCACCACCCGGGTGCTGGAGCGGATCCGCAGCGGTGTCGAGCAGCCACGCGAGCTGAAGACCCTCACCGAGCAGGAGCGACGCATCCTGGAGTACGTCGCCGAGGGGCTGACCAACCGGGAGATCGCCGGGAAGATGTTCCTGGCCGAGAAGACGGTGAAGAACTACGTCTCCAGCGTGCTGGCCAAGCTCGGCCTGGAACGGCGTACCCAGGCCGCGGTGCTGGCCACCCGGCTGCTCGGCAAGAGCCACTGACCCGACCACGGACGGCCGCCCGGGTTCGGACCCGGGCGGCTTGCGTCAGTCGCGCAGCGGGACGCTCCAACGCACCTCGGTGCCGTGCGGGATCACCCGGCCGAGCTGGAAGTCACCGCCGAGCCGCTCGGCCCGTTCGCGCAGGTTGACCAGGCCGCTGCGGGCCGCCTCCGGGTCGCAGCCGATCCCGTCGTCGGTGACCGTCACCGTCACCCAGCCCCCGTCGACCTTCACCGTCACCCCGACCCGGTCGGCCTGGGCGTGGCGTACCGCGTTGGAGAGCGCCTCCCGGAGCACGGCCGTCAGCTCCGGGCGCAACGAATCCGGCACCGCGCTGTCGATCGGCCCGATCAGCTCCAGCTCCGGCCGGTAGCCCAGCGACTCGGCGGCCACCTCGATCGCGTCGCGGATCTCGGTACGCAGCGCGGCGCTCATCGGGGTGCGCAGCTCGAAGATGGTCCGGCGGATGTCTCGGATGGTGGCGTCCAGGTCGTCGACGGCGGCGTTGATCCGCTTCGCCACCTCGGGGCGGGCGTTCATCGCCCCGCTCTGCAGTTGCAGGCCGGTGGCGAAGAGCCGCTGGATCACCACGTCGTGCAGGTCCCGGGCGATCCGCTCGCGGTCCTCCAGGACCACCAGCAGCTCCCGTTCCTCCTGGCCGCGGGCCCGCTCCATGGCCAGCGCGGCCTGGCCGGCGAAGCTTCCCAGCAGCGCCACGTCTTCGTCGGTGGCCCGGGCGGCGTCCGGCGTGTGCGCGATCACCAGCACGCCGTGCAGGGTGTCCGCCGCGGCGAGCGGGGAGAGGACCGCCGGCCCGGCGACCACCGGACTCGGCCAGGGAGCGGCCTCGGCGAGATTGTCCAGCAGCTCGTGCCGGCGCTCGGTGACCGAGGCGGCGAAGCTGGTCTCGTTGGCCGGCAGCACCGCGCCGACCAGCTCCCGGGCCCGCTCGTCCGCCCCGTCCACCACCTCGACGGTGAACTGGCCGGCGTCCTCGTCGTAGAGCAGCACCAGCGCCAGCTCCGCCTCGGCCACCTCCCGGGCCCGCCGGGCGACCAGGGTCAGGGCGTCGGTCCGCCGGACCTCGCCGAGCAGCACCGAGGTGATCTCGGCGGTGGCGGCCAGCCAGCGTTCCCGCCGGTGGGCCAGCGCGTAGAGGCGGGCGTTCTCGATGGCCACGCCGGCCGCGGCGGCCAGCGCCACCACGATCTCCTCGTCGTCCTCGGTGAACTCGGCCGCGCCCTGCTTCTCGGCCAGGTAGAGGTTGCCGAAGACCTGCTCGCGGATGCGGACCGGCACGCCGAGGAAGCTGTGCATCGGCGGGTGGTGCTTCGGGAACCCGTACGACTTCGGGTGCTGGGTGATGTCCGGCATCCGTAGCGGCCGCGGGTCGTCGATGAGCAGACCGAGCACGCCCCGGCCGTGCGGCAGGTCGCCGATCTTGGCGTGCACCTCTTCGCTGATGCCGTGGATGATGAAGTCGTGCAGCATCCGGTCGGGGCCGATCACCCCGAGCGCGCCGTACTTGGCGCCGACCAGCTCACACGCCGACTCCACGATCCGCTGCAGCGTGCTTCGCAGGTCGAGGTCGGAACCGATGCCGACCACGGCGTCGAGCAGGGCGCGAAGCCGCTCCCGACTGGTCACCACCTCGCCGACCCGGTCCAGCATCTCCTGGAGCAGCTCGTCGAGACGGACCCGGGAGAGCGGGCTCAGGCCCAGCGAGGGGGTCGCGTGCTCATGCCGAGGGTTCGGTGCGCTGGCCACGCCGCGATGCTATCCCGCGGCGACGTGCGGGGACGAGCCCGCTACGCCTGCCGCCCGCGTACCGCCGAGGTGTCCACCGTCTGGGCGGCCTCCAGCCGCGGGGTGCGCGGCGGCCCCGCGTGCGTCGCGTCGGTGATGCCCAGCCGCACCGCCATGTACGGGTGACCCAGCCCGGACAGCATCCGACGCAGCGTCTGCCGGGTGCCCTCGACCTCCACCACCCCGCTCAGCGGCACCAGCGAGACGCCGAGCCGGGTGGCGGTCAGCCAGGCCGCGGAGAGTGCCTCACCGGCCCGCAGCCAGCTGTCCGGTTCGTCCTCGGTACCCCAGAGAATCGCGTAGACCGCCGCGCGGTCGTGCCCGGGGCCGACCGGCAGGGTGCCGGGGCGGCCGAAGTCCCGGGCCGGCACGGTGGTCTGCGGCGCCTCCCGCGGCAGCACCTCGGGCGGCAGCCCCATACCGGTACCGGCCCGGCTCGTCCAGTACGCCAGCTCCTCCCGCAGCTGCGGGTCCTCCGCCTCGACTGCCGCGGCGTGCTGGGCGGCACCGGCCAGCTCGATCTTCTGGTCGTCGCCGAGCACCTGCAGGTTGACGCCCTCACGGGTCGCCGCGCGGTCGATCTCGCCCAGCGCCGCGGTCGACACCGGCTCGTCGCTGACCGGCCGCCGGTCGGTGTGCCGGACCTGCATGCACTGCACCATGTGCATCGCGTCCGGGTCCGCCCCGGTGTGCTGGAACCCGGTGAGCCGGGCCAGCAGATCCGGCTGGGCGGGGTCGGGCAGCCGCTCCACCACCGGCGTCCAGCCCTCGGCGGCCAGCGCCAAGCGGGCGTGGTGCAGCGCGGTGCCGCAGCTGATCGCCAGCAGCCGGCCCTCCGGGTCCTGGGCGACGAGCTGCTTGGGGCGGACGGCGCGAAGCTCCAGCGCGTCCGGCAGCACCGTCCAGTGCCACGGCTGGCTGTTGTGCACCGAGGGGGCGTGGCCGGCCATTCCGGCGGCCTCCGCGAGCGCGGTGGTCAGCGGGCGATCCGTAGCCGGCGTCTCGTGGCTCATCGTCACGACCTTTCCGTTTCTTCCCATCGTGCCCCACTCGGCGGTGCCCCGGGCGGCGTTGCCGCTCCATCCTCTGGCATCCGCCGACCGGTCGCACGGTACGCACGCCCCGCGCCCCCGGGCCGTTCGACCCGCCGGATTACCCCCGATGCCCTGTCCGGCTTCGTCCGGCGCTGAGACGATCCCCGGGTGGGAGCCGAACCGCAGGAGTGCGTACCGGAGAAACCGGTCGCGCGGCACCGGGTGAACTGGCGCCAGTGGGCGCCGCTGACCCTGCTGACCCTCGCCGTGCTGGTCGGCGCGGCGCTCTGGTTCGCCGGCCTGCCCGGGGCGGCCGACCTGGTCTGGTCGGCGGTGACCCTGGTCGCGCTGCTGCCCGCCACCTGGGCGGTGCTGCGCCAGCTCTGGCACCGGCAGTTCGGGGTGGACGTCATCGCCGTGCTGGCGCTGGCCGGCTCACTCCTCGTCCGGGAGTTCCTGGCCGGCGCGGTGATCGCCGTGATGGTCGCCACCGGGCGCGCGCTGGAGTCGTACGCCCAGCGGCGGGCCACCCGGGACCTGCGCGCCCTGCTGGAGCGGGCCCCCCGGCAGGCCAGGCGGCGTACCCCGGACGGCCGGATCGAGGTGGTGCCGCTGGACCGGATCGCGGCGGGGGACCGGCTGGTGGTCGGCCCCGGTGACGTCGTACCGGTGGACGGGACCGTCCAGGATGCGGCCACGCTGGACGAGTCGGTGGTCACTGGCGAGTCGCAGCTGGTCACCCGCGGGGCGGGGGAGCAGGTGGCCAGCGGCGTGGTCAACGCCGGCGCCGGCTTCGGGCTGCGCGCGACGAAGAACGCGGCGGAGAGCACGTACGCCGGGATCGTCCGGCTCGCCGAGGAGGCGACGGCCCGCAAGGCCCCGATGGTCCGGCTGGCCGACCGGTACGCCGCGTGGTTCGTGCCGTTCACCCTGGTCCTGGCCGGGCTGGCCTGGCTGGTCAGCGGCCAGTTCATCCGGGCCGTGGCGGTGCTGGTGGTGGCCACCCCCTGCCCGCTGCTGCTGGCCACCCCGATCGCGATCGTCTCCGGGCTGTCCCGGGTGGCCCGGCGCGGCGTGCTGGTCCGCGACGGCGGCTCGCTGGAGCTGCTCGGCCGGGCCCGCACCCTGATGATGGACAAGACCGGCACGCTCACCGCCGGCCGGCCGCGGGCCGCCGAGACGGTCGTCGCCCCGGGCGGTGACCGGGACGAGGTGCTCCGGCTGGCCGCCTCGGTCGAACAGCTCTCCCCGCACGTGCTGGCCGCGGCGCTGGTCCGGCAGGCCCGCGAGCAGGGGCTGCCGCTGGCCGAGCCGACGGAGGTGACCGAGGAGCCGGGGCGCGGCGTCACCGGGCGCGTCGACGGCCGGCTGGTCCGGGTG
>NZ_QGGF01000091.1 GCF_003857015.1 Micromonospora globispora | reverse complement strand
TCCAAGGCCGCCGCGCCTTCACCGACGAACGCGACGCACGGCTCACCGCGTTCCGCTGGCTGCACCGCTACAACACCGTCCGACGCCACTCCCGGCTCCGACAGCAATCCCCGATCACCTACGAGAGAAACGCCCGACCGGCACCGGCTACGCTGGCCCCCGCCGCATAAACCCCGTGTCCAGGATCAGGGGTCAAGCCCCCGGCAGGCGTTGCTGTTCGGTAGGCAACTGCTGCCAGCGGTACCCCGGTACTCGGCAAGTGCAGTTCATCCATGCGGTGCTGCGCAACGCTCTCGGCCAAGCCAGGCGTGAGGAGCTGGTGAGCAGGAACGTGGCCACCCTGGTCCGCGTGCCTGCGCCTCGATACAAGGTGGGCAAGGGCCTAAGCGTCGAGCAGGTCAAGCGTCTGCTGAGAGCCGCCGAGGGTCACCGGCTGTACCCGCTCTACCTGGTAGCCGCCACGCTCGGCCTGCGTCGCGGGGAGCTGCTCGGTCTGCGTTGGCAGGATCTTGACCTGGACAGGGGCATTCTGAGCGTCGAACAGACCGTGCAGCGCTTGGCTGGCGGGCTGCGGGTACAGGACACGAAATCGGAGGACTCCGATGGCGTGTTGCCTCTGCCGGAGGTGACCTGGCTGGCGCTGCTCGATCATCAGAGGGACCAGAAGATCGAGCGGGAGGCGGCTGGCAACGGATGGGTTGAGCACGGGCTGGTCTTCCCGTCTCGGCTTGGTACGCCGATGGAACCGCGCAACCTCAACCGGCACTTCGCTGGCCTCCGGGAGCGGGCGGGCCTGCCGCATATCCGCCTGCACGACCTGCGGCACACCATGGTGACGCTGCTCTTGGACCTGGGGGTCCCGCCGCACCTGGTACAGGCCATCGCCAGGCACGCCCACGTGGATGTCACGTTGAAGATCTACGCCCACACGAACCTTGATGCGATGCGAGCGGCGGTGAAGCGTCTTGATGACCAGTTGGGCTGAGATTCCTCGCTGCTACATGCGCTGCTACAACGAGACAGGGGCCCTGATCTTGTGATCGGCTCCGTTGCTGGTCAACGATGGTGGGCGCGGCAGGTTTCGAACCTGCGACCCCTCGCTTGTAAGGCGAGTGCTCTCCCACTGAGCTACGCGCCCGGAACGCCCCGTACGGCGGGCCGGAGACCGGCAAGCTTACCTGCCGGCCACCGGCCCGGTCGAACGGCGTGCCTGGGGTGGGATCAGGCGGCGGTCTCGGCGAGCGCCTTGCGCCAGCCTTCCTGGTCCCGCGCCTCGCCCGGCATGTTCATCTCGGCGAACCGGACCACACCGGCCTTGTCGATCACGAATGTGCCCCGGTTGGCGATGCCGGCGACCTCGTTGAAGACGCCGTACGCCTGGGCCACGGCGCCGTGCGGCCAGAAGTCGGCCAGCAGCGGGAACTGGTAGCCCTCCCGGTCGGCCCAGATCTTGTGGGCGTAGACCGAGTCGACGCTGACGGTCAGCACCTGGACATCGTCGTTGACGTACTCGTTGAGGTTGTCCCGCACCTCGCACAGCTCACCCTGGCAGATGCCGGTGAAGGCGAGCGGGTAGAAGACCAGCAGCACGGTGCGCTTGCCGCGGAAGTCGGAGAGCCGGACCTCCTGGTTGTTCTGGTTCTTCAGCACGAAGTCCGGCGCCTCGGCGCCAACCTCGATAGGCATGCGAACTCCTCGGGTCGGGGTCTGGAGATGATCAGCCTGCCACACCCGGCGGCGGGCGCCGCCGGGCCGGGGGCTCGGCTACTTGCGGCCCTTGGACCCGCGCCGGAGCACGAGCCGGGCACCGCTCCAGTCGTGGCCCGCGTTGATGGTGGAGGTCTGCTGGAGGCCGGCGGTCTGGGCGCTCTCCGCGACCTCGCTGGGCTCGACGTGGCCCTCCCGCCCGGCCTTGGGCGTCAGGAGCCACACCACGCCGTTGTCAGCGAGGGGCCCGAGGGCGTCGACGAGGAGCTCGAAGAGGTCACCGTCGCCGTCGCGGTACCAGACGAGCACCGAGTCGACCACCTCGTCGGTGTCCTCGTCGACCAGATCCCCACAGCGGTCGGTCAGGGCGTCCCGGAGATCCTGGTCGACGTCGTCGTCGTACCCCATCTCCATGACGACCATCCCCGGCTCGATCCCGAACCGGTCCGCCAGGCTGCGTACCCCGTCGGCGGCCTGACCAGCGGTCGCGCTCACTGTCGCGTGCCTCCTCATCTCATCCCTGCTCGCGGCGTCGTACGACACCGTCGGGCCAAGTCCACACAGTTGTGGCTCCCCGCGCAAGTGGCGCACCGGGTGGAACGGAATTTACCGTGCCAGGAGCGTACGGGCACCCTGGGTAATGGCTTCCTCGGAGGCCAGGACCTGATGTGCCGCCGGACCTAATGGTACAAACGAGTCAACTCCGGCGACGCGCCGCGCCGCGCCGACGTATCCGGCGTCGACCAGCGCGGCAATCACCCCCTCGCCCACCCCGCCCGACCGGCGGGTCTCGTCGACGACCAGCACCCGTCCGGTGGCCGAGGCCTCCCGGATGATGTCCGCGACGGGCAGCGGGGCGAGCCAGCGCAGGTCCACCACCCGGGTGCCGATCCCCTCGTCGGCCAGGGTGGCCGCCGCCCGCAGGGACATCCGCACGCCGTTGCCGAAGGTGATGATCGTGACGTCCTCGGCGGACCCGACCCCGTACACCCGGGCCCGGCCGATCGGCACGTGACCGCCGGCCCAGGCGCCGGGCTCGGCGTACTCCCCCAGCCACTCCCCGTCGCCGTCCTCATAGAGATCGCGGGTGTGGTAGAGCGCGATCGGCTCCAGGAAGACGCAGACGCTGCCGTCCACCGCCGCGGCGGCCAGGCAGGTCCGCAGCATCGGCGCGGCGTCGTCCGGCCGCGCCGGCACCGCGATCACCAGGCCGGGAACATCCCGCAGTACGGCCACCGAGTTGTCGTTGTGGAAGTGCCCGCCGAACCCCTCCTGGTACGCCAGCCCGGCCACCCGCACCACCATCGGGTTACGGAAGGCACCGGAGGAGAAGAACTGCATGGTGGCCGCCTCGCCGCGCAGCTGGTCCTCGGCGTTGTGCAGGTACGCCAGGTACTGGATCTCGGGCACCGGCAGCATTCCGGCGATCCCGGCACCGAGGCCGAGCCCGAGGATCGAGGTCTCGTCGAGCAGCGTGTCGAAAACCCGGGCCGCCCCGAACTTGTCGCGCAGCCCCTTTGTCACCCCGTACACCCCGCCCTTGGCGGCGACGTCCTCGCCGAAGACGGCCATCCCCGGGTGGTCGAGCATCCCGTCGGCCAGCGCCGCGTTGATGCTCTGCGCCAGGGTGAGCGGGCCGGCCAGCTCCGGCGACTTGCCGCCGAACAGCTCGGTCCGCGCGGCCGCGTTCGGCCCGGCCGCCCGGGCCGCCGCCTCGGCAACCGCGCGGGAGACCCGCACCGGTCGGCGGGGGGCCAGTGCGGCCACCACCTCGGCCGGGGAGCCGAGCTTCGGCTCGTCGAGCACCTCCTCCGCGACCCGGCGTACCTGCCAGCCGCGCTCGTCGTACCGGGCCAGCAGCTCGTCGCCGCTGGCGAAGCCGCCCTCGACCAGCAACCGGGCGGTGGCCACCAGCGGGTCCCGCTGTGCGTCGGCGGCGATCGCGGCGGCACTCCGGTATGCGGTCTCGGCGTCCGCTCCGGCGTGCCCCATCAGCCGTACCGTGGTCAGGTGCAGCACGGCCGGGCGCCGGTGCCGGCGTACCCAGGCCGCGGCCTCCACCGCCACCCGGTACGCCTCGACCAGGTCGGTGCCGTCGGCGGCGAAGTAGCGGATTCCCGGCTTGGCGCGCAGGGTCGCCGCCACCCACCCCTGCGGGGACCGCACGCTGATGCCGAGGCCGTTGTCCTCGCAGACAAAGAGGACGGGGATGCGCAGGCCGGTGTGGTCGTACCAGCCGGCGGTGTTGAACGCGGCGGTGGCGCTGGCGTGGTTGACCGAGGCGTCGCCGAACGAGCAGACCACGATGGCGTCCGGCGGCCACGGCGAGCCCGTCGCACCGTCCGCGTCGCCGACCGCCACCCCCCGCCCGGTACCCCGGCCGCCGGGGCCGACCTTGCGCAGCCGCTCCAGGGCCAGCCCCATCCCGACCGCCCGGGGCAGGTGGGAGGCGATCGTGGAGGTGGTCGGGATGACGGCCAGGTCGGCGCGGCCGAACACCTTGTGCCGGCCACCGGCGATCGGCTCCCGGGCCGAGGCGACCATCCCGCGCAGCACGTCCCGTGCCGCCTCGGTGTACGCATCCACGGGTCCCACGGCCGTGGGCTCGACCGGGATGCCGACCACGGCCTCGCCGGCCGCGTCCACGGCCACGCCGGCCCCGACCGGCACGCTCTCCGCCTCGGGGACTGCCGCGCCCTGATCCTCGGCCGGCGGGACTACCTCCTCATCACGCCGAACGCCTTCGGGACCGACCGACGCCGGCTGCGGCTGCGGCTCCGGCTCAGAGGAGGCGCCCTCGGAGTCGGGCCGGGTCAGGTCCAGGGTGATCGGCTCGCCCTCTTCGGCCGGCCCGGAATCCCCGCCGTCGGTCGACGCGGGTTCGGATTCCCGTACGGGGAGGCAGGGGTCGCTGGGGAAGGACCCGGCGGCCTGGGCGGCGCGGACGCAGTAGAAGGCCCCGGAGCGGTAGTGCAGCAGGGCGGGATCGGTCGGGCGCAGCGCGGCGGCCACCGCGGCGTTGCCCTCGTGGCCCGCCGAGCCGATCGTGTAGAACCCTTCGCCGAAGCTGCGCAGCCAGCGCCCGGCGAGGTCCAACAGCCGACTGGTGACCTGGGCGTCGAAGAGGGTCAGCGCCTGCGCGCCGGTCAGCGGCGCCCGGTCGGATAGCGGCTCGGCCGGGTCACGCCGCCGGGCCGGGTCGCCGAGCGCGCTCAGCGCCTCGCGGAACCGGTCGTCGAGATCGTGCGGGGTGGTCACGTCGGACAGCATTACCGACGGAGGGGCACCTCGCCCACTCGGACACGATCGCCCCGCCGGGGCTCACTCCCCGCCGCACTGCTCCGGGCAGCCGCCGTCGGAGACCTTCCAGACCAGCTGACTCAGGGTGGCCAGCTCGTCGGTGGTGAGCCCGCCGAGCAGTCGGGAGTCGGACATCACCTGGTGCACCCGGTCCCGCATCCGGCGGCCGACCTCGGTGACCACGAGCGTCTTCTGCCGGCGGTCGGTGGGGTCGACCCGTCGCTCCACCAGACCGGCCTGCTCCAGCTTGTCGACCAGGGCGGTCACGTTGGACCGGTCGCAGCGCAGCTGCTCGGCGAGGTCGCGGGCGGGCAGCGGCCGGTCGGGGTCGAGCTCGTGCAGGGCGCGGGCGGCGGCCGGGGTGAGACCCAGCTCGGCGACCTCCACGTCCTGGTAGTGCCGCATCGCGGAGGCGATGTGCATGATCCGGCGCACCGCGTCGCCGGCCAGGGCGGCGCGGTCACCCCGGTCCGGGCCGGTGGGAACGGTGGGTTGCGCCATGGCTCACATCTTACTTGCCGTTAAATAGTTGAGCAGCTCGATTATTGAGCTCCTCCTCGACGCCCTGCCACCAAAATCCGCGTCACCCAGCTCGCCCCTCACCGCCGCCTGCCCCCCGCCCGGCCGCGGTGATCATGAAGTTGTTTCTCAACCCGCACGGCGTGTCGGAGCAAACCGGCACGATCCCGGCCAGCCGGGTGACCAGCGGGCTGAACGAGGCCGCGTGCGCCGCGCCGCCGACCAGCAGCAGTCCCTGCCGCCCAGCCACAGCCAGCCGGTGCGGGACAGCACGGCCACGACCACCACCACCGCCGCCAGCACCAGCGGTCCGGCCACCGGCAGGGCACCCCGGACCCGCTCCAGCAGGCGCGGCACCGCCAGGCCACAGAGGGCGAAACCCGAGGCGTACGGGAGGAAGGCCAGTCCCGCCGCCAGCGCGGGGTGGTGCTGACCCGGCGGGGCGGCTTCCGCCGGGCCGGGCGCGGCGGCCCGCAGTTCGTCGACCCGACCCTGGCCTACCTGACCGTCCCCGGCGAGGAGGAGTGCTTCGCCCACCCGAACGGCGGTGACGACTGCACCTCGCTGCATCTCTCCGAGCGGCTGTGGCGCGAGTTGTTCGCCGAGCGCCGACTTCGCCGCCGCGGAGCGGCTGGTCCGGCTGGTCGGCGCGGCCACCGCCCGGGC
>NZ_QGGF01000707.1 GCF_003857015.1 Micromonospora globispora | reverse complement strand
AGCTCGGAGATCCGGGCGACCTGCTCGGCGACGGGCAGCGACTCCTTCCCGCACCACTGTCACTGCTGCCATCGCACCCCCCGGAGAGCCCGCCGGTCCGGGTCCAACTCCTCCTCTCCGGCTCGCCCGCTCCCGCGCCCGCGCTCGCGGAGGGCACCGCCGGAACGTCGTACCGGCAGCTCACCGAGGGGCGGTTGGCGGGCCGGGATCGGGCGGTGCTCGCCGTGCGGGTGCTCCGGGCCGACGGCTGGTCGGACGAGGAGCTGCGGCGCGCCCTCTCCGGCGCGGTCCGGCGGATCGTCCGCCGGCTCGGGCCGCTGATCGGCCGGCCGCTGGGTGGGCCCGCGGCGCTGCGGGTGATCGCGGAACTGGTCCACCACGACTCCGACGCGCCGACCCGGGAGTGCTGGCCGGCCGTGCACTCCGGCGGGCTGCTCCAGGCCACCTTCCGGCTGCGCCGCTGGCCGGACCCGCGTACGGACGCCGCCCGGCGGCTCGTGCCCCGACTGCTCGCCCTGCCGGCCACCGCCAGCACCGTCTCGCTCTGCGTCGGTCCGCGCACCGGTGCCGAGGGCGTCCCGGTGCCGGCCGAGCTGACCGTACGGCTGGCGGCCCGCACGGCCGGCGAGCTCTCGGTCGCGGCCCAGGCCCTGCGCCGACTCGTCACCGACCTGGGTGGTGAGGTCCGTGGGCTGGACGGCGAGCAGGTGCACGGGCTGGCCGCCACCCTGCCGTTGGCCGTTGCCGGTGGCGGCGCGGCGGTGAGCGGCGAGACCCTGGACAACCTGGAGCTGCTCACCGGCGAGGCGGGGCTGATGGTGGGCGCGAACCGGCGCGGCGGAGCGGTGACCGTCCGGCTGTTCCGGCCCGAGGCGACCCGGCTGATGCTCGTCGGCGGGGTGCGGGTGGCCCAGCTCGTGGCGCTGCGCGCCGTCGCGCTCGGCGCCCGGGTGGTGGTGCAGACCGCCCGACCGCGGGTCTGGGAGCCCTTCGTTCGGGCCGTCGGGGCACCGGGCGGGGCGATTCCGCTGATCCCACCCGGCCGGCCGGTGGGTGGGCCGCCCGGTTCGCCACTGCAGCCGCTGCTGTTGGTGGTCGACGCGGGGCCGGCGCCGACCGAGGTCCGGACGGGATCGGGCTGGCAGTCCACGCTGGTCGTCCGGGACGAGCTCGGTCCGGCCGACGTGGACGCACTGGCCCGCGCCGATCTGGCGATCCTGCAGCCGCTCGACCCGGGGGAGGCCGCGCTGGCCGGCGCCGCCCTCGGCCTGGGCGGTTCGGCGGACTGGCTGACCCGGATCCGGGACGACATGGTGGCCGTGGTCAACCGGCGGGCGCTGCGCTGGGCACTGCTCTCCCCGACGTCCATCGAGTCGCAACTGGTCGGTCAACCGACCCGGCGCTGAGCAACGAATTCGTGATCTTCGCGGGTTCCGTCGGTGGACGGACCGTGGCACCATCCCCGCCATGGGATTTCTGAAGGGTCTTCTGATCCGGCTGGCCTCGACGGCGGTGGCCTTCTGGCTGGCCACGCTCATCATCCCCGGCGTCAGGCTCGAGTCCGACTCGATCACCGACCAGGTCACCACGCTGGTGCTGGTGGCGGTGATCTTCGGTGTGGTCAACGCCGTGCTCCAGCCGATCATCAAGACGGTCGGCTGCGGCTTCTACCTGTTCACCCTCGGCCTGATCGCACTGGTCGTGAACGGCCTGCTCTTCCTGCTCACGAGCTGGATCGCCGGGCAGGCCGGACTGCCGTTCCACGTGGACAACTTCTGGCCGGCCGGCGTGCTCGGTGCGCTCTTCGTCGGCATCGTCACCTGGATCCTCGGCGCCGTCCTCGACCGCGACTGACCGACCGACGTACCCCGATTCCCGCCCACCGGCCAGGCCAGTGGGCGGGAATTGGCTGGTGAGGCCTGGTGGGGCCGCCACTAGGGTCGAAGGGGTGTTCACCCTGACCCGCGCCGACGGCTACCAGATCAGCACCGACCCGGACCGCCTCGAACTCGACCGGGTGCACCGATGGCTCTCCACCGACGCGTACTGGGCGCTGGGGCGGGACCGGGAGACCGTGGGTCGGGCCTTCGCCGGCTCGATCGGGTTCGGCGTCTACCGCCCGGGTGACGGTGCGCAGGTCGCGGTGGCCCGGGTGGTCACCGACCGGGCGACCTTCGCCTGGCTCTGCGACGTCTACGTCGACCCGGCCGAGCGGGGTCGTGGGCTGGGCACCTGGCTGGCCGGCGCGGTCCGCGACCACCTGGCCGAGCTGGGCGTACGCCGGATCCTGCTGGCCACCGCCGACGCGCACGGGGTGTACGCCAAGGTCGGCTTCACCCCGGTGACGCCGGAGCGCTGGATGGAGCTGGACCAGCGGGTGAACCGGGTCACCGGAAAGGAGCAAAACGCCACTACACCACTTACGGTGGAGGCGTGAACCCGATCCGCCTCGGCTACCTGTACGGCTTCGGCGCGTACCTGCTCTGGGGTTTCTTCCCGATCTACCTGAAGCTGCTGCGGCCGGCCGGGCCGGTGGAGATCCTCGCCCACCGGATCGTCTGGTCGGTGGCCTTCGTGGCCCTTCTGCTCGCCGCCATGCGCAACATCGGCTTCCTCCGCGCGCTGACGCGCCGCCCGCGAGCGATGGCCGGCATCGTGGCCGCCGCTGCACTGATCGCCGTCAACTGGGGCACCTACATCTACGGCGTCAACTCCGACCGGGTGGTGGAGACCGCCCTCGGGTACTTCATCAACCCCCTGGTGGTGGTGCTGCTCGGGGTCTTCGTGCTCCGCGAGCGGCTGCGCCCTGGGCAGTGGGCGGCGCTCGGCGTCGGCGCGCTGGCGGTGGCCGTGCTCACCATCGACTACGGCCGGCTGCCGTACCTGGCGCTCACCCTGGCCTTCAGCTTCGCCGGGTACGGCCTGGTGAAGAAGCGGCTCGGGCTGCCCGCCGCGGAGGGACTCTTCGTCGAGTCCGCGGTCCTGGCGCTGCCCGCGCTGGCGTACCTGGGGTGGCTGGTCCGGCGGGGCGAGTCGACGTTCGGGCACGTCTCGGCCGGGCACACCGTGCTGCTGGTGCTGGCCGGCGCGGCCACCGCGATCCCGCTGCTGCTCTTCGCCGGGGCGGCCAACCGGCTGCCGCTCTCCGGGCTGGGCATGCTCCAGTACCTCGCCCCGATCCTCCAGCTCGGCTGCGGGGTGCTGATCTTCCACGAGCCGATGCCGCCGGCCCGGCTGGCCGGCTTCGCCCTGGTCTGGCTCGCGCTGATCGTCTTCACCGCGGACGCCGTGCGGCACAGCCGCCGTACTCGCGCCGAGGCCCGCGCGGCCGCACCGGTCCCCGCCGGCTCCCGCTGACCCGGGGTCAGCGCGCGTCATAGGTGAGGACCGGGGTGCCGTCGCCCCGGAGCAGTTCCAGGCTGACCAGCTCGCCCTCGGTGAAGTGGGTCGCGCCGGTCAGGCGGACGTCGTCACCGGGGGCGGCCAGCCAGGAGCCCACCTGCTCCGTCGCGCCGTCCGGGCCGTGCGCCACCAGCCGGAAGGTGTACGCCTCGCGGTGGCCGGCCCACTGGTCGTACCCGCAGTGCATGGTCACCTCGGTGCCCCAGTCGGTGCCGGTCAGCCCGATCTCCGCGTGCACCGGCGCGGTGCCGGCGACCGGCCGCATCGCCACCAGCGGCACCTGCGGGGCAGGATCCACCGGCCGGACCAGCATCACGCCGACGCCCACCAGCACGGCCAGCGCGGCCGCGGCGAGTGCGGTCAGCGCGTACCGCCGGCGGACCCGGGACCGGTCGCGGCGGCGGCGCTCCCGGGCGGCGTCGAGCAGCGCGGGCAGCCGGGAGGTCTCCGACGCGGACGGCAGGAACTGCTCCAGCCCGGCCGGGTCGAGCCGGCCGAGCAGCCCCGGCAGCACGGCGATCTCCGCGACCGCCTCCCGACAGGCCGCGCAGCCGGGCAGATGCCGCTCGTAGGCGGCGCGCTCGGCGGGGGCGAGGGCACCCAGCACGTACGCGCCGTCGTCGTGCGCGAACTCGCACCGGGTCATCCGGTCACCCCCATCTCGGCCAGCACCAACCGTAGTGAGCGCAGCGCGTAGTGGGTGCGCGACTTCACCGTGCCCGGCGGTACGCCCAACCGGGCGGCGGCCTCGGCCACCGACCGTCCCTGGTAGAAGCACTCGACCAGCACCTCACGGTGGGTCGGGCTGAGCCGGTTCAGCGCCTCGGCAACGGTCCACGCCTCCACCGCGCGCTCCGTTTCGTCGACCGTCTCGGAAGGCTCGGGCAGCTCGTCGGTGTAGACCTCGCCGACCCGGCTGGACCGACGCCGCCAGGCGTCGATGGCCAGGTTCCGGGCGGTGGTGAAGAGCCAGGCCCGGACCGACCCGCGGGTGGGGTCCAGCGACTCCGGGTGCCGCCAGGCACGCAGCAACGTCTCCTGCACCAGGTCCTCGGCACGCGACCGGTCACCGTTGACCAGCCGCAGCGCGTGCGCGAAGAGCGCGTCCGCGTGCTCGTCGTGCAATGCGCGCAGCAGTTGGGCGTCGTGGTCGCTGATGGGGGGTCACCTCGCTCTCGGCGACAGGTCCGGCGGTGCGCTCGCCCCTGCATACGTGCGGTGACCCCGATCGGTTCACCGCCCGCTCCCGATCCCGCGGGCACGAGGACGTGCGGGCCGCTACCCATTGGGGGCGGCGGCCCTTCGCGCCGCGGAGGACGTCAGCCCTCGGCGGCGATGCCGTCGGCGACGGCGCGGGCGACGGTGAGCAGCTTGGCCCGGACCACCCGGGCGGAGGTCATCATCTCGCTGGCCGGCAGGGCGCAGGCCAGCACGACCCGGCGTTCGATGTCCTTGTCCGGGGTGACCAGCACCGCCGCGCAGGCCACGCCCTGCCGGAACTGTCCCAGCTCCAGCTGCATGCCGCGCCGGTCGCCGGCGGCCAGGTCCGCCTCGAACGCCTCCGCGCTGGTCAGGGTGGCGCTGGTGAACGGCCGCATGCCGTACTCGCGCAGGTAGCGGAACCGCTGCTCGGCGGTGAGGGTGGCGAGCAGGCTCTTGCCGAGCGCCGTGGCGTGCGCGCCCTCGTCGAAGCCCGGCACCAGGTCCTCCAGGTACGGCGAGCGGTGCCCCTCGGCCACGGCGGTGACCGCCACCTGGCCGCCCACGAAGCGACCAAGGTAGTGGCTGTACCCGGTGTCCGCGGCGGCCCGGCGCAGCGACTCGCCGACGACGGGCGGCCCCCGGAACGCGGTCACCAGTTCCCGGTACCGGTCCGCCACCTCCAGGCCGACGATGTACGTCCCGTCCTCGCGCCGAATCACGTAGCCCTCGTACGCCAGCGTGCGGACCAGGTGGTACGTCGTGGCCACGGTCAGCTCGCAGCGACGGGCGATCTGTTTGACGGTCAGGCCCCTGGGGGCACGGCCGACCGACTCGAGCACTCGAAGCGCGCGGGACACACTGCGGATCAGGTCCGAAGGTTCCGCCAAGGGGTCGCGCACAACCACCTCCGCCGCCGGGGACTTACACCATATGAAAAAGAGGCCGAGTGCGAAATGCCTGTTCGGATCGAGGATGCCAGATCAGCGGGGACAGTCCGTGCACCGACAGACACGATCCGCTGCCGAAATGCCGCCAGCGTAGGTTTGCCTGACCATGACCGACACCGCCCTTCACCCCTCGCCTCCCGCGCCGCCGCGTACCGTTCGAGCCAGCGCGGGCGCCATCGCCACCACCATCGCCTGCGTTCTTCCCGTCTTCCTGGTCGGCGGCCTCGCCGTCCAGATGGGCCGTGACCTCCACTTCTCCCCCGCCGGGCTGGGGCTGGCCGTCTCGATCTACTTCGGGATCAGCGCGCTGGCCTCGGTCCCCTCCGGGGCGCTGGTGGAGCGGTACGGGCCGGCCGTGGTGGCCCGGGTCGGCATCCTGCTCTCCGCCGGCTCGCTGCTCGCGGTGGCCGGTCTCGCCCGGTCGTACCCGGTGCTGGTCGTGCTGCTCGCGCTCAGCGCCGCGGCGAACGCCCTCGGCCAGCTCGCCAGCAACGCGGCGCTGGCCCGACACGTCCCCGCCCACCGGCAGGGCCTGTCGTTCGGGGTGAAACAGGCCGCGATCCCGGTGTCCACGCTGCTGGCCGGCGCGGCGGTGCCCACCATCGCGCTGACCGCGGGCTGGCGGTGGGCGTTCGTGGCCGCGGCCGTCGCCGCGCTC
>NZ_QGGF01000557.1 GCF_003857015.1 Micromonospora globispora | reverse complement strand
GGGTGGTGATCGCCGGCGACGGCCCCCTCGTCGGGTACGCCGGACGGCTGGTCTACGAGAAGGGCGTGCAGCACCTGGTACACGCCGTGCCGTACCTGCTCGAGCGGCACCCGGGCCTGCGGGTGGTGATCGCCGGCGACGGGCCTTACCGGGACGAGCTGCAGTCCGAGGCGCGGCGGCTGCACCTCGACGACACGGTCCGCTTCGCCGGGTTCATGGATTCCACCCAGCTCCCCGCGGTGCTTGCCGCGACCGACGCGACCGTGGTCCCGAGCCTCTACGAACCGTTCGGCATGATCGCCCTGGAGGCGGCCGCCGCCGGGGCGCCCCTCGCGGTGGCGCGCACCGGCGGGCTGGCCGAGATCGTCGAGCCCGGCGTGACCGGGGTGACCTTCCCGCACGGCGATCCGGGCGCGCTCGCCGGCGCGGTCCACCAGTTGCTCGGCGACGAGGTCTTCGCCCGCCGAATGGCCCGCCGAGCCCGCACCATGGTCACCGAGCGGTACGGCTGGGCCACCATCGCCGTCCGGACAGCCGCCAGCTACGCCGCCGCCTGCCGGGAGCACGGCACCTTCCAGGCCCGCCGGGCCGCCGCCCTGCTGGTCGACGGGCGAGCCCGGATCGAGATTCCGGACGGGAACCTGCTGGCCAAGGAGGGTGCCGCCTCCTGACCCCGGCGACCCGCTCCGCCTGCTGGCCGCGGCCTTCCGCGACCCCTTCCCCAGTGGACCGTCCGGGTGATCCCCTCGACGGCGGCGGCAAACTACAGTGGCGTAGTTTTGTCGATCAAGATCTCTGGGGAAGGGCGAGTCGAGATGATGGGACCGTCCCACGCGCTGTCCGGCGCGGCGGTGTGGCTGGCCGGCTCCTGGGCGCTGGACCAGTTCGCCGACTACCACCAGACGCCGCTGGCGCTCGCGGTCGGGACCGCCGTCTGCGCGGGTGGGGCCCTCTTTCCCGACCTCGACCTCTCCGGCAAGGTGACCCGCAACCAGGGCGGGGCGACGGTGGCCCGCACCTTCGGGGTGTTCAGCCTCTTCATCGCCGAGGTGATGGAGAAGATCTCGCTCGGGGTCTACTACGCCACCAAGCTGAGCCGGGACCCGCGCCGGAACAACGGCCACCGGACGCTGACCCACACCCTCCCGTTCACCGGGCTGGTCGGCTGGGGCACCACCGCGCTCTGCGCCCACTACGGCAAGTGGGCGGTGGTGAGCATCCTGTTCTTCATGATCGGGCTGGCGCTGCGCGGGCTGTTCGACGAGTGGGCCGAGCGGGCCGGCTGGGTGATCGTCACGCTGGCGTCGGCGGCCGCTGCCTGGTTCACCTTCGCCAACCTTCCCGGCGACCGCGGCTATCCGCTGATCGGGCTCGCGGTCGGGGTGGGCTGTTTCGTGCACATCCTCGGCGACATGATCACCCGGGCCGGCGTACCGATCCTCTGGCCGATCCCGATCAAGCGGCGGATGTGGCTGATGGTCGGCCTGCCGAACGGCATCGCGCTGCGGACCGGCAGCAAGGCCGAGGTGATCGTGCTGCGGGCCGCGCTGACCGTCCTCGCGGCGCTCGCCGCGGTGGGGCTGGTCGCGCCGTCGGTGCTGCACCGGTTCAACATCGAGGTATGAGCGAGATCGTGGACGACGCCATCCGACGGCCGCCGGTCGAGGACGACGAGGTGCCGGCGTTCTGGCGGCGGCTCGGGCTGCCCGGGCTGGCCGACGTGCACACGCACTTCCTGCCGCCCCGGCTGCTGCGCAAGGTGTGGGCGTACTTCGACGCGGCCGGGCCACTGGTCGGCACCGAATGGCCGATCCGGTACCGGTGGAGCGACGCCGAGCGGGTGGCGCACCTGCACCGGCTCGGCGTACGCGCGTTCACCGCGCTGGCGTACCCGCACCGACCCGGGATGGCGGCGGCGCTGAACCGGTGGACCCTGGACTTCGCCCGCGCCACGCCGGGCTGCCTGCCCTCGGCCACTTTCTATCCGGAGCCGGAGGCCGTCGGATACGTCACCGACGCGCTGGCCGAGGGGGCCCGCGTGTTCAAGGTGCACGTCCAGGTCGGTGGCTTCCTGCCCACCGATCCGGCGCTGGACAAGGTGTGGGGGCTGCTGGCGGAGGCCGGCGTACCGGTGGTGGTGCACGTGGGGCACGCCCCGGTGGGAACCGCGCACACCGGGCCGGAGGCGTTCGCCGCGCTGCTCGCCCGGCACCCGAGGCTGGCGGCGATCGTGGCACACCTGGGCGCGCCGGACTACACCGCGTTCCTCGACCTCGCCGAGTCGTACGAGCGGGTGCGGCTGGACACCACCATGGCGTTTACCTCGTTCTTCGACCGGTTCGTGCCGTTCCCCGACGGGGAGCGGTCGCGCCTGCGTGAGCTGGGGCTGGCCGGCAAGGTGCTGCTCGGCAGCGACTTCCCGAACATCCCCTACCCGTACGCCGAGCAGCTCGACGGGCTGGCCCGCCTCGACCTCGGCGACGACTGGCTGCGGGCGGTCTGCTGGGCCAACGCCGCCGCCCTGTTCGACCTGTCCTGAGGCGCCCGACGCCCCACTGGTAGCGGCGCCTGGCCGACACTCCGGCGGACGCCGGACGGTCAGCCGAGCGCCTCGGCCGACCAGCGGGCGAGCAGCTCCAGCACGGGGAGCCGGCCGGCGAACATCGCCGCCTCGTCGCGTCGGTCGTACGTCTGGCCGGTCCCACCGCCGGCCCGGTTGAGCATCACCGGCGCGAGCCAGAAGTACTTGGCCGCGCCGGTGAGCCGGACCGCGCGGACGACCAGCGCCGGATCGACCGCCTTGCCCAGCCCGGCCAGATAGCCGTCCAGCACCGCCTCCACCATGTCGGGCAGGAGCGCGACGTCGACCAGGCCGTCGAAGAAGGTGTCCAGCACCAGGTTGGCCGCGTCCTCCCCGATCGGCCCGGCGCCCACGAAGGACCAGTCCAGCAGCACCGGGCCGTCGGCGGTGAAAAGAAGGTTGGTCGGCCAGACGTCGTGGTGGCAGAGGGTCCGCGGCAGCCGGTCGGTGGCGGCCAGCACACCGTGCCGCTCCTCCCACAGCCGCCGCAGGTCCTTGCGGAGCGGCGCCGGCCAGGCCGCGACGGCGACCGGATGGTCCCAGGGCACCGGCTCGCTGACCGGGCGGCTGGACGTGTAGTCGCGCAGCCAGTTCCGGGCCAGCCAGTCGTACCGGTCGGCGGAGCGCGTCCCGCCCTCGGCGAGCCAGTCGGCGTGCGCGGCGCCGAGCCGCCGGGCCACCTCGGCGAAGTCGTCCACCGTGCCGGCCGTTCCCGGCCGACCGTCCATTTCGGCCAGCCAGAGCGCGACCGTGCCGTCCGGTCGCTCGTCGATCCTCAGCACCTCCGGGGCGGCCAGTCCGGCGTCGGCCCAGGCGGTGCCGGCCAGCCCGCTGGCGTACGCCTCGGCCTCGCGCCGCCAATAGTTCCAGTGCCCGGGGTCGTCACTCGCCGCCCAGTGCACCGGGCCGACACCGCCACCGGGCGGGGTGATCAGCTTGAGCACCGCCGGCCGGCCGTCCCGACGGGTCCGCCAGATGCCGCCGGTGACGCCGTTGAGCGGGTTGTGGGTCAGCGGATGCGCCGGCACCTCGGCGGGCACCAGGTCGAGCGGGGGACGGGTCACCGCGGCGAGCCTACCGGTCCGGCGGTCCGGCTCGGTCCCGCCCGTTGTCGGTGGGTGGGTCTACCGTCGGTGGGCACAGGAGTTCAGCGTGAGTAGGGGGAGATTATGACCACACTCGAGAATCGGCCGAACACCGCGCTCCTCGTCGTCGACGTGCAGAACGGCGTCGTCGAGGGGGCTCACGAGCGCGACACGGTCGTCGCGAACATCGGCAGCCTGGTCGAGAAGGCGCGGCGGGAAGGTGTCCCGGTTGTCTGGGTCCAGCACTCCGACGAACACCTGGCGCGGGGCAGCGACAACTGGCGGATCGTCCCCGAGCTGACGCCGGGCGACGCCGAGCCGCTCGTCGAGAAGCACTACGGCGACTCCTTCGAGGACACCAGCCTCGAAACCGTGCTGTCCGGCTTCGCGGTCGGGCGACTCGTGGTCGTCGGCGCACAGACCGACGCGTGCATCCGCTCGACGCTGCACGGCGCGTTCGCCAGGGGCTACGACGCAACCCTGGTCAGCGACGCCCACACGACGGAGGACCAGACGCCGTGGGGGGCGCCGCCGCCAGACCAGGTCATCGCGCACACCAACCTGTACTGGACCTACCAGGCGGCGCCGGGGCGGACGGCCGGGACGGTCGAGACCAAGAACGCCGACTTCGGCGGCACGTCCTGAGGCCGCTCCGACGCGGGTGGGAACGCCTTCCGCCAACCTGATGGCCGCTACCCCTAGGCACCCACCCGCTGGGGCGGGACGGTGAGGCCGTAGAGCGCCATCAGCTCCGGGCTGTCGATCCGGCTTCCATCGGCGACCGAGTCGCAGGAGATGTCCACGATCTGGTCCTTGTGCGCCAGCAGGTAGGGCCGGGCTCCGACGTCGGCGCTGGCCAGGGTCGCGATGCCGGACCAGTGCCGGCGGCCGAAGAGCATGGGGTAGCCGCGCAGGCCACCGTAGGTCGCGCAGACCAGCACGTCCGGGTACGGCAGCGCGACCACCCGCTGAACGGCCGCGGCGGTCAGTCCAGGCATGTCGACCGGTACCACGACGACGGCTTCGATCCCGTCGTCGGTCAGCGCCGCCAGGCCGGCCCGGATCGAGGAGCCGACCCCGGTCCCCCACGCCCGGTTGATCACCACGGTGGCCCCGCTCAGGTCCGCCGTCTCGCGGACCTGGTCGGCCGCCGCACCCAACACGACCACGACCTGCTCGCAGCCCGCCTCGGTCATCGTATCGATCATCTGCCTGACCAGGGCCTTCTCCCCCTGGTGCAGCAACGCCTCGGGTCCACCGATCCGGCGTCCCCCACCAGCGGCGATGATCATTCCTGCGATCCGGTTCAGCGCTGCGCCCCCTCCACCTGGAGACCGACCCGGCATACGCCCGGCCCGTCCCGTCGTACGGACACCGGGCCCAACGAGCGCCCCCGAGCGGGGTGGCGGGGCGAATAGGAGCGATTCGGGCGGTATACCGCTTTGTTGCCCTACCGTTATGCCGCGTCGGCGTAGCAGTCGACGATGGACGTGTCCAGCGGGAAGCGGACCGGGGTGTCGCCGAAGAGCAACGCCGTCGCCCGGGCGCCCGCGGCGGTCACCGCCTCCGCCACCGCATCGGCCTGCTCCACTGGGCAGTGCACGATCACCTCGTCGTGCTGGAAGAAGACCAGCTCCGCCTGCGTACCGGCCAGCGCCGTGCGCAGCGTGGCGAGCAGGGTGGAGGCCCACTCGGCGGCGGTCGCCTGGATGACGAAGTTGCGGGTGAACCGGCCACGGGAGCGGGCCGCTCGGGCGCGGGGGCTCTGCGGGTCGGCGCCCGCGTCCGGATCCGCCTCCTCGCCGTCGGCGAAGCCGACCGACCCCGGCGGGCAGGTACGCCCCAGCCAGGAGCGGACCAGGCCGCCGGCCTCGCCGGTGCGGGCGGCCGCCTCGACGTACCCGAACGCGATCGGGTAGTTGCGCTTGAGCACGGCCAGGGCGGGCACCGCCGCGCCTCCCGTCTGCCCGTACATGGCGCCGAGCAGGGCCACCTTCGCGCGGGCCCGGTCACCGGAGAAGGCGTCCCGGGCGAGCGCCGCGTAGAGGTCCCCGGCGCCACCGGCCTCGGCCAGCCGCTCGTCTCCGGAGACCGCAGCGAGCACCCGGGGCTCCAGCTGACCCGCGTCGGCCACCACGAACGTCCAGCCCGGGTCGGCCACCACGGCCCGCCGGATCACCTTGGGGATCTGCAACGCCCCGCCGCCCCGGGTGGCCCACCGGCCGGAGACCACCCCGCCGGGGACATACTCGGGATGGAACCGGCCGTCGGCGACCCAGGCGTCCCGCCACGCCCAACCGTGCGCCGTCCAGATCCGGTAGAGCTCCTTGTATTCCAACACCAGCGGCACCGCCGGGTGCTCCACCCCGCGCAGCACCCAGGCCCGGGTGCTGGGCAGCTCCACGCCGGCCCGAGCGAACGCCTTGAGCAGCTCGGCCGGGGAGTCGGCGTGCACCTGCCGGACGCCGAACGCCTCGGCGATCCGGGCCGCCAGCTCGGCCAGCCGCCGGGGCGGCCCGCCGACCGGAGACGCCTCGCCGAGCAGGTCAGCCAGGAT
>NZ_QGGF01000096.1 GCF_003857015.1 Micromonospora globispora | reverse complement strand
GGGGGTGTGGTGGGCCGGCAGCCGGCCGGGCCGCGCGGCCACGAGCCCGCGCGGCGTAGGGGAGCGCACGCCGGCCGTGTCGGCGAGCTGGCGGCGGTCGCGGGGTAGCGGTTACTGCGCCTCCGGCGGGGGCGCTCCGGCTCCAGGATGGCCGGGGCTGCGTCGGCGGGTCGCGGTTAGTGGGTGGTTGCGGGAGGCCATCCCGTCTGCCATCGACCCGGGCGAGCCGAGCAGACCGCCGCCCGACCCGCCAGCGTCCGTACGGGCGTCAAGGTCCGCTTGACGTGGCGGGCCGGGCGGCGGCCCGCTCCCCAGGTGGGCGGGTCGACGGCAGACGGGATGGCAAGCAATGGCAGCAGCGCTACCAGCTCTGTTCCCCTTGCAAGGTCGTGGTGCGCCGCGCCCGGTGCCCCAGATAGGGCCACTCATCGAACCTCATACGTCGACAACCCGGAAGGTGGGACCCGAACTGGCGAACAAAACGCAGGTAAGGGCGTGGCATCGGACCTGTGTCGTCGTGCGGGCGGAGGCAGTTGACGGTTGGACGGCCGCCAGCGGATGATCCATCGATGTGTCGGGTTAGCGAGCGGGACGCTGGTCCTCATAGGCAACATGATCGCCGTCATGCGGTGGCGTCAGGAGAGCGGATTTCATGAAGTTCCTTCTCACGTCGTCGGGCATCTGTAACCCGAGCATCTCCGACGCGCTCGTCGACCTGCTGGGCAAGCCGATCGCCGAGTCCACGGCCCTGTTCATTCCCACCGGTGTCTACCCCTTCTCCGGCGGGGGTGAGAGGGCGTGGAAGGCGATTCACGGCCACGTTTCGATCCCGCTGTGCCAGCTGGGTTGGAAGTCCCTGGGGATGTTGGAGCTCACCGCGCTGCCGACCATTCGAGAAGAGAACTGGGTCCCGGCGGTCCGGGAGGCCGATGCCCTCCTCGTCTGGGGCGGCGATGTGCTGTACCTGACCTACTGGCTGCGCCAGTCGGGCCTGGCTGACCTCCTGCCGTCGCTGAGTGACACGGTTTATGTGGGGGTCAGCGCCGGGAGTATCGCGGTCACCCCGTACAACTGCGACGCCGAATTCAACCTTGGATTCGTCCCTGACGGCAGCGACATGGCGCAGGGCGCCGACCGGGCGCTGGGGCTGGTGGATTTCACGCTGTACCCCCACCTCAATCATCCGGACATGGAGGACGCCGAGCTGTCCAACATCCAGAAGTGGGCGTCCGGAATCCCGGTCCCGACTTACGCCATCGACGACAACACCGCCATCAAGGTGGTCGATGGCACCGTTGACGTCATCTCCGAAGGCTACTGGAGACTGATCAACCCCTGACCGAGACGTCCCTTCAGCCGAGCCAGCCCTACACAGGGCGGGTCCACAACTCAAGAACACAGCAATCGGCCGAAGAGACGTGGGCCCGATAGACCCCGACAAGTGGGACCCGAACTGGCCCACAGAACCACTCGCCGGTTGCAGATCTCAAGGGCGCACACACCGGCACTCCCGGCTAGGCTCGCGACCTGCGCGTACCGGACTGTCAGCGACCGCCTCGCCGCAATCCATAGGTTCAGGCTGGATCGGAACGTCTATCCGGTGGACCACGCACGAAGCAGCGGGGAGGCATCGAACGCTCCGTCTGCCGGCGACGTCTGACGACAACCGGCGGGGTTGTTGCCGAGCTAGCCGGCACCGGATGACAGCCGATAGCAGCAGACGATGCGCCGCAACGGCGTTCACACCGAAGCGTCCGGCCTGTATGGAGTTCGGTGCTGGCTACATGGCCGCACGGGTCCTTGGCCCGTCTGCCCAGGGCGGCATGCCGTCGAGGTTCTCGCCTTCAGCCCCTCCAGGGAAGATCACGGCCGGCGATCGTATAGCTCATAATCGCTGAATGACGATGAGTGCACGCACAGAGACGACGACCTGGTGGAACACCGTCGACTTTCGTGAAGCGCCACCCGGCTGGCGGGTTGTCTCTCTCTGGCAAGGGAAGCGCGTGGTCCATCACGTAGCGGGCTGGCTGATTCAGGACCGCTACGAGCTCGACGCCGAAGCGGACAAAGTCGTCGACACCCCGGACGAGATGGGCCGCGAACGCCGGGTCATCCCGGGTATCTGCGCTGAGGGCTATGGCTGGGCTGTCGTAGCGATCGACGAAAACCTCGAGGGCGGCGGCGAGGAGAATTGGGTAGTACTTGCGCCGGGCGAGGCCGAACCGACTGCTGAGGCCCAAGAAGCTGAGGCGAAGCGGCGGGCCGACGCGGCAGCAAAGAAGGCTCAAGCTTGAGCGGCGGGCCGCGTTGGACGGTCGACCCTCATCTACCCCTTAAGAAGCCGGACCGGGATCGCCGACGTTGGTGGATGCTTTGCCGTCGATGCCGCCAACTTGATCTCGTAACGTTGACACCACCAGCACGGGATCCTGAAGCGGGCTCCTCCGGCCCGGTTTGACGCGCGCCTCGGTAGGGAAATTTCGCGGACACCTCAATGAAGGAGGGCTGTATGGAGACGTCCGCTAGCGTCGGGCGCAGTTACCGACAGCCGACACGTCCATGCGCGGCGGCGCGTGTTGCAGCGCCGACCGCGAGGGGGCGAGCCTAATGGCTCGCGTCGGTCGCTACGGGATCCCAGGGTTCGTGTGGTTCCTGATCTGGCTCGTCGTCTGCATCTTGATCGTCATCCTGTTGGCGCTGCTCATTCACCACTTCGGAGGCGCCTCGCTATCACTCAAGCTCGGCCACTTTTACCTGAACATCGGGGTCACCTGACCTGCCAGATCGTCGACACTCCGGCGCCGGTATTGCACCAGGCGTGTTAGCCGTCGCCTTCGGTGACCAGGTGGTCGACGAGTTGGGCTTGCCTGAGCTGCCAGACGACGACCATGCCGCCTGGGAGGTGGTGGTCTCGTATGCGCCGCGGCTGTTGTCCGGGGTCATCGCGCCGGTGCATGGCGCGCATGCCATCGCTGCCTATGCCGGAGCTCTAGGGTTCCCGGAGCCCCTTGCCACGTTCGCCTTCCTGGCCGAGCTGTGGGTGACGATCGGGTCGGACTCCACTGGACGAGCAAGGCCGAGCGTGGACCATGCCAGCAGCCCGGAGCCGACAGAGCAGCAGGTAAGCGCACTGTGATTGTTGCCTGGGGGTCAAGGGGTCGACGAGGACCAGGTCCAGGCCGTCGCTAGGCCGTCAAAGGCGGACCAGCGGTGATCACCAACAACCGTCGATGCCAAGCGTTCGCACAGCTCAGAGCCGGAATGCACACCCATTGTCGGACATGCCCGATAGGCCGGCCACAGTTCAACGCCAAGTGGTGACCACATGGGAGAATGCGACCAAGTCGCAGGCGTACCTGGGGGGAGGCATCGTGTCGAGATGGCAAATGCTCCGGTTCGCGATGGTCCGCCTCATTTGTCAGCCATGGAGGCTGGCGGTTGTCGCAGGAGTCGTTGTATACGCTACCTGGCTGGATGAGCAAATTCCCGAGCATGGGTTAGGCCGCTTCGTCCTCCAGTTACTGCTTGAAGTTCCGGCGATGATTCTCGCCGGCGCGTTCATGTTGTTGCCTCCCGTCCAAGCCGACTCGACCGAGCAGAATGCGAACCTTGAACACGGTGGCGAGGCGGCGGACCGATCGTCGGGCGAGTGACTGACTGAGTGACAATCGCCCGACCGCTGGCGGAGAGACCTCCACCATGAGCAACTATTGCCCGCACCAAACTGCCTACTACCTCGTCGGCTTGGACGCTAGGCATCCGACGGTGTCAATCGTGGATGTGACCGGTCGCGACCTCCTCTGACATCCGCTTATTCAGCGAGTAGCTTCCCCCGGGCAGAGTCAAGCGGCCGGCGAGCTGGAACAGCGGCAGGGCCCGCTTGACATCAGCGGTTGGCATCAACGGTGGCGGCCGCGGCCGGACAGGCTCATACGGATGCCGCTACGGGCACGAACGCAGCAACCGTCGGCGGACACTGCGACGCTCTCCGAAAGCGCCTTACCAGCGAGTGGTCGTCCGTCGCGAGCTGACTCGTGACTAGGCCACGGCGCTCGCGCGGTGGGTGTGGCATGGCAAGCGGCCCTTGAGGAGCAGCCGATGGGCAAACCCAAGGCCCTGCTCACCGGTCGTAGGCCGATCCCGATCGCTTCCGACGTCAAGCGGAAGTCGAGAGCGGACGCCGGTGCGAACGTGAAATGCGGTCCGGGCAAGAAACCCGTCCAGTTGACCGACCCCGGATGTCACCGATGGCGGCTACGGCGATCATCCCGCTGTCAACTATTGAGGACCCGCAAGGAGCTTCGGCGTGGAGGCATCCGAGAACGAGCTGTCCGTACCGGTCGACTACGTGCCGGGGGCGCGCGGCCACGGAGTTTTGGCCGTCGGTCCCGATAGCGACGGCGGCGACGCCGTGGCGGTGTGGCGCCTCAGCCCGACCGGTCGCGCCGGTGGAGCGTGGGTGGTCCGCTTCGACGAAATCGAACGGGACCCCGAGCAGCTGCGTCGCATCATGTCGATGTTGCAGGACCGATGCCTGGTCGACTGGGACAGAGACACCCTTACCGACGTCCTGGCCAGGATCGGCGAGGAACTGCCGGCCGAACTGCTCACCGCCCTCCAGGGCAACATCCTCACTATCCCCGAGCTGCTGGCAGAGGTCAGCGAACACAGGTCCACCTACACCGCTGCCGTCGAGCAGCACAGGGCGAGCACCAGGTCGAAGATCGCTCCGCTTGCGTGGCCCACCGAGATGCCAGACCAGCAGGCCCTCGCCACCTGGGCCGCCCGGGCCCATTCCACGGCTGCGTCACCGGTCGCGGCGACGGCTCTGGCCCTGACCGCGGCCGTCGCCAGTACCGCCCAACTGTGGCAGGACACCGAGCAGGCGCGGTACCGCCGCGTCTACCTGCGCTCGCTGGGTGACCCGCAGCCGCTGCCACCCCGGTGGTTAGCGCGACTGCGTGAGGCCGTCGGCAGCACCTCCTTGGTCTCGGCGTAGGGAGCGACGTGTACGCAGTCATCGACCTTGAAACCACGGGTCTTCGTACGAGCTGGCACGACCGAATTGTCGAAGTGGCCGTTGTCCAGGTCGACGAGAACGGTCGAGTTACCGACGAGTGGTGCAGCCTGGTCAACCCGGACCGCGACCTCGGGCCACAGGCCATCCACGGCATCTCTGCGGCCGAGGCACGGAGGGCACCCCGCTTCGAACAGGTTGCTGGCCACCTCGCCGGCATGCTGCGCGGCCGGGTCCTAGTCGCCCACAACCTGACCTTCGACGCCCCGTTTCTACACGCCGAGTACCAGCGCGTGGGGATCCACGCACCGATCGACCCGGCCGTTGGCCTCTGCACGATGCGGCTGGCCTCGCACTTCCTGCCCTCGGCCGGTCGCAGCCTGCGCGACTGCTGTCGGGCCGCTGGGCTGCCGCTGCACCAGGCGCACTCAGCGCTGCATGACGCCCGCGCCGCCGCCCAACTCCTGACTTACTACATCACAGCAGCCGGCAGCCCGCCCCCGTGGGCAGCTGTAGTAACGGCGGCCGCGGGACTCACCTGGCCGTCGTATGCCGCTCACCCCGTGGTGGCCGCTCAACGGCGCGCCGCAGGCCAGCGGGAACAGCACTTCCTGGCCCGACTGGTCGACCGGCTGCCCCGGCTGCACGAGCCGCAGGGCGACGCCTACATGGACCTACTCGATCAGGCGCTCCTTGACCGGCACATCTCTGCCACGGAGGCCGACGCGCTCGTCGCCACAGCGGAGATGTTCGGGCTCGCCCGCGCCGACGTCGAGCACCTGCACCGGACCTACCTGGCGAGCCTGGCTGGGATCGCGCTTGAAGACGGCATCCTGACCCCAACTGAGCGCCACGACCTGGACGAGGTGGCCGGGTTGCTCGGCCTCCAACAATCCGACGTCGACCGAGCTTTGGCCGCCGCAGCTACAACCATCCCGCAGCAGCGTCGGCCCGACGCGTGGCGGCTTCAACCCGGGGACACAGTGGTCTTCACTGGCGCCATGGAGCCTCCGCGGTGGGAGTGGGAGGAGCAAGCAAGGGCTGCCGGCCTTCAAGTGGGCAACACCGTCACGAAGAAGACGCGGCTCCTAGAGCCTGTGTCGAAGTCGGTCACAGCCACTCGCTGATCGCGGCGATGTGCACGGTGGCTTCGTAGCGCACGGCGAGCTTGTCGAATCGGGTGGCCACGGCGCGGTTGCGCTTGAGCCGGTTGAT
>NZ_QGGF01000172.1 GCF_003857015.1 Micromonospora globispora | reverse complement strand
GCCGCGTCGCGCCCCTCGAACGCCCGGTAAACGCTGCTTCAGCCGAACCGCATCGCAGACCACTCGTTCCTAACTTTCCGGCCGTCTTTTGAGCCCGCGCTTATGGGCGGGTGCACGCTTCTGCCGCTGACCGCGCGCGCCGGCCGCCGGTTTGCACATCACTGGCCGTAGTCGTCGCTCGCTGGCGTGGGCGTCGCTGAGGGGCGTCGCGGCCACGGTGGTGTTGGTCATCGGCGCGTTCTTCGTGCTGGTGGCTCCGGTGCAGTGGACCGTCGGGGCCGCGCGTCGACGTGGTTCGGCCGGAGAGCTTTGGCATGGCCCTTCCGGCCACGATTTCTCTGACTCCGACGGGGCGGGGTCGGGCAAGCTGGAGACGAAGGTGTCGCGTGATGAGGACCGGTCCACCCTGCGCGCCGGGCAGCCGTTGGCGCCCGCCGGCCGATGTTGCCGCGCAGACCGGTCGGGAAGCGACGCTCAACGGACGTACCGGTGTCGTGGTGCGATCAGGCTGAGGGCTGCGAGGGTCACGGCGACGAGGCCGAGTGTGGCCAGCGGGGGCAGGGCGGCGGCGAGGGGGATGGCGGCGGCGAGGACCAGGCAGGCGATCCATCTGGTGGTGAGCCGGGTGCGTGTGGTGAGCCGCAGGTACCAGGTCTGGGTGGCGACGTAGAGCAGGGGGCCGCCGCCGAGGAGGAGCCCGATGGTGAGTGATTCCGCGCCGCGTGGGTGCGTGATGACGGCCTGGCAGCCGACGGCGGTGGTGACGAGTCCGGCGAGGACGACGTACTGGCCGTTGGCGCCCATCCGTGCGGTCCAGATCGGGTCGGTGGTCGGTGTCTCCTGGCGGTCGACGACGACGGGGCTGCCCGCGAAGTAGAACGCCCAGAGGGCGGCGACGAGCACGAATGCGGCGACGCCGGCGAGTATGGTGACGGGTTCGGTTGGCGCCTCGGCGATGGCGGTCGCGGAGGTGAGGACGACCTCGCCGAGTGCGATGAGCAGGAAGAGCCGGAGTCGTTCGGCCATGTGGGCGTAGTCGAAGGCGATGTGGCGTGTCTGCAAGCGTTGATGCGGCCAGGGGTGAGCGAGCCATACGCCGGTGACGTCGATCGCGGTCGCCGCGCCCCACCACCACAGGCGTGTTCCGGGCGCGATGGCCGCGCCGACGATCCAGAACGGGGCCGAGGCGAGCAACCAGGTGAGCGCCCGGCGATAGTGCTGCCGTAGCAGCGGCGTCGGTGCCGTGGTGGCGGTGACGATGCCGCGGGCGATCTGGGTGCCGACGAGCGGGACGACGAACGCCCATCCGCCGTGGACCGTGAACGCGATCCCGATCGCGGCATTCATGAACAGCCCAAGGGCCATCGCCGTGAGCACTGCGGCCTGGGTGTGGCGACGGGTGATGTCGAAGTAGGTCGCCTCGAACGTGGTTAGTAGCCACACGGTGAACACCGCGCAGAGCAGCACGAGGGTCTCGGCTGCACCCTGCCAGGTAAGGTCGTGCAGCAGGTGCTCGGACAGCTGCGAAACGGCGAAGACGAACACGAGGTCGTAGAACAGCTCGAGCGGCGAGACCTCACGGGCCCAGGCAGTAGTGGCGTGCCGGCCATCACCGCCCTGCGGGTCATCGCCCGCAGGGGGAGCTTCTCGTGGGTCGGACATGCGATTAACCGGCCGCCTTTCGGCGCAACAGCGCGCCCTTCCCGGCCCGGCCCAGCACCTCGTACTCGGCCAGGACCTTCTGCTCGTAGGTCGCAGAGTAGCGGTGCCGCTGGGGCCGGACGGGTACCTTGGATTCAGGTCCTCGGCCACGCGGCCAGTCTGCGAGGGCGATGCCGCCGGCGTCATCGTCGTGATCATTCCGGGGCAGTCATCCTTCCCCGCGCTCGGGGACAGTGACCCGGCAGAGGCTCAGCGCAGGCATGACCGGAGCACGGCGGATGTGTCGTCGATTGGCATAGCGGTCTGGGGCCCTGGCATTACCCCTTTCAGCAGAGGCTCCCTCGTCATCGGCGGTACGGGTTGCATGAGGTGACAGCCATGCCCATGTCGCTGATAACGAGGTGCTGCTGAATGTCTGGCCACAACAGTCGTCGCCGGCTTTTGCTGGGTGCGGCCGGTCTCGCGGCGGTTCCTGTGGTGGCCGGGGTGGCGGGTTGCTCCTCGGGTGAGCAGATACCCACACCGCGACGCCCGCGTCCGGCGGGCGGTGCCACGGCGGCGACGGCGACCGCGCTGGCGGGACGTCGCAGGTTGGGTTCGCTGGAGGTTTCCAGCATCTGGCGTGGAAGCGCCGCCGCGCCGCCGACCTGCAGGCCGGGGCGGGCCTCGGCGCCCGCCCGATCCTGCTCATCTGGGAGAACTGATGGAAGCGATGAACAGGCACCCGCGCCGAGCGATACTTCGGGGCGCACTGCTCGGCGCCGCCGGTACGGCGGCCGGGGCGGCGCTGAGCGCCTGCACCGATTCCCCTACGCCTTCCCCGGCAGGGTCATCGACGGCCGGCAACGAATCCCGCGGCGGCCCTGTTCCGTCCTCATCCGGCGGAAGCAGGCTGCTGCTGGTCTACTTCTCCCGCGCCGGGGAGAACTACTTCAACGGTGGCCGTAAGCGCCTCACAATCGGCAACACCGAGGTCGTGGCCGGCATGATCAGGCGGCTGATCGGCTGCGACGTGCACCGGATCGAGGCCGCCGATCCCTACCCCGACGACTACGACCCGACGGTCGCGCGTAACGTGCGGGAGCAGCAGGCGAACGCCCGGCCGGCCATCGGGAACCCCCTGGCCTCGATCGCACGCTACGACACGATCATCTTGGGCAGCCCGATCTGGAACGTTCGAGCACCCATGATCATGGCGACGTTCGCCGAGGGCTTCGACTTCACCGGCAAGACGATTCACCCGTTGACGACGTACGCGATGAGCGGCCTGGGAACCACCGAACGTGACTACGCCGCCTCGTGCCGCGGCGCGACGCTCGGGGAGGGCCTTGCCGTGCGCGGTGAGGAAGTCGCCGACGCTGAGCCGGCCGTCGAGGCTTGGCTACGCCGCATCGGTCTGCTGGCCGGCTGATCCCCGGGAGCGTCACCGGTCGACGTGGGCCGGGCCGCTCTCCTGCGTCGCGGCCCAGGTGGCGAGCAGCTCAAGACCGTCACCGGAGGGGGTACCCGGTTCGGCGGAGTAGGTCACGATGCTCAGGGTCTCGTCGCCGGCCAGCTCGAGCCCCTCGTAGGCGAGTTCGAGGTCACCGATGGCGGGGTGGCGGAAGCGTTTCGTGCCGTGCCGGTGTACGAAGACGTCCTGGGTGGCCCACCACGTACGGAAGGCGTCGCTGCGCATGGACAGCTCACCAATGAGGTTCATCAGCTGCTTGTCGTGCGGGTGCTGGGCAGCGGCGATGCGCAACGAGCCAACGGCGGAGCGGGCCGTCTTGGCCCATTCCGGATAGAACACCTGCGCGTGCGGGTCCAGGAACGTGAAGCGCATCGAGTTCACCGGCAGCGCCACGCCGGTGGAGAACAGGGGCGCGTAGAGAGCCTTGCCGAGCGGGTTCGCGGCGAGGATGTCGAAGCGGTAGTTGCGCAGGAACGCGGGCACGCCCGTCATGAAGTTCAGCAGGCGGTGGATCGCGGGCCGGATTTCAGGCGTGCTGTCGCGGCGGGCGCGGGTCCCGGCGGGCTGAGGGCCGGCGGCGCGGGCCAAGTGGTGCAGGTGCGCGGTCTCGGTGTCGTCGAGTTGCAGGGCGCGGGCGATGGCGTCCAGGACGCTGTCGGACACGCCGGTGAGGTTGCCGCGTTCCAGACGGGTGTAGTACTCGACGCTCACCCCGGCGAGCGCGGCGACCTCGCCGCGGCGCAGTCCGGCGACGCGCCGGCTGCCGTAGGCGGGGATGCCGGCCTGCTCGGGGCTGATCTTCGCCCGGCGTGAGGTGAGGAACGCGCGGACCTCGTTGCGGTTGTCCGTACCCATAACCCCAGGCTAGGCAGCCCGCACGGGGTAAGGGGGTCCCTGCCATTACCCCTTTACACGGTGACTCCCTCCCGGTCGCGGCTGACGGTTCCCTGGAGGCATGTCCCTTTCCTCTCCCGCCGCGCTCACCGCCCCGGCGGCGGCCTCACCGGCCGTGCGGTCACGGGCGTCGCTGGTGGTGGCGATGCTCGGCTTCGCGGTCGTCACCCTCGACACGCAGGTCGTCAATGTCGCGCTGCCCGACATCAGCCGGGATCTCGCCGGCAGCCTGGCCGGGCTGCAGTGGGTGGTCACCGGTTACACGCTGATGTTCTCCGCGCTGCTGCTGTTCGCCGGTACGTGTTCCGACCGGATCGGCGCCCGCCGCGCGTACGGGGTCGGCATGCTGGTGTTCGTGACGGCCTCCGTGGTGTGCGGGCTGGCGCCGAGCCTGGGCTGGTTGATCGCGGCGCGGGTGGTGCAGGGCGTCGGCGCGGCGCTGGTCACACCGACGTCGCTGGCGCTGATCCGGGCCGCCTACCACGACAGCGCCGCCCGGGCGCGGGCGATCGCCTACTGGGCGATGGGCGGGTCGATCGCGGCCGCGGCCGGGCCGGTGCTCGGCGGCGCGCTGACGCAGCTCGACTGGCGGCTGATCTTCTTCCTCAACCTGCCGGTCGGCGTCGTCGCCGTGCTGGTGCTGCGCGGGGCCGCCGACTCGCCGCGGCACGACGCTCCGTTCGACTGGACCGGGCAGGTCGCCGCCGTGGTCGCGCTGGCCGGGTTGACCTATGCGGTCATCGAGGGCGGAAACCTGGGCTACGGCAACCGCCGGATCCTCGCGGCGTTCGCGGTCGCCGTCGTCGCCGCCGTGGTGTTCCTGGCGGCGCAGGCCCGCGGTCGGCATCCCATGGTGCCCCTGGACCTGTTCCGTTCGCGCACGGTCAGCGTCGCCCTGATCGTGAGCTTCCTCGGCATGGTCGGCTTCTACGGCGTGGTCTTTCTCCAGTCGCTGTACTTCCAGCAGCTGCGCGGTGCGTCGCCGTTCGTCACCGGCCTGCTGTTCCTGCCGATGACCGCCCTGGTCGCGATCCTCAACCCGCTCGCTGCCCGCACCGCCGTCCGCCTCGGCCCGGCGGCGCCGATCATCGGCGGCCAGCTGGTGATGGCGGCCGGCCTGGCCGGGCTGGTACTGCTGCCCGCCGACGCCCCGGTCCTGCTGGTCGCGGCGGCCATGGTGCCGGTCGGCGTCGGCGGCTCGTTCACCGTCCCGCCCATCACGGCGCTGATCCTCGACAGCGTCCCGCACCACCGGGCCGGCACGGCCAGCGGCGTGTTCAACACCTTCCGTCAGCTGGGCGGCTCGTTCGGCGTCGCCGTCTACGGCGCCGTCGTCGCCTCGCAAGCCACGTTCCTGCACGGCCTGCACCTCAGCCTGACGGCCACCGCCGTCCTGCTGCTGCTCACCGCCACCGCCAGCCTGGCGCTGCGCGGCCCACGTCACTGATTCCGTCACTGAAAGACATCCCAGGAGCTTGAATGTCAAGCAGCAGCCTCGCCGAGGTGGTGGGACCAGGCGGTCGCCTCGTTGTATGGGGTGCCGGTTTTGAGGCATCCGTGCAGGATGCCGACGAGCCGGTTGGCGAGCTGGCGCAGTGCGGCGTTGTAGCTGGCGCCGCGGGCGCGTTGCCGGTCGTAGTAGGCGCGGGCGCCCGGCGAGGCTTTCAACGCGGAGAACGCCTGGGTCATCAGGGCGTCGATGAGCCGGTCGTTGTGCACGAACCGGGCGGCGACGGTCTTCTTCTTGCCCGATGCGCGGGTGATCGGGCTGGTAGCGGCGTAGTTCTTGCGGGCCTTGGCCGAGGCGTAGCGGCCGTGGTCGTCGCCGAACTCTGCGAGCACCCGGGCGCCGAGGACGGCACCCAGTCCAGGCTGGGACAGGATGGTCTCAGCGTCCGGGTGCCGGCCAAAATGGGCCTCGACCTGCCCTTGCAGGGCCTTGACCTGCTCGTTGAGGGTGACCAGCAGCGCGACCAGAGCGCGCACGGACGGGGCGTAGGCGGCAGTGACCACGGCCGGCTGGCCGAGGTGCTCGGCGCGCAGAACGGCCTGGATCGCCGTGGCCTTGGCAGCGATGTCGCGGCGGCGGGCCCGTTTGAGGGCCGCGGTGATCTGCGCCAGGCTCAGCTTCGCCGCGCTCGCCGGGTCGGGTGCCTTCGCGAGCAGTTCCAGGGTGTCGGCGGCGTCGAGGTCCTCGAAGGCGGCCAACGCGGCGGGGAAGTACTCCCGCAACGCGTGCCGCAGCCGC
>NZ_QGGF01000098.1 GCF_003857015.1 Micromonospora globispora | reverse complement strand
GCGAGTGGCTGGCCGCGTACTGCCCGCCGCTGCCCGCGCCCTGGCCGCCGGCCGCCCGCGCCGCACTGATCACCCTGCTCGGGGCCGGTCCCGGCCTGGTGCCCGCCTGGGAGACCTGCGACCGGTACGGCCTCATCGACGGCTGGCTGCCCGAGTGGACCCGGCTGCGCAGCCTGCCCCAGCACAACCCGGTGCACCGGTTCACCCTGGACCGGCACCTGGTCCAGACCGCGTACGAGGCGAGCCGGCACACCCGCGAGGTGGACCGGCCGGACCTGCTGCTGCTCGGCGCGTTCCTGCACGACATCGGCAAGGGGCTGCCCGGCGACCACAGCAGCGTGGGCGCCCCGCTGGCCGAGGCGGTGGCCGCCCGGGTCGGCCTGCCCGAGTCCGAGGCGGCGCTGATCGGCCGGCTGGTCCGGCTGCACCTGCTGCTGCCCGACGTGGCCACCCGACGTGACCTCGCCGACCCGAAGACCATCGCCGGGGTCGCCGAGCGGGTCGGCGACACCACCACGCTGGACCTGCTGCACGCGCTGGTCCGCGCCGACGCGGCGGCCACCGGTCCGGCCGCCTGGTCGGACTGGAAGGGGCGGCTGATCGCCGAGCTGGTCGCCCGGGTGCGCACCGCGCTGGACACCGGCGCCCTGCCCGCACCCCCGGCCCCCGATCCCGCGCTGGTGGCGGGGCCGCTGCCGGTCGTACACCTCGCGGAGGACCGGGTGGCGGTGGCCGCGGCGGACCGGCGGGGACTGCTCGCGACGGTCGCCGGTTGCCTGGCTCTGCACCGGCTGGAGGTGATCTCCGCGGACGCCTCCACGGTCGACGGCCGAGCCCTGGTCGAGTGCCGGGTGCAACCCCGCTACGGGCTGGCGCCCGACCCCATCGCCCTCAGCGCCGACCTGCGTCGCGCGGTCGCCGGAGACGTGTCGGTCACCCAGCGGCTGCGCGGTCGGGCCCTCGCGGCGCGTGGTGAGGGGGCCGCCCCGCGGGTGGTCTGGCACCGGGAGGCGGCCACCGACGCGGTGGTGCTGGAGCTGCGCGCCGCCGACGCGGCCGGGCTGCTCTACCGGGTCAGCTGCGCGCTGGACGAGGCCGGGGCGCAGGTCCGCGCCGCCCGGATCTCCACCCTCGGCGGTGACGTCGTGGACGCGTTCTACCTGGTCGGCGGCTGGCCCTCCGACGCCGAACGGGCCCGCCTGGAGGCCGCCGTCCTGGCCGCCGTGTGAGGACTACCCGGCGCGGGCCCAGGTCAGGAAGCGATCGGTCAGGTTCTCGGGCAGAGCGTGTCCGTTGAGCTGCGAGAGCTGCGCCCCGGCCTCGGCCATGAGAGTGCTCAGGTACACCAGCAGGGCCGTACGGTCGGCGCGGTACTCCATTAGCAGCGCCAACCGAGCCGGCTGACAGGGCCACTCGGCGCCGCACGCGCGGCAGCGCCACAGCGGACGCATCGGGCGGTGCGGACGGGCTGTCCGGCTCACCTGTGGCCTCCGTTGTTCCGCCACTCGCCGGCCCGCCAGCGCTGGGCGGGGGTCAGGTTGCCGGCGCGGCCCGGGTCGGTTGTCGGGAAGACCTCGGTTGGTTGCGCCGCCCAGCGCGGCCGCTCATTGGGCGGGACCGGGCGCGGGAGCGGAATGGACGTCCCGGGCTTGTTGCGCCAGAACCGGAAACGCATAGCGAGGCCTCCTCTGCCACCGTGGAAGGGGCCGCCCGCCATCCCCGGTCGGCGCGGCCCCCCGCGCAGGTCCCGCCGACGGCTCAAGCCACGTCAGCGGTTCCGTATGTCCACAGTGTCGTGACCGTGGGGTTACTCTCGGAAGTGCATCGAGCTTTCACGAGGTTTCAACAGGGGGCCGGATGGACGACCTTGGCGCGCAGTTGCGGCAGGCGCGTACCGAGGCCGGCATCACGCTCGCCTCGGTGGCGGCCCGGTCGTGCTACTCGGCCTCGCATCTGAGCAACTTGGAGGCCGGGCGGCGGGCCGCCACGCCTGACATCGTGCTCGCCTACGCGCGGGCGCTCGGGGAGGGTGACGTGAACCGTCGACAGGTGCTTGGCCTGGCGGCCGGCGTCCTGGGTCCGGTCGTGGCCGGCGAACTCATCCGGGTCGGCTTCAGTGCGGCGTTGAACGGCCGAGGGGCCGAAGAGGACTGGCGCGAGCGGGTCGACCAGTACGGCCGGGACTACATGGCAGTTGGCGCGGCGCTGCTTCAGGCCCGCCTGGCGAGCGACCTCGTGATCCTTCAGCAGCACCTGGACACGCCCCACATGTGGTCGCATGCGGCGCGGGCGCTGGTCACCTACGGCAAGACCACGTCGCATCCCGCCGAGGCGATCCGCTGGTACGACCTGGCCGCATCGGCGGCGGACCGTTCCGACGATCTCGGCGTCCGGGTATGGGTGCGGGGTCGTGCGGCGATCGCCCTTGCCTACGAGGGCGCGGCGCTGCCGACCGCCCGCCGGTACGCGGACCAGGCGATCACCCTCTCCGACCGGCCGTCGCTCGGCCGCGTCCAAGCCCTGATGGCGCTGGCGCACGCCGCGGCGGGACGCGGGAACCAGGCCGGCGCGGTTGGGCTCGACACGGAAGCCCGCCGAGTCTTCGATCACGTCGCCTCCCCGGACGACGAAGTCTCGGACACAGCTGTCCCGCCGTGGCGGATGGCAACCTTCCGCAGCATGCTCTACGGCCGCCTCGGCATGCCCGGGCCCGGCGTCGAGGCGCAGGAGGAGGCCGACCGCACGCGGCCGGCAGGGCTGCCGCGCTTCGCGACGCACATCGAGCTGCACCGCGGGCTGACCGTGGCGAAGGCCGGCGACAAGGCCGGGGGCGTCGCGTATGCCCGGCGGGCGTGGAATGCCCTTCCCGCCGAGCGGCGGTCGCAGAGCCTGGCGCTGATGCTCCGTGAGGTCGAGCGGGCGTAGCGGTCTCCAAGTTCGGGCGGAGGTCGGTAGCCGGGCGGCCCGGGCCTACGTTCCAGGGCGTACGACCGGAGTCGCTTCCGCGACGACGCTCGCGGGCCCGTTGGGCGGCAGGCTCGGGGCATGAACCTGCCAGTGCACACCGAACGGCTCACCAAGCGGTACGGCGGCCTGACCGCCGTGCAGGACCTCGACCTGACCGTCCGGGCCGGCGAGGTGTACGGCTTCCTCGGCCCGAACGGCGCGGGCAAGACCACCACGCTGCGGATGCTGCTCGGGCTGGTCCGCCCCACCTCCGGCACCGTACGGCTGCTCGGCCGGCCGCCCGGGGCGGGCCGGCTCGGCGGGGTCGGCGCGCTGATCGAGGGACCCGCGTTCTACCCGTACCTGTCGGGCCGGGACAACCTGCGGGTCCTGGCCCGCTACGCCGGGGTCGGCGCCGACCGGGTGTCGCTGGTGCTCGACCTGGTCGACCTGACCGAGCGGGCCGGCGACCGGTACGCCGGCTACTCGTTGGGCATGAAGCAACGCCTCGGCGTGGCCGCCGCCCTGCTGAAGGACCCGCGCCTGCTGATCCTGGACGAGCCGACCAACGGCCTCGACCCCGCCGGCATGGCCGACATGCGCACGCTGATCCGCCGGCTCGGGGCCGGTGGGTGCACCGTCCTGGTCTCCAGCCACCTGCTCGGCGAGGTCGAGCAGGTCTGCGACCGGGTGGGGGTGATCTCCCGGGGCCGGCTGATCGCCGAGGGCAGCGTCGCCGACCTGCGCGGTGCGACGGGTCTGCGGGTGCTGGCCGACCCGCTGGAGGTGGCCGCGGCCCGGGTCGGGGCCCTGGTCGGGGAGGAACGGGTGCGGGTGGTGGACGGCGGGCTGGACCTGTCGATCGAGCCGGACCGGGCGGCCTGGCTCAACGCCGAACTGGTCGACGCCGGGGTGGCGGTGCGCGAGCTGCGCCCCCGGGAGCGGGATCTGGAGCAGGTCTTCTTCGACCTCATCGAGAAGGGAACGGCCGATGTCGCGTAGCTTCCGGGCCGAAACGGTCAAGCTGGTCCGACGGCCGGCGTCCTGGCTGCTGCTGGCCATCACGCTGGTGCTCTCGCTGATCTTCACCTACGTCTTCCCGTACGCGAGCATCGCCGGCGGGACCACCGGCCCGAACGCGGACCGGACCCTGCCGATGCTGTTGCCGGACCGGCTGGTGGGGAACTCGCTCGGCGGGCTGCCCGTCTTCCTCGGCTCGATCGTGCTGATCCTCGGCGTGCTCACGGTCGGCGGCGAGTACGGCTGGGGCACCTGGAAGACAGTGCTCTCCCAGGGCCCGTCCCGGCTGGAGGTGTACGCCGGCAAGCTGCTCACCCTGGCGGCCGCCGCCCTCGTCGTGGTGCTCGCCGTCTTCGCCGTCGGCGCGGTGTCCAGCGCCCTGATCGCGGTCGCCGAGTCGCAGCCGGTGCACTGGCCGTCGGCCGGCGACCTCCTCACCGGAATCGGGGCGGGGTGGCTCATGGCGACGATGTGGGCCATGCTCGGTGCCGTGCTCGCCGTCGCGCTGCGAGCGGTGGCGCTGCCGGTCGGCCTGGGTCTGGTATGGATGCTGGCGGTGCAGAACCTGCTCGCCGCGATCGCCGCGCCGCTGCTCGACTGGGTGGCCCAGCTCCAGAAAGGGCTGCCCGGCCCGAACGCCGGGTCGCTGGCCGCCGCGCTCGGTGCGCCGGGGGACACCCCCGGTGTCGCGGCCAGCGTCGGTGGCGGGCAGGCGGCGCTGGTGGTGGCCGGCTATCTGATCGCCTTCGCGGCGGTCGGCGGCCTGCTGCTGCAGCGCCGGGACATCGGCTAGGTCGCGGGGGAGGGACGGGGTGGACCGGAACCGGAGCGGGTGGGGCCACGACGCCTTCGACGCCGTCGTGGCCCTCGCGCTGCTCGGGATCGGGCTGCTCGGCACCGCGCCGGCCGGCATCAACCAGGGACTGAGTACCGGGCGGGCGACGTACCCGCTGGTCGTGGTGGCGGCGCTGGTGCTGGCGGTACGGCGGCGGTGGCCGTTGGCGACGCTGGCGGTGGTGACCGCGGCCGGCACCGCGTACCTGGTGCTCGGCTACCCGTACGGGCCGATCCTGCTGTCCTTCTTCGTCGCCGTGTACACGGTCGCCGCGTACCTGCCGCTGCGCACCGCGGCGGTGGCCGGCGGCGCCGCGCTGGTCGCGCTGCTGGCCCACGTCGTCGTGGGGGCCCGCTCACCGGGCCTGCTGGGTGCGATGCCCGCCGCCGCGTGGGTGGTGGTGCCGTTCGCGGTCGGGACCACGGTGCGGCTGGCCCGGGAGAGCACCGCCCGCAACCGCGTGGACGAGGCCCGGCGGCTGGCCGACGCCGAGCGGCTGCGGGTCGCCCGGGAGGTGCACGACGTGGTCGGGCACGGTCTCGCGGCGATCCACATGCAGGCGGAGATCGCCCTGCACCTGCTGGCGAAGAAGCCGGAGCAGGCCGAGGCGGCGCTGACCGCGATCAGCCGCACCAGCAAGGAGGCGCTGGACGAGCTGCGGGTCACGCTCACCGTGGTCCGGCGGGACGAGGCCGCCGACGAGCGGGCGCCGACCCCCGGGCTGGCCCAGCTCCCGGAGCTGCGCGAGCGGCTCGCGGGGGCCGGGGTGCCGGTCATCGTCGAGGTCGCCGGGGAGGCCCGCACCCTGCCGGTCGCCGTGGACCTGGCCGCGTACCGGGTGGTCCAGGAGTCGTTGACCAACGTGCTGCGGCACGCCGGCCCGGCCACGGCCACCGTCCGGCTCCGGTACGCGCCGACCGAGGTCGCCGTCGAGGTGACCGACACCGGGCGCGGGCAGGTCACCGGGCCGGGCCCGGCGGGCGGCTACGGGCTCGCCGGGATGCGGGAGCGGGTCACCGCGCTGGGCGGGTCGTTCACCGCCGGCCCCGGCCCGGGCGGCGGCTTCCGGGTGTACGCGACACTGCCGCTGGAGGAGGCTGCATGATCACCGTGTTGCTCGCCGACGACCAGGACCTGGTCCGGATCGGGTTGCGCGCCCTGGTGGAGAGCGAGGACGACCTCACCGTGGTGGGGGAGGCGGCCGACGGGCTGGCGGTCGTCGAGCTGGCCCGGCGGGAGCGCCCCGACGTGGTGCTGATGGACGTCCGGATGCCCGGGATCGACGGTATTGAGGCAACCCGGCGGATCGTCGCCGACCCGGAGCTGGCCGGTACCCGGGTCATCGTGCTGACCACCTTCGAGCTGGACGAGTACGTCTTCGACGCGCTCCGCCACGGGGCCAGCGGCTTCCTCACCAAGGACACCCGCCCGGCCGAGCTGCTGCGGGCGATCCGCCTGGTCGCCGAGGGGGAGGCGCTGCTGTCGCCGTCGGTGACCCGCCGGGTGGTCCGGG
>NZ_QGGF01000100.1 GCF_003857015.1 Micromonospora globispora | reverse complement strand
GACCAGGATGTCCCGCCGTCGGGCGCGCTCGCCGCCTCGCCGCGCCGGCCCCGCCGGCCCTCGCCCGCGTCCGGAGTACGCAGCACCTGGCGCAACTGGCTGACGATGTCCTGCCATTCGCGGACCCGCAGGTAGTTGAGGTACTCCGCCTTGCACATCCGGCGGAACGCGCTGGACGACAGCGCCCGCTGCTGCTCCCGCAGGTACCGCCACAGGTTGAGGAACGAGACGAAGTCGGACTCCTTGTCGGCGAACCGGGCGTGCGCCTGGTCGGCCTGGGCCTGCTTCTCCGCCGGTCGTTCGCGCGGGTCCTGGATGGAGAGCGCGGCGGCGATCACCATCACCTCGGTGGCGCAGCCGTTGCGCTCGCCCTCAAGCACCATCCGGGCCAGTCGGGGGTCGACCGGGAGCTGGGCCAGCCGCCGGCCCAGCGGGGTGAGCCGCTTCGCCGGGTCGGTCTCGGCCGGGTTCAGCGCGCCCAGTTCGTGCAGCAGGTTGACGCCGTCGGTGACGTTGCGCCGGTCCGGCGGGTCGAGGAACGGGAACGCGGCGATGTCGCCGAGCCCGATCGAGGTCATCTGGAGGATGACCGAGGCGAGGTTGGTCCGCAGGATCTCCGGGTCGGTGAACTCGGGTCGGGAGAGGAAGTCCTGCTCGTCGTAGAGGCGGATGCAGATGCCGTCCGAGGTACGACCGCACCGCCCCTTGCGCTGGTTGGCCGACGCCTGCGAGACCGGTTCAATGGGCAGCCGCTGCACCTTGAGCCGGCTGGAGTAGCGGGAGATCCGGGCGGTGCCCGGGTCCACCACGTACTTGATGCCGGGGACGGTCAGCGAGGTCTCCGCGACGTTGGTGGCGAGCACCACCCGGCGCCCGGCGTGCGGGGCGAAGACGCGATGCTGCTCGGCGGTGGAGAGGCGCGCGTACAGGGGCAGGATCTCGGTGTTCCGCAGAGCCCGCTTCTTCTCCACCAGCTTGCCCAGCGCGTCGGCGGTGTCCCGGATCTCCCGCTCGCCGCTGAGGAAGACCAGGATGTCGCCGGGTCCCTCGGCGGCCAGTTCCTCGACCGCGTCGCCGATCGCCTGGATCTGGTCGCGGACGTTCTCCTCGTCCCCGTTGTCCTCCTCCTCGGCCTCGGTGACCTCGATCAGCGGCCGGTAGCGGACCTCCACCGGGTACGTGCGCCCGGAGACCTCGACGATCGGCGCGGGCTTCTCCTCGCCGCCGTCGCTGGCGGGCGTGGCAAAGTGCCGGGCGAAGCGCTCGGTCTCGATCGTCGCCGAGGTGATGATCACCTTGAGGTCGGGGCGCCGGGGGAGGAGCTGCCTGAGGTAGCCGAGGATGAAGTCGATGTTCAGGCTGCGCTCGTGCGCCTCGTCGATGATCAGCGTGTCGTACTGGCGCAGCATCCGGTCGTTCTGCAGCTCGGCCAGGAGGATGCCGTCGGTCATCAGCTTCACCAGGCTGCGGTCGCTGACCTGGTCGGTGAAGCGCACCTTGTAACCGACCACGTCGCCCAGCTCGGTGCCCAGCTCCTCGGCGATCCGGTCCGCCACCGTACGCGCGGCCAGCCGGCGCGGCTGGGTGTGCCCGATCAGCCCGTGCACGCCGCGCCCCAGCTCCAGGCAGATCTTCGGCAGCTGGGTGGTCTTGCCGGAGCCGGTCTCGCCGGCCACGATCACCACCTGGTGGTCGCGGATCGCGGCGGCGATGTCGTCCTTGCGCTCGCTCACCGGCAGCTGCGCCGGGTAGGTGATCACCGGCACGGCGGCCCGCCGGTTCTCCAGCCGCGTCTCGGCCCGGGCCATCTCGGCCTCGATCTCCGCGACGGCGGCCGCGCGCCGCTGCGGGTCGCGCAGCTTGCGGACCCCGTCCAGCCGGCGCTGAAGCCGACGCTGGTCGCGGAACATCAGGGTGGAAAGTCGGCGGTGCAGCTCGCGGACGGTGTCGGGCGCGGCGGGTGCGGCTGGATTCTGCATGTCGTCGCCAAGGATAGGCAGGCTGCTGTCGAACCGCCGCCGGGTTACAGGCCGCCGCGTCCCCAGGCGGTCGCCCCCGCCGCCGACGGCCGGGCCCGGCTCTCGTGTCGGCGGGCGTCGCGAGGGCGGCTTCGGCACGGGCGCTCGGCGTCCAGGCGCACCCACCGCTCGTGTGCGCGCCGAGGTCAGGGCCACCGCCCGGCTAGAGTGGCCGCCGAGCGACGTCGAGCACGGGGGCGGGATGATCATGCGGGACACCGATCGGGCGCTGGTGCAGGCTGCCACCGCCGTGGCCAAACTGCGCTGCCGTGGCGACAACCACACCGTCGCCGCCGCCGCGCGGAGCGCCGACGGCCGGGTCTTCACCGGCGTGAACGTCTACCACTTCACCGGTGGCCCGTGCGCAGAGGTGGTGGCGATCGGTGCCGCCGCGACCCAGGGCGTGGGCGAGCTGGAGACCATCGTCGCGGTGGGCGACCGCGGTCGGGGCGTCCTCCCGCCCTGCGGCCGCTGCCGCCAGGTGCTGCTCGACTACTTCCCCTCGATCCAGGTGATCGTCGGCCCGATGGACGCGCTGCGCGCGGTCCCGGTGGCCGAGCTGCTCCCCGACACGTTCGTCTGGGCCGACCAGCAGGTCGAGGTGCCGGTCAGCCGTCCCGCGGCAGAGGACTGAGCCGGCGTCAGTCGCCGGACGCGACCTCCAGCATGGACCGGGGGACCGGCACCTGCTCGAAGCGCACGTTCCCCTCCGGCACCATCCAGCTCATCACCTGCACGACCAGTCGCCCGGCCCGGACGGCCGGGTCGTTGGCGTAGAGCTCGCGCGCCATCTGCGGGTCCACCGAGAGCACGGCGAAGCCCTGCAGCCGCTCGTCGCCGGCACCGAGGAACGGCCCGGCGGCGAGGAGGGCTCCCTGGCCCACCAGCCCGGCCTGGTGGGCCAGGTGCGCGTTCTGCAACCGGTCGGCCGCGTCCCGCGGTAGCTCGGGCGCGTCCGTCGGGCGGATCAGGAGCACGACCGTGTGCTGGTCGAATCGCATGCGGTCAGGGTATGGCGGCTGGGCGCCGCCCCGTACCGGAACGGCCAGCCCGCGTCCGCACGATCCTCCGCGAACATGAGGTGGTGGCCTCCCTTACGGCGGGAGGCCACCACGTCCGGGACAGAGCGACTCAGGCGGCGGTGGTCCAGATGGCGCGGAAGGCGGCGGCTTCGCCGGCGAGCCACTGCTCGACCTGGTCGGGCTTGACGGTGTCGGGCATGCGATGGGTCTCGCCGCGGCGTACGTCGACCAGGACCGGCTCGGCGTGCGGGAGGACCGCGTCCATGTGGCGGGCCATCAGGTGCAGGGTGGCCAGCGCCGCCTCCTTGCTGGGCGGGGCCTCGTCGAAGTGCAGCCGGACCGCCTCGGCGCGGCCGTCGGCGTACCGGATGCCGAAGTGCGGATTGATCTTGACGGGCAGGTCGCCGAGCATCGCCAGGGCGTCCCGGGTCTGGGCCAGGTCGACGCCCATCGGGTCGCCGAGGGACTGCAGCCAGGTGGTCGCGCCGGGGACGAGCGCCTGGTAGAGCGGGCGCCAGCGGGGCTTGACCAGATCGGCCACCTGGGCCAGGTGGGTGCCGCCGGTGTGGAAGGCGATGTCGGCCTTGAGCGCCTTGACGAACTGGCCGTGCGGGTTGAAGCCGGAGCGGCTGGCCCGCTGCTTGCGCAGGCCCCCGACGAAGGTGGCCTTGGTGGGCCCGATGCGGTCGACGTACCGGGTGAAACCGAGGAGGGTGGCGTACGGCGTGATGGGGGTGGAGATGGGCGCGGTCACGAGTGTCCTCCCAGGTCAGGAACTCGATTAGTACATACATTCTAATCGACGGGCCTGACATCGCCCAGGGAACAAAAGGGGCCGTCCCCGGTCCGGGTGAAGTTGGCCAAATCCAGGGGCGCGGTGCTCAGGCTGCGGGGCGTACCTCGGGGTACCGGCGGTCGGGGTGGGGCGCTGGTCCGCCGCGCAGCACGTGGTCTGCGAACGCGGTGACATAGGCCGACACGACGACTAGGCCGCGGTCGCAGCTGATCGGGCCGAGCTGGGCCAACCCGTGCAGCGGTGTGGGGATGTAGTAGGCGCCGTAGTCGGTGAAGTTGAAGTGTTCGGCACCGGTGATCTCGTACCGGAAGCTTTGGCTGGTGCTGGCGGCGCGCAGGGTCCGGCTGGCGGTGTCGATGTCGCGGTGTACGGCGTCGGTGGGGTGGCAGGCGCCGGCCAGGCAGTCGCCGGAGGTGCCGAGCAGCATCAGCGGCGCGGCCAGGCCCTGGTGAACGACGGTGCCGTACGGGGTGCCGTCCATGTCGACCGCGCCGACGCAGCGCCGGTCGTCGTGGCATGCCTGGAGCGAGGCGGCGCCACCGAAGGAGTGTCCGACGTACGCGACGCGGGAGGCGTCGACGTGACCGGCCAGCGGCCCGCCGGTGGCGGCCAGTCGGCCGGCGACGAAGCGGGCGTCGGCGGCCCACACCGCCACCAGTCGGTCAAGGTTCGCCCGGCTGAGGTCCTGCGGGTTGCCGGCCGTGCTGCGGCCGACCGGGTGTCCGTGCAGGACGGTGACGTTGGCGCTGTAGGTGGGCGTGACGCCGGCGACCACGTAGCCGTGGCTGGCGAGATCCTCGGCGAGGGTGCTGAACTGGGGCGCGGCCAGGCCCATCCCGGGTTCGAGCACCACCAGCGGGAACCGGCCGGCGGCCACCGGCGCGCCGGCGACCGAGTGGGTGCGCACTGCGTCGAGGCGGTTGGCCAGGATCCCGAACTGGAGCATCCGCGCCCAGTGGCCGGGCGCGTACGGGGCCGGCCGCCCGGAGGTGCCGGCCGGTGCCGGGTACCACACCCAAACCGACAGCTCACGGTGCCGGCCGGGTTCGGGTGCGAACGGGTCGACGCGGCCGGTGTCGGTCCAGTCGAACGCGGTCCGGCCCACCCGGTACGGCCCGGTCGGCGCCGGCAACTGCCGCAGCAACACGTGCCGTACGCCCAGATAGGCCACCGTGCCGACGATCGCCAGGACGAGCGCCAGCGGCACCGCGACCAGCGCCTTGGCCAGCCGGTGCCGGCGCCGCCGGGCCGCCTGCGCCAGCAGAGTGATCAGTCCGATCTGTACCGCGACCACCGCGATCATGGTGGCGAGCCGGCCCCAGCCGGTGACCGGGTAGTCGACCAGGGCGCCGATCCCGTCCCGGAACCCCACGGTGGCCGGCACGGTGGCGACCGCCACGTAGCCGGCGCACACCAGCGCGGGTCGCCGGGCCGGCGCGGCCGGCCGGGACGGTACGGCCGGACGCAGCACACCCAGGTAGGCGTTGAGCGGTATCAGCGCCGTGACCAGGCCAGCGGTGCCGATCACGATCCGCATGACCGCCGCCGCGGCCGGGTGCGCGCCGAGACCGTCACCCAGCGCCTCGGCCAGGGTGAACCAGGCCGAGGCCGCGACGCCGCCCAGCACCACGGTGGCCAACCTGTGCCGGCGCAGCCCATGCCGGCCGCCGATGACCACCCGCCGCAGCCATTCCACCGCCCGGGCCGCCGCCCGCCCGGCCGCACCACAGCATCCGAGCAGGTCGCCGGCGCCGGCGAGTACGTCGTCGGCCCAGTCCGGGGCGGACGGCTCCGGTGCGAGGCGGGCGCGCTCGCCGGCCCGTCGGATGGCCCACCACATTGTGGCGGCGGTGCCTGCCACGGCCAGCGTCAGCCCGGCCAGCGCCGCGATCAGCAGCCGGCCCGTGCCGTCCCAGGCGCCCTCGTGTACCCGCAGGCCGACCGCGATCCAGTCGGTCGCCGCGGTCGCCGCGACCATGCCGACCAGCGCCCAGCCGCCGCGCAGCAGATCCCCCGGCGCTGGCCGCGGCCAGCCGGGGCGCCGGTTGAGTATCCGAACCACCAACGCGACCGCAAGCGCCGGAACCAGCATTTGGGTGAACGAGACCACCACGTCGTACGGGTCGTCCTGCCAGGGGCTGTGCGCTCGCAGCGCCCGAACCTGAGTGGTAGCTACGGCGAACGCGGTGAACAGCACCGCGCAGCCCACGCACCACCACAACGCCCGGCGCACCGCCGCCGGTGGGTGTCCCTCGCCCATGCGTGTTTCCTCGCCTCACTAGTACGTGAGACGATAGTACGTGAGACGATAGTCAGGTCAAGGGTGGGACGTAACCCGCAGCGCCGGGACCGTCCGCCAGGTGCTCAGCAGCGCGCCGCCGGCAGCCAGCACCGCCATGACCGCCCCGCCACACGCGATCGGCCCGTGCCCGGCCAGCAGCACCGCCGCCGCCTGCACGACCGCCAGCGCGGTCTGCGCAGCCGCC
>NZ_QGGF01000298.1 GCF_003857015.1 Micromonospora globispora | reverse complement strand
GGGCCGGGACCGGGCCGGTCCGCGGGCGACGGTGGCGGCGGGTCGACCGGTACCACCGGGCCGGAGCTGATCGGTGGGGCGGCCGCCGCCACGGAAACCGGCGAGGTCAGCAACGCCGCGAGCCGGTGGCGGACCTGGCGGGCGTCGGTCGGCCGGTCGGCCGGGTCCTTCGCCAGCAGCTCGGACACCAGGGTGTCCAACGCGACCGGTACGTCCGGTCGGCGCTCCCGCAGCGGCGGCGGCGGGTCGTTGACGTGCTGTTGCAGGACGCTCAACGGGTCGCCGGCGAACGGCGGGGCGCCGGCGAGCATTGCGTACAGGGTGCAACCCAGGCCGTACAGGTCGGTGCGCGGGTCCACCGGCCGGCCGAGCGCCTGCTCGGGCGCCATGTACGAGCTGGTCCCCAACTTGGTCGCCGGGCCGGTCAGCGTGTTCTCGCCGGCCACCTGCGGCAGGCGGGCGATGCCGAAGTCGCAGATCTTCACCGTCCCGGACGGCGTGACGATCAGGTTCCCCGGCTTGACGTCCCGGTGGACCACCCCGACGGCATGCGCGGCGGCGATGCCGTCGCAGGTCTGTACGGCGATCGACACCGCCTGCTCGACGGGGAGCGGACCCTGGGCGATCAGCGCCGAGACCGTACGCCCCTCCACCAGCTCCATCACCAGGTAGGAGTCGTTCTCCTCGGTGCCGAAGTCGTACACGGCCACGATGTGTGGGTGGGTCAGCCGCGCTGCCGTCCGCGCTTCGCGGTCGAACCGTTCCGCGGCCATCGGCTCGTCCAGGCCGGCCGCGGAGAGCACCTTGATCGCGACGGGCCGGTCCAGGCGCAGGTCCCGGCCCCGCCACACCTCGCCCATGCCGCCGCTGCCCAGCAGCTCCTCGGACTGGTACCGGCCATTCAGCAGACGCTTCAGCACCACGTCACTTTTTCCCGCCCCGGTCTCCGTTACACGTGCCAGCGGCGGGTGGAGCGGTCGGCGTGCCACTGCCGGCCGCCGGGACGGGGGTCTTCGGACGGGTCATCAGGATCTGCTCGTCGTTGACCATCCCTTCAAGCTAGCCGGAGTGCGGGCCGAACCGTCGGCACCAGCCCGTTGGCCGGCCGGCGTGTACCGGCCGCGCCGCCGTGCCGGGCCGGATGTGCCACCCTGACGCCATGATCATCGGAACCGTGGGTGACACCCCGGAGGACGGCATGGGGCTGGTTCGTCGGCCCGTGGAACTCGGCGGTGCCGCTCGCCGCCGGCGACATGCTCCTGGTCGAGCCCGGCGAGCCCCACACCTTCCTGTCGAGCTCACCGAACTACCTGCACTCTGTCGTCCAGACGCCGTCCGTAGCCGGCGACAAGATGGACCTGTGATCAGGTCTCCCGCTGGATGACCTCGAGGTTGACGAAGCGCGGTTCACCCTTGGCCAGGCCGCGCATCCGCTCGGCGTACCGGCCGGTCTCCGGTTGGGCGCTGTGCGCCATGGCCTGCTCGTAGCTGTCGAACTCGGCGACCACCACGAGGTGCCCGGGCCGCTCCCGGTCCTCTGTCAGGGTCAGCCGGTCCGGGGCGTTCGTCGGTTGCTGCTGTCCCCACTCCTCGATCAGTGCCCGCACGTCCGCGGGGCGGTCCGACTCGTACTCGATGACCTGGACGAAGGCCATGTCGATCACCTCCGTGGGCTGCGTTCCCGTCAGGTCGCCGTCCATGTAACCGGGTTGGCTCCCGCCCATCGGGGTAGGAGAACGGGTAGGAAACCCCCCGAAAGTGAGGTGTCATCCCATGCCGACCGCACGCGAGATCATGACCAGCAACGTGAGCTGTGTCCGGGAACAGGACGACCTCCGGACCGCCGCGCGGCGGATGGCCGAGCTCGGGGTCGGTTCGCTGCCGATCTGCGGCGACGACAACCGGCTCAAGGGCATGCTGACCGACCGGGACATCGTGGTGAAGGTGATCGCCGAGGGCCGCGACCCGGCCGGCGTGACCGCCGGCGAGCTCGCCCAGGGTGAGGCGGTGACCATCGGCGCGGACGACGACGCGGCCGAGATCCTGCGCACCATGGGCAAGTACCAGGTCCGCCGGCTGCCGGTGATCGACGGGCACGACCTCGTCGGCATCGTCGCCGTCGCCGACGTGGCCCGCTCGCTGCCCGAGCGCCCGGTGGGTGACCTCATCGAGGCCATCTCCGAGCGCGGCTGACCCACCGCTCGACCGATCGCCGCCCCCCGACCGCGGGAGGCGGCGATCCGCGTAGGTGGCCTCAGCCGGCCGGGGTCAGCGGCACGGTCTCGCCCCGCAGGATGGTCCGGACCTGCCGGACGAAGCCCCGGCGGCCGGCCTCCTCGACGAAGTGCCGCAGCGGGGAGCGGAACACCGGGTAGTCGTCGTAGTGGCGGAACTCCCGCGACCCGGCGCGTTCCAGATCGACCATCGTTCCCATCACATCGGGCAGCAGCCGGTCCAGGGCACCCGGCCCGTGCTGCCCCGGCAGCGCGGTGAGCCGCAGGGTGGCGTCGCCCCGGTGCAGCTCGTACGACTGCCAAGTGGGCAGCCCCTGCGCCGATCGGAAGCCCCACCGGCGCAGCTTTCGTTCCGCCTGCGGGGTGGTGAGGACGGGCAGGCCCTTGTCCAGCCCGTGACGCGCGACCCGGTCGAAGTGATCGCCGTGCAGGTGGGACAGGACCACCGCGTCCAGCGAGGTCACCTGCGGGTGATCGGTCGCCATGCTTCAGCCGTACCCCCGCCGGGTGCGGCCATGCGGCGGTCAACCCGCCGACCCGGCCTCGCCGCCGCTCGCCGGCGGTCGCACCCCGTGCTGCGGGAGGCGGTCGACCAGTCGGGTCAGCGCGCCGTTGGCGAACGTGGCGCCCAGCGCGGAGCCGGCGGCGATGGACCAGCCCACCGGGCCGAGCGGCGTGCAGCCGAAGAACTGGCTGACCCCCGGCGTCTGCACCACGGCGACCAGCACTCCGATCGAGGCGGCCGTGGAGCCGAGCACGGTGGGGCTGGTCCCGCCCGCCAGCACGGTCTGCCCGAGCTGGGTGCCGACCAGGGAGGCCAGCGCGACCGTGCCGGCCCGCTTTCGCCGCCCGGTCCACCGGGCCAGCGTCCACCCGGCGGTCGCGCCCAGCGTGGTGGCGCCGGCCCGGAGGGCGATTTCCCGGGTCATCGTCTCGCCCAGCGAGGTGTCCGGCCCCTCCCGCAGCAGGTGGTCGGCGCCGTCGGAGGCGGGTGCCCGGACCGCGATGGCCAGCGCCGGGGCCAGGTCGGTGAGCAGGTTGACCAGGAGGAGCTGCCGACCGGTCAGCGCGGACCGACCGGTGGCCCCGGCGGTCAGCACGCTGAACGCGATCTCGCCGAGGTTGCCACCGACCAGGATGCTCAGCGCGTGGCGTACCGAGGACCACATCGCCCGCCCCTCGACCAGCGTGGCGATGATGGTCTCCAGCCGGTCGTCGGTGACCACCAGGTCGGCTGCGGCGCGGGCCGCCGGAGTGCCCCGCTGGCCCAGGGCGATGCCCACGTCGGCCAGCCGGATCGCCGGGGCGTCGTTGGCCCCGTCCCCGGTCATCGCCACCGTCCGGCCGTGCTGCTGCAACGCCTGGATGAGGCGGACCTTGTGCGCCGGTGTGCAGCGGGCCACCACGTCGGTGCGGGTGAGCCGCTCGGCCAGCGCCTCGTCGTCGAGCCGGTCCAGCTCGGCGGCGGTGACCACCCGCTGGCCGTCGTCGTCGGGGCTGATGATCGACGCGATCGCCTCCGCGGTGGCCGGGTGGTCACCGGTGATCATGATGGTGTGCACGCCGGCCTGGCGGATCCGGTGCACCGCCGGCGCGGCGCTCTCCCGTACCCCGTCGGCCAGCGCCAGGAAGCCGACGAAGACCAGGCCCCTGACCTCGTCGTCGGTCACCGTCGGGGCACCGACCGGGCACTCGGCGAGGGCGAGGATCCGGTGACCCGCACCGGCCCGCTCGGCGAGCAGGGCGTGCAGCGCCGCCCGACCCGCGTCGTCCAGCGGCTCGTCACCGTCGGCGGTCCGTCGGGCCGTGCACCGCGGCACCACCGTCTCCGGCGCACCCTTCACGCTGAGCAGCAGCCCGTCCTGGCTCCGCCCGACCGTGGCGTGGTAGCCCCGGGAGGGCTCGAACGGCAGCCCGCCGACCGCCGCCCAGCCCGCCGCGCCGGTCTGCTCCACCACCCCGGCCGTCCCCGCGCCACGCCGTACCGCCCGGTCGGTCTGCTGAGGCAGCTCGTCCGGGTCCGCCGCCGCCGGAGTGGCCCGCAGCGCGGTGGCCAGGGCCAGCCGTAGCCGCTCGTCCAGCCGGTCCGGCGGGGCGTACCGGCCGCCGCCGTCACCCATCCCGGCGAGCAGCAGCTTCCCCTCGGTCAGGGTGCCGGTCTTGTCGAAGCAGAGCACGTCCACCCGGCCGAGCGCCTCGATGGTCCGCGGGTTGCGGACCAGGGCGCCGTGCTCGGCCAGCCGTCGGGCCGCGGCCAGCTGGGCGGCGCTGACCAGGAACGGCAGCCCCTCCGGCACGGACGCGACGGCCAGGTTCGCGGCGGTCGCGGCCGTCTCCGCCAGCGGTACGCCCCGGAGCAGTCCCGCCCCGGCCACCGCCACCGCCGAGCTGGCCGCCAGCGGCACCGCGGCGTTGGTCAGCCGCCCGAGTCGCACCTCCACCCCGCTGGCCGGTGGCGCCTGGCGGGCCAGGGCGAGACTCCGCCCCGCCTCGGTCTCCTCGCCGACGGCGACCACCACGGCGGTGCCGTGTCCGGCCGCCACGGTGGTGCCCTCGTACAGCATCGAATGCCGCTCGGCGACCGCGGCGGCCACCACCGGCTCGTGGGTCTTGCCCACCGGCAGCGACTCCCCGGTCAGCGACGACTCGTCGGCCTCCAGCCCGTCGGCGGTGAGCACCCGGCAGTCGGCGGGGATCGCGTCACCGGGCCCGACCAGGACCACGTCCCCCGGCACCAGTTCGTCCGCGGCGACCACCCGTTCCGCGCCGTCCCGGAGCACCCGGGCGGTCACCGCCGAGCGGGACAGCAGCTCGGCCAGTGAGCGTTCGGTGTTGCGCTGGTGCACCGCGCCGATCAGGGCCGAGCCGCCCACCACCCCGCCGACCAGGGCCGCGTCGACCAGCGATCCGAACGCGGCGGAGAGCACCGCGCCAGCGGCCAGTACCGGGGTGAGCGGGTTGGTCATCTCGTCCACGAAGGCCCGGAGCAGGCCGGTCGGTCCGGGCGCCTCCCCGGTGGCCGCGCCGCGCCGGCGGGCCGCGTCGGCCTCGCTGAGCCCCTCCGGGGTGGTGTCGAGCTGGCGGAGGACCGTCTCCACCGGCATCAGGTGCCAGGCGGTCAGCGTGGGCACGGGTGAGCGGCTCCGGTTGCGCAGCCGGCCGGCCCGCCACACGCCGTGCGCGAAGGCCAGCGCCGAGGCGGCGTTCACCGCGCTCAAGGTCCGTCCGGGAAGCAGTTGCCGCTCGGCGGTGAAGGCGCCCAACGCACCGAGGCCGGTGCCGGCCATCGCGATCCGGATGTTCTGCCGGGTCATCCGGCGGGCCACCCCGGCCGCCTCGATGACCAGCGCCGGGATCCGCAGGTCGGTGCCGACCAGCAGATGCGCACCCCAGGGCGGGAGGTCGTCCGGGCCGGCGACGCCGAGGCCGCAGTCGGCGGCGGCGAGCGCCGCGCGGTCGCCGGAGACCAGCAGCACCACATTGCCGACGCGTTGCAGGCCCCGGACGGTCTCGGCGAGCCGTGGACCGACGGGGAGCACGGCGTCGGCGAAGTCGTACCGGTCGTGGTCCGCACCGGCCACCACCAGCCGCAGTCCGGCCTGCCGGGCGGCGGTCACCAGCGCGTCCACCCCGGGCGCCGGCTCGGGTTCCACCCGGAGCACCGCGGCGAGGGTGTCGCCGTCGGCGAGGCCCAGCAGGATGCCGCCGCCGTCCCGGAGCCGGCGACTCTCCGGGGTGTCGCCGGGATCGTCGGCCTCGATCCGGTCGAGCGGCCCGAGCCGCCAGCCGTCGGCCTGCTGGAGCCTGTCCGCGGCCTCTGGGTCGAAGAGCGCGAACGCCCGGGCGGCGACCTGGCCGGTGTCCGCCCCGGGCAGCGGCGCCAGGTCGGCCAGCACGCCGCGGTCCGAGCCGAGGACGGCGGCGTCCAGCAGCACCAGGTCGATCCGGTCGAGCTGGCGCAGCACGCTCCGGTCCATGGCGATCACGCCGCGGCGGGCCAGCATCCGGCCGAGCCGAGACTGACCGGTACCCCGGAACGGGCTGTCGCCCGGGTACCCGACGGCGAGCGCCCCTGCCCGAAGCCGGACGGCCCGGCGGAGC
>NZ_QGGF01000199.1 GCF_003857015.1 Micromonospora globispora | reverse complement strand
CGGCGGTGGGGCCGGCGGGGGCGGATTCGGTGAGCATGAAGAACAGCGCCTCCAGCGGTGTCTCGTCCCGGGTCAGACCGCGCAGCGCGATGCCGGCGTCGACGATGTCGGCGATCAGCACGTCGACGTCCTTCTGCGGGCCGCGGACGGCCAGCCCGTCGTCGACGGCGGTTACCTCGAGCCCACGGGTGCGGGCGAGGTCGGCGGCCCGGTCGTCGTCGGTGGTGGTGATCCGGTGGGCCTGCTCGGGTGCCAGCTCCCGCAGGGCGGCGATCGAGCCGTGGTGTACCACCGAGCCGGCCTTCATGATGGTGACGTTGTCGCAGATCTGCTCGACCTCGGCCATGTCGTGGCTGGAGAGCAGGACGGTCAGGCCGGTGTCGGCGAGCCGTCGCACCAGGGCTCGCATGTCGCGGATGCCGGCGGGGTCGAGGCCGTTGGCGGGCTCGTCCAGCACCAGCAGTCGCGGGTCCCGCAGCAGGGCGGAGGCGACTCCGAGGCGCTGTCGCATGCCGAACGAGTAGCCGCGTACCTTGTCGTGCTGCCGGTCGGTCAGTCCGACGGTGTCCAGCACCTCGTCGATGCGGTCGGCGGCGTCGCCGCCGTCGAGACCGGCGAGCAGGCGCAGGTTCCGCCGGCCGCTCAGGGTGGGATAGAACTTCGGGCTCTCGATGAACCCGGCGACGCCCGTCAGGGAGCCGACGCCGTGGTACTGCCAGGAGCGGCCGAAGACCTTCAGGGTGCCGCTGTCGGGGCGGATCAGGCCGAACAACATCCGCAGGAAGGTGGTCTTGCCGGCCCCGTTGGGGCCGAGGACTCCGTACACCTCGCCCTGGGCGACCTGCACGGTGATGTCGTCGACGGCGGTCAGTGAGCCGTACGTCTTGGTGAGGTGGACGGCGTCGACCGCCAGCACATCGCTCATGGCCCGGACGCTAGAGATCACACATGAAGCCAGGATGAAACCGGCCGACGGGTCAGCGAGGTTCACGCCTTCGGGTCAGCCGCCATCCGGCGTAGGCGAGCGCGGCGAGGACCGCGGCGGCGACCGCGTACCACTGGTAGCGGTGAAGCTCCGCCTCGATAGCGCGCATGTGGTCCCCGGCCAGGTAGCCGGCCGTCACCCAGACGCCGACCCAGGCGGCAGCCCCTACGGCGTTGAAGATGACGAAGCGTCGCCACGGCATGCCGGTGGCGCCGGCGATGATCCCGTTGAATTGCCGCAGCCCCTCGACGAAACGGGCGACCGCCACGATTTTCGGCCCGTGCCGGCTCATCACCGCCTCCAGCCGTGCGAACCGCTCCGGCGTCAGGCGCACGTAGGGCCCGTACCGCAGGATGATCCGCCGGCCGCCGGTGCGACCGATCAGGTAACCGATGCTGTCCCCGGTCACCGCGCCCAGGAACGCCGACACGGCGACCAGGGCGATGATCAGCTCGCCGTGTGCCGCGTACCCGGCACCGGCGATGATCGCCGTCTCGCCCGGCGCCGGCATGCCGAAGCCTTCCACCCCGACGAGCAGGGCGATCCCCAGGTAGCCGTAGTGAGCGACCAGGCCGGCGAGGGAACCGGCGGCGGTCACGGGCGTGCCGGCGCAGCCTGGTCGGCCGCCGCCGCGCTGCCGGGCCGCAGCAGGGGTCGCAGCCGGGTGCGATCCAGCTGGTCGAGGCCGAGCGCGATCGGGCGGCGGGCGAGCAGATAGCCGACGAGGGTCACGGCGGCGCCGAGCGCGAAGCCGGCCAGCACGTCGGACGGGTAGTGCGCGCCGATGTAGATCCGGGCGAAGCCCATCACCGCCGCGGCGGCCACGGCCAGCAGACCGAGTCGCCAGCTGACCAACAGCAGCCCGGCCGCCACGGCGCCGGCCATGGTGGCGTGGTCCGACGGAAACGACGGATCGGTGCTCCGATCAGCCAGCACCACGATGCCGGGCAACGCCGTGTACGGGCGGCGCTCGTGCACCGCGGACACGATCGGCTGGTTCACCGCCACGGCCAGCAGCATGCCGAACGGCGCCCACACCGCCGCCGGCAGTCCCACGCCCCGCTGCCGGGCGATCCACCAGCCGGCGAGCAGCAGGGCGGCGAAGAGCAGCACCCCGTACTTTGCGTAGTCGGCCAGCGGAGCGTGCAACCATGGCGTCGCCCGGGCCAGGTCGTTGATCTCCAGGAAGAGCCGGGTGTTCATGCTGTCCCTCCGCCGTCCGGATCGAGATGCCGACGGTAGGCAGCCGGACATGAAGGGCAGATGAAGAGCGCCGGCGCTGTGCTGCACTGGTGACCGGTGCGAACGGACGGGAGGAACCGGGTGCGGGTCCTGGTGGTGGAGGACGAGCGGCGTCTTGCCGGCCTGCTCGCCCAAGGGCTGCGTGAAGCCGGTCACACCGTCGATGTCCGGTACACCGGAACCGATGGGCTGCTCACCGCCGCCACGGGTACGTACGACGCGCTGGTGCTCGACGTCATGCTGCCGGGCCTGGACGGCACGGCGGTCTGCCGGACACTGCGCGAGCAGGGCAACCGGGTACCGGTGCTGATGCTCACCGCCCGCCGCGAGGTACCCGACCGGGTCGCCGGCCTCGACGCCGGTGCCGATGACTACCTGGCCAAGCCGTTCTCGTTCGATGAGCTCCTCGCCCGGCTGCGCGCCCTGCACCGCCGCTCCGCGGGGCCGCCTCCGGTCGAGGTCAGCGCCGGTGACCTGCTGCTCGACCCCGCCCGGCGGCGGGTGTTCCGCGGCGATACGGAGATCGACCTGTCGGCGCGGGAGTTCGACATCCTCGCCCTGCTGCTCACCCGCGCCGGGCAGTGCCTGACCCGCTACCAGATCCTCGACGAGGTGTGGGACGGCGAGACCGACATCCGCTCCAACGTCATCGACGTGTACGTCGCCAACCTGCGGGCCAAGGTCGACAAGCCGTTCGGCCGGCACGCCATCGAGACTCTGCGCGGCGTCGGCTACCGGCTGCGCCCCGATGGTGGCTGACGATGGCTCGTCGTCGGCACTTCCCGGCTGGCCGCTGGGGCCGCCTGCCACTGCGCGTCCGGCTGATCGCCGGCTTCGCGGCGGCGATGCTGGTGGTCCTCACCGGCGCCGGCGCGTTCGTCTACCTGCGGGTGCGGTACGCCCTCGATCTCCGCCTCGACGAGGACCTGGCCGCCCAGTCGACGCAACTGACCGGCGCCGCCCGTGCCGGCACGCCACTGCCGGCCGCCGCCAGGACCGGACCGGGGGAGTACTGGCAGCTCCTCGACGCCTCCAACCATGTCCTCGCGGCCAGCCCCGGCCTGCCGGCCGGCTCCCTGCTCACCTCCGGACAGCTGGAACGGGCCCTGCACCAACCGGTCCGGGCCGACCGGGGAACCCTGCTGCCCATCAGCGCCCGCCCCCTGCGTCTGTACGCCGTTCCCGTCCGGCCCGAAGCTGTGCCCCCGGCGGGGCAGCCGGCGGTCACCGTCGCCGCGGTCCGCCGGGACCAACGCGACGAGGCCCTGCGGGAACTCATCGGCCAACTCGCCCTCGCCAACCTCGCCGCGCTCGCCGTCGCTTCCCTGGTGGGTTACCGCCTCGCCCGCGCCGCCCTCGGCCCGGTCGAGCGCTACCGCGGCGAAGCTGCCCGTATCGCCGCCGGTGCCACCGGTGTCCGGCTCGCCGTGCCCGCCACCGACGACGAGGTGGCCCGGCTCGGTCGGACCCTCAACGACATGCTCGCCGCGCTGGAAGCGGCGTTGGAACGGGAACGGCAGTTCATCAACGACGCCAGCCACGAACTGCGTACCCCGCTGACCCTGCTCGCCACCGAACTGGAACTGGCCCTGCGTCGGCCGCGAACGGCCGCCGAACTGGAACAGACGGTGCGCAGCGCCGCCGCCGACACCGCCCATCTCATCGCCCTCGCCGACGCCCTGCTCGCCGTCGGCGTCCAACCAATCCAGGAGGACACCGCCCCCGCGGTGGACCTCACCGCCATGCTGACCGGTCTGGTCGGCCGTTACCGAGCCGGCGTCGGTGCCGGGCCGGACGGGCTGCGCTGCCAGGCGGAGCCGGATCTGACCGTGCGCGGCGACGCCACCCGACTCGGTCAGGTCGTCACCAACCTGCTCGACAATGCCATCCGATACGGCGCACTCCCCATCACCGTGACCGCGACCCGAGCTGAGGACCTGATCCGGATCATGGTCCACGACATGGGGGGCGGCATCGACCGGGAGTTCCTGCCGCACGCCACGGAACGGTTCCGGCGCGCCGACGCCGCCCGCACCTCACCCGGTACCGGCCTCGGCCTGTCCCTCGTCGAGGCCATCGTCCGCGCACACCACGGCGAACTGCGGATCTGCTCCGCCGGCACCCATCACCGGGTCGACCTTCGGTTCGACCTTCCCTGCGACCACCCCGCCGGCGGCACCACCGTCACGGTGCTGCTGCCGGCGCCCGCGGACCGGCCTCCAGTGCGCCCGGCGTGAACGACGTTTCCGTGCCGGTGGCGGGGGTAGCGGTGTAGCTGCTGGCCACCGGTTCCCCTTCCGGCAGGCTTCCCGCCGCACCCCTTCGGAGGCCCCCTCGTGTCGACGCCCCTGGCCCTGCCGGCCGTCGGTCCCGGTTTCCTCAATCCGGAGTGGCTGATCTCCACCTTCGGGCTGATCGGTATCCTCGCCATCGTCTTCGCCGAGTCCGGTCTGCTGATCGGGCTCTTCCTGCCCGGTGACTCGCTGTTGTTCACCGCCGGTCTGCTCGTGGCCGATGGCCGCTACCTTCACCAGCCGCTCTGGCTGGTCTGCCTGCTGGCCGGTGTTGCCGCGATCGCCGGGGACCAGGTGGGTTACCTGTTCGGCAAGCGGATCGGTCCGAGCCTGTTCCGGCGCCCCAACTCCCGCCTCTTCAAGCAGGAGAACGTGCAGCGGGCCAACGACTTCTTCGCCCGGTACGGAGCCCGATCGGTGGTGCTGGCCCGGTTCGTGCCGATCGTGCGGACGTTCACGCCGGTCATCGCCGGGGTGAGCCGGATGCGGTACCGGACCTTCCTCATCTACAACGTGCTCGGCGGGGCGCTCTGGGGGATCGGTGTCACGGTGCTCGGCTACTTCCTCGGTCAGATCGCGGTGGTCAAGTCCAACATCGAGTTCATCCTGCTCGGCATCGTGCTGGTCTCCGTGGTGCCCATCGGCATTCAACTGCTCCGCTCCCGGCGCAAGACGGCACGGACGCCCGGTCCGACGCCGGTTGCTGCGGAAGCGGTAGGCGCCCGACGAACCGCGGCTCCGAACCGAGCCGACGAGGGCTGGACGGGCTGACTGCCGGTGCCCCGCCCGCAGCGGAGCGGCGACGGTCGTCACCAGTGCGGTCGTCGAGCCGCGACGCAGGCTCCGCACGGCGGTGATTCCGCCCGGATCCGCTCCGCCGTCTCGGCGTTCACCCGGCCGGGACGGGAGAACGCCCGGGACACCGCCGACGGGGCCACGCCGCACTCGCGGGCGAGGTCGTAGATCGTGGGCGCGGAACCGGTCGGACGGCGGCGCCGTTCAGCGACCACGGACACCTCCTGGGGAGGGGTTGGGGGCCGGCTGCGGCGGTGCCCGGCACGGGGCGTGGAACATCGCTTTTCCGCTCTCCAGAACTGGGCCACCGGAAACCCATGGCAAATGATGGCAACCGCTCGCCATCGGCGCCAGAGGGCTGACTCAATGGCCCATGTCGGGACTGCGGACCACCACCACTCGTCGATGCAGCGCCCTGTCTCACCAAGGCAGGTAGCGGTCGGTCCCGCGCCGATTCCCTTTTCATCCGCAGCAACCGACAGGGAGGGAGCCGAGCATGGCAGGACCCTGGCCACGCCGTGGCGGCAAGCGCCGGAGTGCGTCGGAAAGGAGAGGAGCGCGAACGTCGCTCTCCATACTCCTGACCGCGGTGGTTATCGCAGGCGCGGCGCCACCGTCACCCGCCAGTGCACAGGAGTTGCCCTGGATGGAGCAGACGTTGCCACCCGCGCAACGCGCCGAACTCCTCATCCAGGCGATGACGCTCGACGAAAAGATTCAGCAGATCGCGATGAAGCCGGTGCCGAACACGGACCTGCCCGAATGCGGGTTCTACGCAGGTGCCCGGCATGTCGAAGGCATTCCGCGACTGAACATTCCGACGATACGGATGACGAACGGTCCGATCGGTGTCGGTGGCGGGGACTGCAGTCCTGACCCTCAGGCCACCGGCGTTCCGACCGAACTCGCCGTGGCGGCGTCCTGGGACCCGTCGGCCTCGTACCGGTGGGGCGACATCGCCGGAAGCGAGACGCGGAGCAATGCGCACAACGTGTTTCTGGCTCCGGGCGTCAACCTCGGCCGGATTCCGAACAACGGTCGCAACTTCGAGTACTTCGGGGAGGACCCGTACCTGGCCGGGGTCATGGCCAGCGAGCAGACCCGGGGCGTACAGCGGCACGGCGTGCAGGCCACGGCCAAGCACTTCGCCGCCAACGAGCAGGAGACGCAGCGGTCGACGATGAACACGATCGTGGACGACCGCACCCTGCACGAGCTCTACCTCCTGCCGTTCGAAATGTCGATCAAGGACGCCGGTCTGGCGGCGGTCATGTGCTCGTACCCACGCATCAACGGCACGTTCGCCTGCGAGAACCGACCGCTGCTGACGGATGTGCTGCGTGACCAGTGGGGCTTCGAGGGCTACGTGATGTCCGACCGCGGCGCCACGAAGAGCACCGTGCCGGCGATCAAGGCGGGGCTCGACCTCGAGTTCGCCAGCCCCCGGTTCTTCACCCCGGACACGATCAAGCCTGCCCTGGCCGCCGGCCAGATCACCGTCGCGGATCTTGACGGAATGCTCAAGCCCCGGTACGCCACGATGTTCCGGCTCGGCCAGTTCGACCACCCGGTCATCGGCTTCACACCCATCGACTTCGCCACCCACGGCGCGGCCGCCCGCCAGTTGGCCGAGCAGGGGAGCGTGCTGCTGAAGAACGAGGGGGGCGTCCTTCCGCTCGACGCCACCAAGCTCCGGTCCGTCGCCTTGATCGGGCCGCAGACGTTCGCCGGGGAGGCGAAGTTCCCGGCCACCGGGCCCGGCGGGTTCATCAAGGTCAACGCGCCCTACACCGTGACCCCGGAAGAGGGCCTGCGGAACACGCTGGCGGGTCTCGGCTCGCACGCCACCGTGACGTACCACAACGGCACGGACCTCGCTGGTGCGGCGGCGCTGGCCGCCAGATCCGATGTCGCCATCGTGATGGCCGGCGACATCTCCCTCGAAGGAGTCGACCGAGCCAACCTCGACCTGCCGATCCAGGACGGTGTCGACCAGGAGGCGCTGATCTCCGCCGTCGCTCGCGTCAACCCGCGCACGGTGGTCGTGCTCAAGAACGGCGGGCCGATCGTCATGCCGTGGCTGAGCCAGGTCCCGAGCGTCCTCGAGGCCTGGTATCCGGGCCAGGAGGACGGTAACGCCGTCGCCAACGTCCTCTTCGGCGTCGTCAACCCGTCCGGCAAGCTGCCCATCACCTTCCCGAAGGCGGAGCGGGAGGCCGCTGCCAGCACCCCCGAACAGTTCCCGGGGGTGGACATCGACGGCACCCTCACCGCGACCTACAGCGAGGGTCTGCGGATGGGGTACCGCTGGTACGACGCCACCAACTCCGCGGCCCAGTTCCCCTTCGGCTTCGGGCTCTCGTACACGAGTTTCGCGATCTCCAAGCTCGTGGTGACACCGCAGACGGCCGACGGAACCGAGCCCATCCGGGTGGCCTTCTTCGTCGAGAACACCGGCAAGACGGCTGGCGCCCAGGTGCCGCAGGTCTACCTCGGGCTACCGTCCGCGACGGGCGAGCCCCCGAAGCGCCTGGTGGCCTTCGAGAAGGTCTGGCTCAACCCCGGCCAGAAGAAGCTGGTCGAACTCACCATCGACCCGGCCGCCTCGAACCACCCGTTGTCGATCTGGGACAGCGGCCGGCGGCAGTGGACGGTGACCGACGGCGAGTACCAGGTGTACGTGGGCGACTCGTCGACGAACATCGTGCTCAGTGACTCGATCACCGTCCGGACCCCACCCGGTCGTCAACCGTAGCGGGCGCCGACGGCGCGGGTCCCGATGGCGGGGCCCGCGCCGGTCCTGCTGCGCTGCCCACCCGGTGGCCTGCGCGGACCAGGCCGGTCGCTGCTGCTCCGGACCTGAATCTCCCCATTTCGGCCCGCTCCGCCGTCGGCTCGACCACAGTGGTTGCGTGGCTGAGGAGGCGGCATGACGGGGCTGCAGACCGACCTGTACGAGCTGCGGATGGCGGCCAGCTATCTGCGCCGTGCGATGGTGGAGCGCGCCACGTTCAGCCTGTTCGTCCGCCGTCTGCCGGCGCAACGCGGCTTCCTGGTGGCCGCCGGGCTGGCCGAGGCGCTGGCGTTCCTGGAAGCCTTCGCGTTCGACGACGACGATCTGGCCTATCTGCGGGATGTCGGGTTCGACCAGCCGACCCTGGAGGCGTTCGCCCGGCTGCGGTTCACCGGCGACGTGTGGGCCGTACCGGAGGGCCGGGTGGTCTTCGCCGACGAGCCGCTGCTGGAGGTCACCGCGCCGATCGCCGAGGCGCAGCTGGTGGAGACCGCCGTGCTGAATCTGCTCACCTTCCACACCACGATCGCCAGCAAGGCAGCCCGTTGCCGGCTCGCCGCCGGCGGCGCGCAGCTGATCGATTTCGCGTTCCGCCGCACTCAGGGGATCGAGGCCGGGGCGGCCGTGGCCCGTGCGTCGGCCATCGCCGGCTTCGCCGCCACCAGCCACGTCGAGGCCGCCCGACGGTACGGACTACGACCCTCCGGAACGATGGCCCACTCCTACGTCGAGGCGTTCCCCGACGAGCGGGCCGCGTTCCGCGCCTTCGCCGCCGACTTTCCCACGAACCCGGTGTTCCTCGTCGACACCTACGACACGCCCGCCGGGGTGCGGGCCGCCGTGGATGTCATCGCCGAGCTCGGCCTGACCGGGCCGGTCGGCGTCCGGCTCGACTCGGGAGACCTCTCCGCGCTGGCCCGGCAGACCCGCGCGATCCTCGACGGCGCCGGGCTGACCCAGGCACAGATCGTGGCGAGCGGCAGCCTCGACGAGGACGTCATCGCGGCGCTGGTCGCCGACGGCGCACCGATCGACGCGTACGGCGTCGGCACCCGGATGGGCGTCTCCTACGACGCGCCGTCACTCGACAGCGCCTACAAGCTGGTCAGCGTCGGGGAGCGACCGGTGCTCAAGCTGTCGCCCGGCAAGGCCACGCTGCCCGGCGCCAAGCAGGTCTTCCGCGATCCCGGTGGGAACAGCGGCGACGTGGTGGGGCTGCGCGACGAGCCACCGCCCGGAGACCGGCAACCGCTGCTCGTACCGGTCATGCGGGGCGGCCGGCGCCTCGACCCGGCCGATCCCGTCGGCGAGGTACGCGCCGGCCGCCAGCGGTTCGACGCCGATCTCGGGTGGCTACCGGAGTCGGCGCGCAGGCTGGCCGATCCGATGCCGCTCGCCGCCACGGTGAGCGCGGCGCTCGCCGACCTGCACCGCCGGATGGCCGAGCAGTTCGCGCCGGTCTCGACCGGTGGCGTCCGCAGCGCGGGCCGCTGACCGCCCGCCTTGCGGCGGGCCGGATTGTGCTACACCGGCGGCGCCCCCGGGCCTGTTTGCCGATCCGGTCACCGGGAAGGCGACCGCGAGCCGGCCATGCGCCGCCGGAAGGGCGGCGCCACGAAGGGAGACCGCATCATGGCGCAGAGCCAGCAGCCACTGACCGGGAAGCGGATCGCCATCCTCGCCACGGACGGGGTGGAAGACGTGGAGTACATCCAGTCGCGGGCCGCCGTGGAGCAGGCGGGAGCCGAGGTCCACCTCGTGTCGCTGAACCCGGGCGAGATCCAGTCCATGAACCACGACATCAACCCGGCCAACCGCTACCGGGTGGACCGCACGGTGAACGAGGCCAACGCGGCCGACTACGACGCCCTGGTGCTCCCGGGCGGAACGGTCAATCCGGACCGGCTCCGGATGAATCCGGCAGCGATGGACTTCGTCCGGGCCATCTTCCTGCAGGAGAAACCGGTGGCGGCGATCTGCCACGGCCCCTGGTCGCTGGTCGAGACCGGAATCGTCAACGGCCGGACCGTCACCTCGTATCCCAGCTTGAGCACCGACATCCGCAACGCGGGCGGGAACTGGGTCGACCAGCAGGTACAGGTCGACAACGGCCTGGTCACCAGCCGCCGCCCGAGCGACCTTCCGGCGTTCTGCGCGAAGATGGTCGAGGAGTTCGCCGAGGGCCGACACGTCCGGCAGATGGCAACGGCCTGACACCGCCCGGCGCATCTGCCTCCGCCCCCGGCCCAGAACTGGGTAGCGTGCCGGGAGTGGAGGTTGGATTCGCCCCGCCCGTCTCCGGCTCGTGGGCAACGCCGGAGCACATGGTCCACGTCGCGCGCCGCGCCGAGCTGCTCGGATACCACTCGCTCTGGACGTTCCAGCGCCTGCTGGTGCCCGCCGACCTCGGCTGGAGCGAGACGTACCACAGCGTTCAGGACCCGGTGACCACGCTGGCGTTCCTCGCGGCCCACACCACGCGCATCCGGCTCGGCGTGGCGGTGCTCGACATGCCGTTCCTCTCCCCGGTGGTGGTGGCGAAGCAGGCCGCGACGCTCGACATCCTCGCCCGCGGACGGCTGGATGTCGGCCTCGGCCTCGGCTGGTCCACCGAGGAGTACCAGGCGACCGGTGCGAGCAGACACCGGCGGGGCCGGCGGGCGGCCGAGTTCGTCGACGTGCTCCGCGCGCTCTGGCAGGACGACGTCGTCGAGCACCGCGGCGAGTTCTACCAGGTCCCGCCGACCCGGATGGAGCCGAAGCCAGTCCAGCGCCCGCACCCGCCGATCCTGCTCGGCGGCCATGCGCCCGAGGCGCTGCGCCGGGCGGGCCGGCTGGCCGACGGCTGGGTCAGCGGCAGTCAGGCCGACCTGGAGGGGATCGGCGAGGCGGTCGCGACGGTCAAGGCCGCCGCGGCGGACGCCGGGCGCGATCCCGGCTCGTTGCGGTTCGTCTGCCGGGGTGCCGTCCGGGTACGCCCCGCCATGCCGGCCGACCGTGAGCCGCTCACCGGCACGCTCGACCAGATCCGGGCGGACTTCGGCCGACTGGCCGCGGCCGGCATCACGGAGTTGTTCGTGGACCTCAACTTCGATCCGGAGATCGGCTCACCCCGGGCCGACCCCGACGTGTCGATGCGCCGGGCCGACGAGGTGCTCGACGCCCTCGCACCGACCCCCTGACCGCCACGACGCACGGTCACGGCGGCTCACCGGCCCGGGTCCGGGGATCCTTGCGCCGCCGACCACGCCGACCAGTGGGTCACCGTGACCGCGACCACCGGCCCGCCGGGTGGCCGCTCGACGTACTGCGGATACTTCGCGGCCAGCGCCGCGCGGGCCGCGGCCTCCTCCGCCGGGTCCTCCACCTGCCGGCCGTGCCCGTCCAGCCGAACCCACCACAGCTTCGACCAGTCCTCGTCGTACTCGTCGATGAGCAGGCAGGCGCGTCCGGTCGCCTGGATGTTCGCCAGCCGACGCAACCGCCGGTGGCGCTTGGGCTTTTCGTCGACCGCGTGGTAGACCACGTCGCCGAGCAGGACGAAGCAGACCGGCACCAGGTGTGGCCGGCCGTCCGGGTCGACCGTGGCCAGCCGCGCTGCCCGGGCCGACCCCACCCGCTGCCGCAGTTCCTCGCCGGGCACCGGCCGCGACGGTGTCCGTCAGCGGCGCGGGGACGACCGGCCGGTCATCCGGTCCGCGATCTGCCGGAGCTTCTGCTGCGTGCTCGGCTTCGCCGCCTGGCGTCGCCCGCTCTGCACCAGCTTGCGGGTCTGTGGGCTGTTCCAGAATCCCTTGATGCGTTCCCCGACCGATGTCATCACGCCTCCCCGGTGCTCGCGCGGCGGGTGCGCCGCGGTACTGGTCGCGTCCAGTCTCGGTCATCGCGGACCAGGTCGGAGCGGGATCGGCCGAGACCCGCGGCGCAGGGCCGTGGCCGCGTGTGGAACGGGCGACAGCGGGAAGGCAGCGCCGTTTCGCGCCGCGAAGCGCTCGTGGGCTGCGACGGCTGGAGGGACATGGATGCCAAAACCTTCGTGGTGGTCGGTGGCACCAGCGGCCTGGGTCTGGCGGTCGCCCGTCAGATCGGCAAGGACCACCGGGTCGCCGTTCTCGGCGATGTGCCGGACGAGGTTTCCGCAGTGGCTGCCGAGCTGGGCTGCACCGGCCTCGTCTGTGACGTGTCCCTCCACGAGCACGTACGCGCGGCGTTCGCCGAGGTGGTCGACCGTTACGGCGTGATCGACGGGGTGGTGACCTGCGCCTCGGTGTGGGCGGGCGGCGACCTGCTGGAGCTTCCCCCGGAGCGCATCCGGCGGGCCGTCGAGGTCAACGCCCTCGGCACCACGTATGTGCTCCGAGAGGCGCTGTACCACCTGCACAGACAAGGTTTCGGCAACGTGGTGTACACGGGCGCGATGGCCGTGGTGAAGGCCCGGCCCGGCATCCCGGTCTACCGGGCGACCAAGAGCTACGGCGCCAGCCTGGTGGAGTCGCTGGCCGAGGCGCAGCACAGTAATCGGATCAAGGTGATGCAGCTGCACCCGGGGCCGATGCCGACCCGGTTGCAGGAGCGGGTCGGCGCCGAGTTCCTCGACGAGATCTATGCGCTACCCGAGCAGGTCGCCAGCGAGGTGGTCCGACTGCTGCTGCTCGCCCCCGACGACCTGTACGTCTCCAACGAGCTCGTGCTCCGCGCGGACGGGCGGTGGTGACCGCCGAAGGCGGCGCCACGGCCGAGGCCCCGGTCTCGGCGTGGAGCCCGTTGCGAGTCGCGGTCTACCGCAGCCTGTGGCTGGCCCTGCTCGGTGCGAACATCGGCACCTGGATGCAGACGGTCGGCGCGCAGTGGTTGCTGATCCACCAGGCGAACGCCTCGACCCTGGTCGCCCTGGTGCAGACCGCCAGCCTGCTGCCGATGCTGTTGCTGGCCCTGCCGGCGGGCGCGCTGGCGGACGCCCTGGACCGTCGGCATCTGCTCATCTCGGTGCAGCTGTTCATGGTCGCGGTGGCCGCGGCGTTGGCCGTGCTGACCGCGACCGACCGGATGCCGCCGGCGCTGCTGCTCACCCTCACCTTCGCGTTCGGCGTCGGGCAGGCGCTCACCCTGCCGGCCTGGGCCGCGGTGATTCCCGAGCTGGTGCCCCGCGAGCAGCTGCGGGCGGCGTCCGCGCTCGGCTCCATCAGCGTCAACGTGGCCCGGGCCATCGGCCCGGCCGCGGCCGGTGTGCTGATCGCCCACCTGGGCGCGGCCCCGGTGTTCGCCCTCAACGCAGTGGCGTTTCTGATCTTCGCGGTCGCGCTGGTCCGCTGGCGACCCGGGAACGCCCGCGCGGTCGAGGTGCCCGAGCGGTTCACCGCGGCGCTGCGCGCCGGTGGCCGGTACGTGCGGCACTCGCCGATCGTGCGCCGGCTGCTGCGGCGGGCGCTGGTCTTCGTGATCCCGGCCAGCGCGCTCTGGGCGCTGCTGCCGTTGGTGGCCGCCCGCCGGCTCCACATGAACTCCAGCGGGTACGGCCTGCTGCTGGCCGCCCTCGGCGTGGGCGCCATCTCGGGCGGCCTGCTGCTGCCGTGGATCCGGACCCGGATGTCGGCCAACCGCTTCCTCCTGGTGGCCGGCGTGCTCTACGGCGGCGCGCTGATCGTGGTGGCTACCGTACGGGTCGTCCCGGTGGTGCTGATCGCCCTGCTGCCGGCCGGATTGGCCTGGGTGACAGTCCTCGCCAACGTCAACGCCGAGATCCAACTCTTCCTGCCCGGCTGGGTACGCGCCCGGGGCCTCGCCGTCTACCAGGTGGTGCAGGGCGGCGGGCAGGCGGTCGGCGCGTTCATCTGGGGCGTGGTGGCCGACACCGCCGGCCTGGCCCCCGCGCTGCTGGTCGCGGGCGGGTTGATGCTGGTCGGCGCGGTGACCGCGCAGATCTGGCCGCTGCCGGAGCTGCGCGGAGTGACCAAGGACCCGACCACCTACCTGCCCCCGCTGGAACTCGCCCTCGAACCGGATCCCCGGGTGGGGCCGGTGCTGGTGACGGTGGCCTACACCGTCCCGCCCGAGCGAGAGCAGGAGTTCATCGAGGCGATGGAGGTGGTCCGCGGCTTCCGGCAGCGTACCGGGGGGATGCAGTGGGGGTTGTTCCGCGAGGGTGAGTGCCCGCCCCGCTTCGTCGAGGTCTACCTGGTGCCGTCGTGGGACGAGCACCTGCGCCAGCATGGCGGCCGGTTGACCGGAGCCGACCAGGAGGCGGAGGAACGCGTGAAGGAGATCGCCGGGGGCGAACCGGAGGTAAGGCACCTGCTGCCCGCCGCCGCGGAACGGCGATAACCCACCTGACCGTGCGGGCCGGAAGCAGCCGGTTTCACCGCGGCGGGCACGGGTACCCGCCGCAATCCGGTTTCGAGAGGGGATCCGAGGTGGACCACACCGAGTTCATCCAGTCCGTCGCGGCGCGACCGAAAATGTCACCGGCGCAGGCGGAACCCATCACCCGCGCCACGCTCGAGACGTTGGCGGAACGCATCAGTGGTGGCCAGGCGCGGGACCTCGCCTCCCAGCTCCCCGAGGAGCTGCGGGGCTACGTGCGGAAGCCCATGGAGGATCCGGAACCGTTCGGACTCGCCGAATTTTTCGAGCGGATCCAGTCGCGGGCCGCGGTAAACCTTCAGGCGGCGACTGACGGTGCCCACGCCGTGCTGGACACACTTCGCGAGTCGGCCAGCGCGAAGGAGTACGGGGACTTCATCGACCAGCTACCGGAGGAGTTCTGGCAGCTCACCGGGCCGAGTGCCAACCGGCTCCAGACTCGCCACGTGGGGACGTAGCCCTCCGACACGGCGCACAGATTCAGGGCCCTGCCCGGGGAGGGGCAGGGCCCTGAATCGCGGCGGCCACATGGAGAGCTAACTCGGGCCCTGCTGCACGTTGAAGGGCGCTACAGGGTTGGCGACCTGGGCCAATTCGGACGGGAGTTGCGAGACGACGTCCTCGTACTCGTCGGCGGCCACCGCCTCGCGGAGCGTGTCGAAGACCGCCCGGGCGCCGGCCTCCGCCAGCGCCGGATCGACGTCGGCGCGACCTGCGATCCGCTGCACGAACACGTCGAACCCGAACCGCTCGGCCGTCTCGCTGGCGGCGAACGCGTACGGCCGGAGTCCCTCGGGGAGCTGGGTGGCGAGGTCCCGCGCCTCGCCGCCGTCTATCCGCTCCGCCACGGTGGTCAGCGTGGCCCGGGTGAGGGCGGTCGCCTGCTCGGTTGACGTCCCTGAGCGCCTCGCCACTGCGTCGATGAACTGGTTGTCGTCCACCATCGGGCCCTTCCTCTTGAATGGATGCGGCGTCTACCCGTTCACCGGGACGCCAAACGGCGCACGGTTCGGCGCGGGTGTCAGTGGCCGGGCCGGTGCTGCCCGTGGTGCGCGCGCTCGGCGGCGGCGACGATGTCCTTCACGCCGAGGAAGCTGTCCGGCGAGACGGAGACGGAGTCGATGCCCGCCCGGACCAGTAGGCGGGCGAACTCCGGGTCGTCGCTGGGACGTTGGCCGCACAGGCCAACCTTCCGGCGGTTGTCGTGCGCCGCACTGATCACTGCCTCGATGCTTTTCGTGACGGCCGGATCACGCTCGTTGAACAGGGGCGCGAGCCGCTCGGAGTCGCGGTCGACGCCGAGGGTGAGCTGGGTGAGGTCGTTGCTGCCGATGGAGAAGCCGTCGAAGCGTTCGGCGAACTCGGCGGCGAGCAGGACGTTGGAGGGGATCTCCACCATGACGTAGACCTGCAGGCCGTTCCGGCCGCGGATCAGGCCCTGTTCGGCCATGGTCTCGAGGACGTGGTCGGCCTCCTGCGGGGTGCGGCAGAACGGGATCATCACGACCGTGTTGGTGAGTCCCATCGCGTCGCGTACCCGGCGCAGGGCGCGGCACTCGAGAGCGAAGCCCTGCCGATAGTCCTCGCTGTAGTAGCGGCTGGCTCCTCGCCAACCCAGCATCGGGTTCTCTTCCGCCGGTTCGAACGCCTCGCCACCGATGAGCCTGGCGTACTCGTTGGTCTTGAAGTCGCTCATCCGGACGATGACCGGCTTCGGCCACCAGGCGGCGGCGATGCGGGCGATGCCGTACGCGAGGTGCTCGACGAAGAACTCGGTCTTGTCCTCGTGGCCGCGGGTCAGCTCGGTGATCTGTCGGCGGGCCTTATCGTCGTCGAGCTCGGCGAAGCGAACGAGGGCCATCGGGTGGATCTTGATGTGGTTGTTGACGATGAACTCCATGCGGGCCAGGCCCACCCCGTCGGCCGGTAGCCGCCACCACCGGAAGGCCGCGGCCGGCTCGGCCAGGTTCAGCATGACCTGGGTCCTCGTGGTGGGGATCTGGGCCAGGTCGATCTCCCGTGCGTCGTAGTCGAGGATCCCGGCGTAGATGTGGCCCTCGTCGCCCTCGGCGCAGGAGACGGTGATCTCCTGCCCGTCGGTCAGCCGGCTGGTGGCATCGCCGGTGCCCACGATGGCGGCCAGCCCGAGCTCCCTGCTGACGATGGCGGCGTGCGATGTCCGGCCGCCGTGGTCGGTGACGATGGCCGCCGCCCGCTTCATGATCGGTTCCCAGTCGGGGTCGGTCGCGCCGGTGACCAGCACGGCGCCGTCCTGGAACCGGTCGATCTCGGCAGCGCTGCGCAGGTTGCAGACCTTGCCGGCGGCGATCGCGTCGCCGATGGCCAGGCCGCTGACCAGGCGGTCGCCGTGGCCGGTCAACCGGTACGACCGCAGGGTGGAGGCCTCCTTGTGGACGTGGACCGTCTCGGGTCGGGCCTGGACGAGGTAGATCTCGCCGGTCTCGCCGTCCTTCGCCCACTCCATGTCCATCGCGCGGCCGTAGTGGTCCTCGATCGCGGTGGCCCAGCGGGCCAGCCGGGTGATCTCCTGGTCGGTCAGGACCGTCGCGGTCTGTTCCTCGGCGCTGGTCTCGACGGCCCGGGTCGGGTCGCCACCGGAATCGCTGTAGATGATCTTGGAGCGCTTGCCGCCGACCTTCTTCGAGATCACCGGAGTCGCTTCCGGGTTCGCGAGCAGCGGCTTGAAGACCAGGTACTCGTCCGGGTCCACCTTGCCCGCGACGACCGACTCACCGAGACCCCACGAAGCGTTGATGAGCACCACCCGCGGAAAACCGCTGTCGGTGTCGATGGAGAACATCACCCCCGCGCCGGCTCTGTCGGAGCGCACCATCTGCTGGACACCGATGGACAACGCCACCTTGAGATGGTCGAAGCGGTGGTGTTCCCGGTAGCTGATCGCCCGGTCGGTGAAGAGCGACGCGTAGCAGCGTTTGCAGGCCTCCAGCAGCGCCTGCTCGCCCCGGACGTTGAGGTAGGTCTCCTGCTGGCCGGCGAAGCTGGCCTCGGGGAGATCCTCCGCCGTGGCGCTGCTGCGGACCGCCACATCCGGATCCTCCCGCCGCGCTCGGGTCGCGAGCCCGCGGTAGGCGTCCCGGACGGCCTGCGCGAGGTCCGGCGGGAACTGTGCGTCGAGGAACATCCGGCGGATCGCGCCGCCCACCTCCGCCAGGTCGGCACCCTGGTGCAGCGCGTCGATCTGGGCGGCGATGCGGGTCCGCAGGTCGTTGGCGTCCAGCAGCTCCCGGTACGCCTGCGCGGTGATGGCGAACCCGCCCGGCACCCGTACGCCCCGCGTGGACAGGCCGCGGATCATCTCCCCGAGCGAGGCGTTCTTGCCACCCACCACGGCGACGTCGCCCGACGAGACGTCTTCCAGCCACCGCACCATGCTCTGCGTGCCCATCTCCCACCCTTCCTCGTCATCGCGGGCGTGCCCGGCCACCAGCTGCCCGCAACGGTTCAAAAGAGGTCAGACCCCATCAGCCCGGTCGGCGGGTTCCCCAAGTCCGCGGCTCTACTCCGCCTCGCCGCCCCGGGCTGGAACTCCGATGTGGCGCGGGGCGGCTTCGTGGTGAGGTCGGTACGGTTGCGGTCGTACCGCCTTCGGTTCGTTCGCGGCTCGTCAGGAGGCGTGGTGATGCGCGCAGAGGACGAAAGGGCCGTCCGGCACGGCCTGATCCTGCGGGAGTTCGCCCGGCAGGCCGGCACCTTCGAGGACGCACGTCTCAACGCGGCGTTCACCAGACATCTCCAGCGGCTGGTCGACTTCGCCGCGCCGGACCCCGAGGACGTCTGCCTGGACGTCGCCTGCGGCACCGGCCTGGTCGCCCGCGCGCTCGCCGTGCGGACCCGGCACGTGACCGCGCTTGACACCACTCCCGAGATGCTGGCGACGGGCAAGGCGCGAGCCGACGCCGAAGGCGTGCGCAACGTGGTGTTCCAGCGGGGCGATGCGGCCCGGCTGCCCTTCCTCACCGGTTCGTTCTCGCTCGTTATCTCCCGGTTCTCCCTGCACCACGTCCCGGCTGCGGCAGAGGTCGCGGCGGAGCTCGTGCGGGTGTGCCGGGCCGGTGGGCGGGTGGTCGTCGCCGACATGGTCGTCAGGCCGGAGTTGCCCGGCGACCCCGACCGGCTGGAGCGGCTGCGCGACCCGTCCCACGGAGCGATGCTCAGTGTCGACGCCATCGTCCGGCTGCTCACCTCGGCCGGTGCTGCCGTCGGGGCGTCCGACGTCTTCGACGTCGAGCGTCCACTTCGTCCGTGGCTCGAACAGGCCGGCACGCCTGCGGACGTCGCGCGCCGGATCTCCGACGAGCTGGCACGGGAACTCGCCGGGGGCGACCCGACCGGGCTGCGCCCGCTCGTGGTGGACGACGAGCTCTACTTCACCCAGACGTGGGCGCACATCTCGGCGACGCCGTCGTCATGACCGGGACTCACCCGCCGGCCAGCAGCTTCTTCTGCACCTTGCCCATCGCGTTGCGGGGCAGTTGCTCGACGAGGTGAACCTGCCGCGGCCGCTTGTGCGCGGAGATCCGCCCGGCCACGAATTCGATGAGCTGCGCCTCGGTGGTGGCGTCGGCGACGACGTACGCGACCACCTGCTGCCCGAGATCGGGGTGGGGCGCGCCGATCACCGCGGCCTCCCGGACCGCGGGGTGAGCGAGCAGCGCGTTCTCCACCTCGCCCGCGCCGATCCGGTACCCGCCGCTCTTGATCATGTCGATGGACGCGCGTCCGATGATCCGGTGCCACCCGTCGGCGTCGATGGTGGCGATGTCTCCGGTGCGGAACCAGCCGTCGGCGGTGAACGCCTCCTGGTTGGCCGCCGCCCGGTTGAGGTACCCGCTGAACATCATCGGGCCGCGTACCTGCAGGTCGCCGGGGGACTCGCCGTCCGGCGCCACCGGGGTGCCGTCGTCGGCGACCAGTCTGGTCTGCACCCCGGCAACCGGCGTACCGACGAACCCGGGGCGGCGTTCACCGTCCGCGCGGCCGCTCACCGTGATCAGCGTTTCGGTCATCCCGTACCGCTCGACGGGCGGCTGTCCGGTGAGCTCGGCGAGCCGCTCGAAGACGGGCAGCGGCAGCGGTGCGCTACCCGAGACCAGCAGCCTGGCCGAGGACAGCGCGCGGGCGGCGGCCGGGTCGGCGCACACCCTGGACCAGACAGTCGGCACGCCGAAGTACAGCGTTCCGGCCGCCGCGGCGTACGCGTCCGGCTTGGGTCGGCCGGTGTGCGCCAGCCGGGACCCGACCCGGAGCGCACCGAGGACGCCCAGCAGGAGACCGTGCACGTGGAACAGCGGGAGACCGTGTACGAGCAGATCCTCGGGAGTCCACGCCCAGGCGTCCGCGAGCGCGTCCAGGTCGGCGGCGATCGCCCGCCGCGGGATCAGGGCGCCCTTCGGTGCACCGGTGGTGCCGGAGGTGTAGAGAATCAGCGCGGTGCCGTCCGCAGGTTCCGGGTAGCTGGTGGACGAGCGTGCCGTCACGTCGACGGTGGCAACGGGGACCGCCACCTCGGCCAGCGGCGCGGTTCCCGCGCTGGTCGGGGGGACGAGCAGCAGCGACGCGGCGCAGTCGCGTAGCACGTAGTCCCGTTCGCTCGGGCCGGAGTCCGGCGGCACGGGCACCACGGGCACGCCGGCGAGCAGGCCGGCCACGACCGCCACCACGGTCTCCATGCCGGCGGTCGCCCAGACCGCCACCGCGGGGCTTCCGGCGATCCGATCGGCCAGGGCGGTGGCGGCCGACAGCAGGTCCTCCCGGGACGCCCGCTGGTCGCCGACCCGGATCGCGTCCGCCGCGTCACCGAACACCCCGGACAGGGCCGGCAGCAACATCTCTTCGCTCCCTCGTCGCATCGTGGTCACCGTCCGGTCCAGGTCCTGGTCTGCTTGCTGGTGAACGCCTGCACGGCGGCGCGGAAGTCGTGGCTGCCGTAGACCCGGGAGACGATGTCGTCCCCGGCCACTTCACCGCGGCGCAACCGGCGGACCGCCTCCTTCGTCGCCCACATGGTGAGCGGGGCGTGCCCGAGCAGGCGGTCGACCGTCTGCTGGACGGCCTCGTCGAGGTCCGTCGTGGACTCGGCCACGAACCCCGCCGCGTGCGCCTCCTGGCCGGAGTAGAACTTCGCGTTGAGCAGCAGATCCAGGGTACGGGCCGGCCCGAGGTGGTGCACCAGCAGCGCGTAGGTGGGCATCGACAGGCAGTTGCCCAGGGTCCTCGCGACGGGGATGCCGAACTTGGCGTCCGGCGTGGCCAGGCGCAGGTCACACACGGCGGCGATCGCCAGGCCCGCCCCGACGCAGTACCCCCGGATGGCCGCGACCGTCGGTACGTTGACGTCCTCGAGCCGGTCGAGCACGCGCGTGATCCGCCGCTCGTACGCGACGCCGTCGTCCCCGCTGGTGAATTCGGCGAACTGGCGGATGTCGGTACCCGAGACGAAGGCGTCATCACCGGCTCCGCGCAGCACGAGCAGCCGGATGTCGTCGTCCGCGTCGGCCCGTTCACACGCCTCGTACAGGCCGTCGTACATCGCCCACGTCATCGCGTTGCGCTGCGCGGGCCGGTTGAAGGTCACGGTGAGGACCGGGCCCTGCCGGTCCACGAGGACCTCGGCGCGGGAACCGGGGGGAGCGGACATGGCCTACCTCCTGCTCGTCGACGCTGCTCTGGGCCGTACGGCCGTAGTCATCCGTCCGCTGCCACGGCGGCGCCGGACGCGACGAGACCCTCGATCTCCTTTGGGCTGCAGCCCACGGCGGCCAGCACCTCGCGGGTGTCGGCGCCGAGCATCGGTCCCGCCCCGTCGCGCCGCACCGGGGTCTCGGACAGCCGCATCGGCGACCCGAGTTGCCGCACCGGCCCCACGGTCGGGTGCTCGGCGTCCCAGAAGAAGTCGCGGGCGGCGAGGTGTTCGTCGGTGAACACCTCGCCGTAGTCGGCGATGGGGGCGCACGGTACGCCGGCCTTGTTGAGCCGTTCGACGATCTCGTCGGTGCTCATCGTGCTGGTGACCGTCTCGATGGTCCCGATCAGCTCGGTGCGGTTCGCCAGGCGGGAGAACGCGTCGGCGTAGCGGGGGTCGTCGAGCAGGTGGGTCAGCCCGAGGGCGTCGCAGAACGCCTGCCAGTTGCGGGGTGTGGTGGCACCGATCGTCACGTACCCGTCGCTGCTGTGCACCGCCTGGTACGGGGCGTTGCTCTGGTGCGCGGAGCCCATCGGGCCGCCCACCTCGCCGGTGGCGAAGTACTTTCCCGCCTCCCAGACGGCGAAGGAGACACCAGCCTCGTACAGGCTGACGTCGATGTACTGGCCCGCGTCGGAGCGGTCCCGCTCGCGCAGCGCGGCGGTGACCGCGAGCGCCACGTAGAGGCCGCAGACGAGGTCGCAGATCGGCACGCCCACCTTGGCCGGTGGACCGCCCGGGTGGCCGGTGATGCTCATCAGGCCGCTCCGGGCCTGCGCCATGATGTCCAGCCCGGGCAGGCCCGCGAGGGGCCCGTCCTGCCCCCAGCCGGAGGCGGAGGCGTACACCAGCCGAGGGTTGATCTCCCGCAGGTCCTCGTAACCCAGGCCGAGCCGCCGCATGGCACCGGGCCGGAGGTTCTCCACCAGCACGTCGGCCCGTTCGACCAGGCGGAGGAAGGCTCGGCGGGCGTCCGGGGACTTGAGGTCCAGGGCGACCGAGCGCTTGTTGCGGTTGATCCGGACGAACGGCGAACTCTCCGTCCCGAGGAACGGACCGGTCTGGCGTACCGGGTCCCCGCCGACCGCGTGCTCGACCTTGATGACGTCCGCGCCGAGGTCGGCCAGTTGCATGGCGGCGAACGGCGCCGCCATGAACGCTCCGATCTCGACCACAGTCACTCCCGCCAGGGGTGGCGTGCGTTTCGTGCTCATCGACCTGCCTCCGACTGATCGGCGCGGTGATCGAACGCCCGTGCCGGGGATGCGCGGGGGTGTTCGGATGCGAAAGCTACCGGTAGAGTGCGGGCTTGTCTACAGAAGACAAGAGTTTGTTCGGCGGTCGGGAACGGCGTGTCGCGGCCGGCCGCACCGCGCGACGACTTCGAGGAGCTCCGATGGGGGAGAGGGCGACGGTGACGGGTGAGGCGGTCCGGATCGTGGGTCCACCGAGCATGTCGCAGCTGGCTGCGGACGCCGTGCGCAAGATGATCCTCTCGGGCCGGCTGCAACCCGGGGATCGCGTGGTGGAGAACCAGCTCACCCACCAGCTCGGCGTGTCCCGGCCGCCGCTGCGCGAAGCGTTGCGGGTGCTGGAGCAGGAGGGCCTGATCGTGCAGCAGCCGCGGCGCGGCGCGATCGTCGTCCCGATCACCCTGCACGACGTGTACGAGATCTTCAGCCTCCGCGACCAGCTCGAGCGGATGGCGGTCGAGTTGGGCGTGCCCGTGCGGGTGCCCGCGCGTCTCGAGCGCTGCCGGACGGCCCTACGCGAGTTGGAGGAGGCCGCCCGCGCGGGTGACGCGGCCACCGTCACCGATCGCGCCTTCGACTTCCATCTGGCTGTGGTGGGGCTGGCCGGGCACCGCCGGTTGGAGGACGCCTACCGCTCCCTGTCCCTGCAGATGCGCCTCTGCATGGCCATGAACCAGCGGGCGAGGGTGCCCGACGAGGGACTGTGGGGCAACGTCGAACGGCACCGCACGATCCTGGAGGCCCTGGAACGCGGCGACCGGCAGGAGGTCGTCGAGCTGCTCGCCGACCACGGGCAGCACACCTTCATCCTCGAACTGGGCCCCTCGCTCGACGGCCGCTCCCCGGAGGCGGAGGCCTGGCTGGACCAGCTCGCCCGCTCCCGCACCGCACCGCAGGACCGGAGGTCCCGATCGTGACCACGCGACCGCTCGTCGTCGACTTCGGCGACCGGAGGCCGGAGATCGATCAGGCGGCCTGGGCCGCGCCCGGGTGCACCATCATCGGCTCCGTGCGGCTGGCACCCGGTGCCAGCGTCTGGTACGGCTGCGTGCTGCGCGCCGACACCGAGGACATCAGCGTCGGCGCCGGCAGCAACATCCAGGACGGCTGCGTCGTGCACGCCGATCCGGGCTTCCCGGCGGTGGTGGGCTCGGGAGTCTCCGTCGGGCACCGCGCGGTGCTGCACGGCTGCACGATCGAGGACGACGTCCTGATCGGTATGGGGTCGGTGGTCCTCAACGGCGCCCGGATCGGCTCCGGCTCGCTCGTGGCCGCCGGCGCGGTCGTGCTGGAGGGGACGGTGATTCCGCCCGGTTCGCTCGTCGCCGGCGTGCCGGCCAAGGTTCGGCGTGCGCTGTCCGAGGACGAACGCGCGGACATCGTGCGGAACGCCGAGGGGTACGTCGACCGGGCCCGGGCGCACGCGGCAGCGACGTCCCTACTTCCGACTGGTCGGACGGACACCGCCGCGGGCGACCGCGCCCCGGCCTGAGGCTGGGCCGCGGAGGTTCCGGTTCCGTCACCGGGTCAGCCGGCGACGGCCCCCGTGGGTCGGGGGGCGCTCAGCTCGTCGGCCAGGTCCGCGGCGGCCTGCCGGAGCAGGGGCACGGCCCGCTCGACCACGTCGGGGGTCATCCGGGGCGCCGGCCCGGAGACCGAGACCGCGAGCCGGTTGGAGGTCCCGAGCACGGGTACGGCGACGCACCGCACGCCGATCTCCTGCTCGCCGTCGTCCATGGCGTACCCGTTGGCCCGTACCCGCTCGATCTCCTCGGCGAACCGGTCCGGTTCGGTGATCGTGTGCTCGGTCTGGGCCGGCATGCCGGTGCGCTTGAGCAGCGTCTGCACGTCGGCGGGGGGCAGGTGGGCGAGCAGGGCCTTGCCCACGGCCGTGCAGTGCGGGTAGACGCGCCGTCCGACCTCGGTGAACATCCGCATCGACTGCCTGGACTGGACCTGGGCGACGTACACCACCCGGTCACCGTCGAGCATCGCGAGGTTCGCGCTCTCGCCGAGCGAGTCGACCAGCCGGGAGAGGTAGGGCCGCGACCAGGTGCCCAGCAGGTGGCTGGCGCTGTCGCCGAGCCGGATCAGCCGGGGACCGAGGGAGTACTGCCGGGACGGCTCCTGGCGGACGTAGCCGAGGTCGACCAGGGTGCGGATCAGCCGGTGGATGGTGGGCAGCGCGAGCCCGGACTCCTGAGCGAGCCGGGACAGCCCGATGACGCCGCCGGCGTCCGCCATGGTTTCGAGCAGTTCGAAGGCCCGTTCCAGCGACTGGACCCCACCGGGCACCCGACCTCTGGGCTGCGTGGCGTCGGCAGCCAGGTCCGGGTTCGACTCCGTCACTGAGGTCCTCCTACTCACCCGGATGCACGCCAGGGCACCAGCACGCCCCGCTGTTTCCGCATGGCAGAAGTCTAGCTGGCACGTCGGAAAAGCCTCTCGCGTGCCACGCCGCTTGACTTCCGCAAGGCGGAAACTATTATCCACCATGATGAACGTTTGACGGAAGAAGGTGATCCGGATGCCCGATATCGAGGTGACCGGCGGCCCCGTGCCGCGCGGCGAGGAGATCCTCACCACCGAGGCCCTGGCCTTCGTCGCGGAGCTGCAACGACGGTTCGGCGCCCGCCGCGACGAGCTGCTCGGCCTGCGCCGTCAGCGCCGCGACGAGGTGGCGCGCACCCACAGCCTGGACTTCCGCCCGGAAACCCGGGAGGTGCGGGAGGCCGCGTGGCGCGTCGCGCCGGCCCCCGAGGACCTGCAGGACCGCCGGGTGGAGATCACCGGGCCGACCGAGCGCAAGATGGCGATCAACGCGCTCAACTCCGGCGCCCGGGTCTGGCTCGCCGACCTCGAGGACGCGAACACGCCGCACTGGGGCAACGTCGTGGGCGGGCAGCTCAACCTGTACGACGCGGTGCGCCGCACCATCACCTTCACCGCCCCCGACGGCCGGGAGTACGCGCTGCGCGAGGACCGGCGGCTCGCCACCATCGTGGTACGGCCCCGCGGCTGGCACTTCGACGAGACCCACCTGCTGGTGGACGGCAGGCCGGTCGTCGGCGCCCTGGTGGACTTCGGCCTGTACTTCTTCCACAACGCGCAGGAGCTCCTGCGCCGGGGGAGTGGGCCGTACTTCTACCTGCCCAAGATGGAGAGCCACCTCGAGGCGCGGCTGTGGAACGAGGTGTTCACCTTCGCCCAGCAGGAGCTCGGCGTCCCGCACGGCACGATCCGGGCGACCGTCCTGATCGAGACCATGCCGGCGGCGTTCGAGATGGAGGAGATCCTCTACGAGCTGCGCGAGCACGCGTCCGGGCTCAACGCCGGCCGGTGGGACTATCTGTTCAGCATCATCAAGTACTTCCGCGACTCCGGCCCCCACTTCGTCCTGCCGGACCGGAACTCGGTGACGATGACCGCCCCGTTCATGCGCGCCTACACCGAACTGCTCGTCCGCACCTGTCACAAGCGGGGGGCCTTCGCGATCGGCGGGATGGCCGCCTTCATCCCCAGCCGGCGTGATCCGCAGGTCAACCAGGTGGCGCTGGCCAAGGTCCGGGAGGACAAGGAACGGGAGGCCGGGGACGGCTTCGACGGCTCCTGGGTGGCCCACCCCGACCTGGTGCCCATCTGCCAGGAGGTCTTCGACCGGGTGCTCGGCGACAAGCCCAACCAGCTCGACCGGCCGCGCGAGGACGTCTCGGTCACCGCGGACCAGTTGCTCGACGTGGCCAGCACCCCCGGTGCCGTCACCGAGGCCGGGCTGCGCAACAACATCAGCGTCGCGCTGCAGTACCTCGCCTCCTGGCTGGCCGGCAACGGCGCCGTGGCCATCTTCAACCTGATGGAGGACGCGGCGACCGCCGAGATCGCCCGGTCGCAGATCTGGCAGTGGGTGCACAACGACGTCACGCTTGACACGGGTACCACGGTCACCCGCAATCTGGTCGAGCGCATCCTCGACGAGGAGCTGACCAAGATCCGCGACACCCTGGGCAAGGAGCAGTTCGACGAGGAGCGGTTCGCCCAGGCTCGCCGGCTGGTCCTCGAGGTGGCACTCGTCGATCACTACGCCGACTTCCTCACGCTTCCCGCGTACCAGGTGTCGGCCGAGAGCTGAGCAGGAGCCGGACCCCGGCGGGGCTGCGACAGCACCCCGCCGGGGCCGGCGAACCACCGCCCCGGCACTCGACCGTCCTCGACCGTCCACGAGGGCCAGCGATCGGTCACCCGGTGGAGACCGACTGGCGGACCAGTTCGAGCGGATGCCAGGCCACCCGCTGCGTGCCGTGCCGGATCTGCTGCCGGCAGGACACCCCCGTCGCGGCCACCACCGTGTCTGCCGACTCGGCCCGGATGGCCGGGAAGAGCCGGTCGTTGCCCACCGTCATCGACAGGTCGTAGTGCTCGGACTCGTACCCGAACGAGCCGGCCATGCCGCAGCAACCGGCGTCCAGTTCGACCACCTCGACGCCGGGGATGCGACGCAGCAACGCCACGGTGGCGGCCGTACCCACCTCGGCCTTCTGGTGGCAGTGCCCGTGGTAGAGGATGCGCCGGCCGGAGATTGCCGACTCGCCGAGCCGCAGCCGACCGGCATCGATGGCCTCGACCAGCAGTTCCTCCACCTGACGGACCCGACCGGAGACGTCCCGTACGTTCGGGTCGTCGGGTAGCAGTTGCCGGTGTTCGTCGCGCAGGGTCAGGATGCAGGACGGCTCGCACCCGACGATCGGAGATCCGGGCTGCGACGAGCGGACCAGCCGGGCGGTCAGCCCCCGCGCCCGTCGTCTCGCGTCGTCGAGCAGTCCCTTGGAGAAGCTGGCCCGACCGCAGCATCCGCCGCTCTCCAGGCGAACCGCCCAGCCGGCGGCTTCCAGCAGTTCCACCGCGGCCCGGCCGATCCCCGGTTCGGTGAAGGTGGTGAAGGAGTCGGCCAGGAACGTCACCTCGCCCTGTGGCGCCGGTCCGTCCGCTGAGCGGGTATGGCGGCGGAACCAGCGGACCAGGTTGCCCCGCTGGAAGGCCGGTAGCGGACGGTGCGGGGTGATGCCGGCCGCGCGGTCCATCAGCCGGCGCAGCACGCGACTGCCGACCGGCAGGTTGGACAGCGGAGCCACGGCCGAGCCGACGCGGTTGAGCATCCGGATGGCCCCGAAGAGCCGCGAGCGCAGCGGTACGCCGTGGGCGTCGTGGTGGTGCGCGAGCGCCTCGGCCTTCAGCGAGGCCATGTCCACGCCGAGTGGGCACTCGCTCTTGCACGCCTTGCACATCAGGCACAGGTCGAGGATCTCGTGCAGCCGCTCGTCACCGAGCGCCGCGGCCGGGTCCGGCTCGGACAGCGCCTTGACCAGCGCGTTGGCTCGGCCGCGGGTGGCGTGCTCCTCCTGCCGGGTGGCCATGTACGACGGACACATGGCACCGGTCGCGCTCTTGCGGCACAGCCCGATGTTCATGCACCGGTCGGCCGCGCCCCGCATGCCCCCGACCACGTCGAACGCCAACCGGGTCCGGATCGGCGGCGCCGCCGGGAGCGCGGCGTCGCGGAGGTTCTCCGTCATGGCGGGCGCGTCCACGATCTTGCCGGGGTTCATCCGGTTCTCCGGGTCGAAGATGCGTTTGACCGCCCGCATCGCCTCGTAGAGCTCCTCGCCGAAGATCTCCCGGTTGAACTCGCTGCGGACCAGGCCGTCACCGTGCTCGCTGGAGTTGACCCCGCCGTACTCCCGGACGAGGTCCTTGATCTCCTCCGCGACCGCGCGCATCGCCCGGACCTGCTCCGGTTTGCTGACGTCCACGAACGGTCGGATGTGCAGGCAACCGACGGAGCAGTGCCCGTAGAAGCCGGCCGCCAGGCCGTGCCGGTCGAGCACCTGACGGAAGCGCCTGGTGTAGTCGGCGAGGTGCTTCGGGTCGACCGCGGTGTCCTCGACGAACGCCAGCGGACGCCGGGTCCCGCTGCCGGCGGCCATCAGCAGGCCCAGGCTGGACTTGCGCACCTTGAGCAGCGGGGCCTGCTGCTGGGCCGTCTCGGCGCGCAGGGTGTGGTAGCCGTGGCCGTGCCTGTTCCAGAGCGCGGCCAGGCGATCGAGCCGACCGGCGAGTTCGGGCTCGTCGTCCCCGCTGAACGAGACGAAGAGCAGCGCCTCCGGGTCGCCTTCCAGGGTCCGGCCGAGGTCGGCGTACTCGATCTTCTGCCGGGACAGGTCGAGGATGGTGCGGTCCATCATCTCCACGGCCGACGGGTCGCAGGCCAGAGCGTCCTCGGTCGCCTCGATGGCGGCGAGGACCGAGGTGAAGTGGCCGAGCGCGATCACCGTCCGGCGCGGCTTGGGCACGAGGTCCACGAGCGCCTCGGTCGCGATCACGAGGGTGCCCTCGGACCCGACGACGAACGGGGCCAGGTTGAACGACGAATCGCCGGCGAGCCGGTCCAGCCGGTAGCCGCAGGCCCGCCGCCAGTACGGTGGGAAACCGGTGGCGATGGCGCCGGCAGTGGCGTCGAGCAGCTCCGGCAGCTGCCGGTAGATCGTCCCCTCGAGCGTCGGCAGGCCGGCGCGACGGGTCCGTTCGGCCGCGTCCGTCGGGGCGAAGTGCGCCCGGGAGGCGTCGGAGAGCACGACGTCGAGTTCGCGGATGTGGTCGATCGTCATGCCGTAGCGGACGGATCCGCTGCCGGCGGAGTTGTTGCCGAGCATCCCACCGATGGTGGCGCGGTTGCTGGTCGACGTGTCCGGGCCGAACATCAGCCCGTGCGCGGCGGCCGCGCGGTTGAGCTGGTCCTGGACGACGCCCGGCTGCACCCGCGCCACCCGGGTGTCCACGTCGATGTCCAGGATGCGGTGCATGTGCCGGGACAGGTCGAGCACCAGGCCGGGTCCGATGGTCTGGCCGGCGAGGCTCGTGCCACCACCGCGCGGCACCACCGGTACGCCGTACCGGCCCGCCAGTTCGACGGCGGCCGCGACGTCGTCCGCGTGTCGCGGGAAGACCACGCCCAGCGGCCGGATCGCGTACATGCTGGCGTCGCGGGAGAACAGGTGGCGGGTGTACGCGTCGAAGCCCACCTCCCCGTGGAGGGCGCGCCCGAGGTCCCGGGCGAGCTCCCCGCCGAGTTCCTGGTCATCGCTGTCGACGCGGTTCCGGCTGATGGTCAAGGCCCTGTCCTCCCCTGTGAGGTCGGCGCCGACAAGGGCGCCCGGCTGGGCGGCTTCAGGGACGTTGCAGCCGGTCCAGTGCGGCGTTGATGCCCGTGGGATCGATGGGAGAACCGGCGGCGACGAGTCCCATCTGGACCCCCGCGAGCGTGCCGGCGAGCATGAGGTCGTTGAAGTCACCCAGGTGGCCGATCCGGAAGATCTTCCCGGCCAGTTTGCCGAGGCCGGCGCCGAGGGACATGTTGTAGCGGTCGAGGATGACGGCGCGGATCTTGTCGGCGTCGTACCCGTCCGGGACGATGACGGCCGTCAGCGAGCCGGAGTGCTCACGCTCGTCGGCGCAGAGCACCTCGAGGCCCCACCCGCGTACCGCCAGGCGGGTCGCCTCGGCGTGCCGTCGGTGGCGGGCGTAGACGTTGGCCAGGCCCTCCTCGTCCAGCATGCGCAGCGCTTCCCGCAGGCCGTACAGCAGGTTGGTGGCCGGGGTGTACGGGAAGAAGCCGCGCTGGTTGGCCTCGAGGATCGGCTGCCAGTCCCAGAACGACCGCCGCAGCCGGGCCGTCTTCGACGCCTCCAGCGCCTTCTGGCTGATCGCGTTGAAGCTGAGGCCGGGCGGCAGCATCAGACCCTTCTGCGAGCCGGCCACCGTGACGTCGACGCCCCAGGCGTCGTGCTGGTACTCGATGGACCCCAGGGAGGAGATGGTGTCCACCAGCAGTAGTGCGGGATGGCCGGTGGAGTCGATCGCCTGCCGTATCTCGGCGATCCGGCTCGTCACGCCGGTCGAGGTCTCGTTGTGCACGACGAGAACGGCCTTGATCCGGTGTCCCGGGTCGTTGCGCAGCTTGTCGGCCACGGCCTCCGGGTCCACGCCGTGCCGCCAGTCGCCGGGCACGAAGTCGACCTCGAGGCCGAGTCTGCGGGCCATCTCCTGCCAGAGGGTGGCGAAGTGGCCGGTCTCGAAGCACACCACCGTGTCGCCGGGGCTGAGGGTGTTGACCAGGGCGGCTTCCCACGCCCCGGTGCCCGAGGCCGGGTAGATGACGACGGGCTGGGTCGTGCCGAAGACCGGCTTGAGGGCCTCGAGCACCGCCAGGCCGAGCTCTGCGAACTGTGGGCCGCGGTGGTCGATGGTGGGTGCCGCCATGGCGCGGAGCACTCGGTCCGGGGTGTTGGTGGGGCCCGGGATCTGGAGGAAGTGACGACCGGTGGGGGTCATGCCGCAGCTACCTCTCGGCTCAGGAAGTCCGCTATGCGGAAGGTGGGTACCGCATTACGGAGACCGTATCAACGAACCGGCGGGGGAGCGCAAGCATCGGCGGGCGGCCAACCGCCATTCGCCGCTTTCGCTGTCCCGGCCCGGCATGCCGCCGCACGGCGGGGTCCTGGGCAGGTCTTGACGGTCGATGTGATATCGCCCATACTCGCCCGCAACGAAAAAGTCTTTTCACATCGTGGAAACACGTGCGTCGCGGTCCTGCCGACGATGTGCCGCCGCCTCCAGCGTCACGTCGTCGGCGCGGAAATGGATCGCACGCATACCGGC